>NZ_JABWQS010000040.1:0-59204 GCF_014268545.1 Pseudomonas sp. SWRI81
CACCAGCCTCTACCCGGTGCGCCTGACACCGCAGACGCCACTGGCCGGTTCGATCAAACAGGTCAAGGAACAACTGCTCGCGATGGCCCCACCTCGGTTCCACAGGCAAAAGCCCGATAAGCCGCATCACCAATCCGTCCTTCCAATGCTGATCCTCGCGCAAGCCCAACCCGCTCATTGCATCGCCTCCACATCAAACTCAAGCGGTTTGGCCGGTTTCAACCCAATCCCGTACCAGTCCAGTTTGCGCGTCAGCACCATGAACACTCCGAGCAAGCCGAACAGCAGCAGCGAGCCCATCAACAGCGCGTAATCCTCGGCGCTCAGCAAGCCATAAAGCAGGCCGTACAACGCCGCCAGCCCCGCCGAAAAACTCAAGCCATGCCACGCGCTGCGCAGCACATGACTGACATAGAAGCCGATCAGTAGCACGCAGCCACCGGCCGACAGCACGTACGCCAGGGCAAAACCGATGTGTTCCGACAACGACAGCAGTAACAGGTAAAAGAACGCCAGCGCCACGCCGACCAAGGCGTATTGCACCGGGTGCACCGCCAGGCTCTTGAGCACTTCGAAGAGGAAGAAACCGGCGAACGTCAGGACGATGAACAGCAGCGCGTATTTGATCGCCCGATCGCTTTTCAGGTACTGATCCACCGGGTCGATAAAGCTCACGCCGAAGCTGCGGCCGGTAAACGCCTCGCACTCGTTGCTATTGACGCAACGGCTCATGGCGTCTTGCAGGTTGGTAGAGAAGAAAGTGGTCTGCCAGTCGGCACTGAAACCGGCGTCGCTGATTTCCCGTTTGCCCGGCAGAAAGTTGCCGACAAAACTGGGGTGCGGCCAGTTGGCAGTCAGGCTGACGCTGCTGGTCCTGCCCACCGGCAACACCTGCAATGAACCGGTGCCTTGCAGGCGCAGGTCGAAACCAAAGCTCAGCTCGGTGGTTTTGCCGGTGTCCAGCAGCGGCAGCGTCACGCGAACGCCTTCTCCGAGCCAGCCGACTTGAGTCCCCGGAACGAAGTCCAGGCGCTGGCCGTCGAGTTCCAGTTGCAGTGCGTTTTCGATCCCGCGGATGTCGCTGATACCGACCGCGAGGAACGGCGCGTCAAAACGGTAATCGCTGAAGTCTTCTTTAATCCCCAACTGCGCCGGCAAAGAGAAATGGCCGTTGATGCGGTTGTCGGCGTGAAACAGCCGCGCTTCATAAATGCCCCGGGCGCGCAGCTCGGTCTGCACCTGGCCGTCGAGTTCGAAGCGCTCCGGCAGGAAATACAGACGACCGCGCTCCTCAGTCGGTTCGTCATAGCGCTTGTTGGTTTTATCGTGGGTCTTCCAGTTATGGATCACTTTGCGATACGGCACCACCATCACCGGCCCGCTCAGTTGCTGGCTATAACTGGAACTGCGGGCGATGTCTTCGAGCACGCCGTCGCGCAGTTGCTGACGCTCGTCGATGACGCCGTCGATCATCAGCAACGGGATCAGCAACAGCAGGATCAGCAGGGCAATGGCGCCGAGCTTGATGGTCAGATTCTTGTTCATGGGACTCTCCCTGTTTGGATGGGGGGAGTCTGGCGATGCGGTGTGGTGGGAATGTGGGCGGAATATGGAGATTGTGTGGAGATGTTCCGGCCCCTTCGCGAGCAAGCCCGCTCCCACATTGGTTATGCGTCGTTCACCAATCCGTGTGGGAGCGGGCTTGCTCGCGAAGGCAGCGACACGGTCTCACGGCAGACGCAATACCACTTCAACCCCGCCCTCGACATTGGCAATGCGCATCCCCCCGCCATGCAACTTGACCACTTCCTCGACAAAATTCAGCCCCAGCCCGGTACTTTTGCGCCCGGTGTCCGGGCGCGGTAGCGAGTAGAACCGCTCGGTCAACCGCGGCAAGGCGTAATCGGGGATCGGCGCGGTTTGGTTGAACAGGCGACATTCGATCTGCTCGCCGACCCGCTCGGCATTGAAGCGCAACACGCCTTGCGCCGGGGTGAAATCCAGCGCGTTTTCCAGCAGATTGCCCAAAGCCTGGCGCAGCAGGAACGGCTCGCCAATCAGCAGCAGATCGCTGCCGATCGCTTGCTCGACACGCAGTTGTTTCCCCTCGATCCGCGCCGCTTGGGCGCTCAACAGTTGCTCGACCAACACCGAAAGCGGCACCGCCACTCGCTCTTCCAGGCCTTGGCGTTGTTCGACCTGCGCCAGGTTGAGCAAGCGTTCGATCAACTGTTGCATGCGCGCACTTTCGCTGTCGATATTGCCGACAAAGCGCAGGCGCTGAACCGTTGGCATGTCCGCCAGCAGCAACTCCGCCGCACCGCGAATCGCCGCCAGCGGGCTTTTCAGTTCGTGGGTCAGCGTGTGCACATAGCGCTCGACGTAGGCCTTGCCTTCCAGTTGTGTGCGCATCTGCTCGACCGCCGTGGCGAGTTGCGCAAGTTCACCGCCGCGATAGTTCGGCACTTCCACCCGCCGCCCTTCGCTCACGGCTTGCGCATAACCGGTCAGGCGATGCAGCGCGCGGCTCAGCCACCACGACAGCAAGGCGCCGAACAACAGACCGAGACCGATCAACCCGACGCCGTAAATCAGCAGGCGCCGTTCAGTGCGATCGACATATGGCTGCAGCGAACTGTTGGGCTTGGCCACGGTGACCACGCCGATGATCTTGCCGTTGTCACGGATCGGCGCACCAACGTGCATGACCGACGAACCCGGATCACCGGCATCGTTGCGGCTGGAGCGCGCGCCGTACTCGCCGCGCAGGGTCAGGTAGACGTCGTTCCAGCGCGAGTAATCCTGACCGACCGCCACGCCACTGGAATCGAGCACGACGATGCCTTTGGCGTCGGTGACATAGATGCGGTGGTTGACCTGATTCTTCGGCAGGCCCCAAATCGTCGCCTGCGGCTGGCGCTCGCCATAGGCACGCAGCAATTGCGGCCAGCGGTTCTCGCTGAGGGTGCCGGCCTTGAAATCGTCGCGCAGGATTTCCGCCATCAGGTTGGCGGTATCGACCAGTGTCTCTTCGGTGGACTGACGCACGCCGGGGCGGATTTCCTCCATCACCGTGTTCAGTACGAAATAACCGGTCAGGCCGACAAACAGCACGTACACCAGAAAAATGCGCAGGCCCAACGACATCAGCTGTGCCCCGGACTGTAGCTGTAGCCGAGGCCGCGATGGGTCTGGATCGGCTCGGCGTCGGCGCGCACCAGGCGCAGCTTGGCACGTACGCTTTTGATGTGGCTGTCGATGCTGCGTTCGTAACCGGCATCAGCGGCAACGCCCAGCGCGTCGAGCAATTGCTCGCGGCTGAAAACCCGCTCGGGTTGTTCGAGCAGGCATTGCAGCAGACGGAACTCATGACGGGTCAGGCTCAGTGGCTGGCCGCGATAGCTGATTTGTACACGTTCGGGATCGATGCGAAACAACGTGGAACCGGTTTCCACGGTGGGGCGCGGCGCGATGCGCTTGAGGATGGCTTTGACCCGCGCCGCCACTTCGCGCGGGCTGAACGGCTTGACCACGTAATCGTCTGCGCCGATCTCCAGCCCCACCACGCGGTCGATCTCGGCATCGCGGGCGCTGAGAAACAGCACCGGCACTTCGGTGAAGCGTCGCAGTTGCTTGCAGGTTTCGAAGCCGCTGATGTCCGGCAGGCCGATATCGAGAATGATCAGGTCGGCCGGCGTCTGCCGCTGGTGTTCCAGCGCCGCCGCGCCGAGGCTCAGCCAGGTGGTGGTGAACCCCTCGCCCTGCAAGGCAAATATCAGCGTGTCGGCAATCGCCGCTTCGTCTTCGACAATCAGAATGTGCGGCATGGCGTCCGAGCCCGTGGCGGGTAATGCGCGAACGGTGCCCCAAGCCCGGCGTTACGTCAATCAGACCACTTAGCAGTCAGGCTTGTCGGCGGTGTAGCGCCGTGCCGGATTGACTGCCGCGCCGAACTCGCGCAAGGCCTTGGCACCGATCAGCAGCGGGTAATTGAAGTGGCTGCGATCAGTCAGGTTGACCTCGACGGTGCGCTTGACGTTGCCCAGGCAGAGTTCCAGATCGACCACCGGGCGCTTGGCGGCATCGCCGGCATCGCGCTCCTCGTCGTCCTCGTCGGAGCGGCTTTTGATCTTGCTGATGCGCGCCACCTTGTGCTCGAAGACCTTGTTGCTGGCGTCCTTGGTGGCGAGGCGGAAACGCACCCAGTCTTCGCCGTCGCGGGTGAAGGTCTCGATGTCCTTGGCCGACAGCGAGGCGGTCAGCGCGCCGGTGTCCATCTTGGCCTTGAGCACTTCGCCGCCGATCTCCGGCAGCGCGATGTATTCGTAACGCCCGTACAGGGTCGGCTCGGCGGCCATGACCGGCAGGGCGACAAGGGCAAACAGAGCAAGGAGGGATTTCACGTAGGGGGTTTCCTTGGAAAAATTTAAGGGCGGCAGGCGCGAGATTTTAGACACCAGCGAAGTCATTCGTTCGCCATCGGCCGCCTTCGCGGGCAAGCCCGCTCCCACAGGGTGAACGCATTTCAAATTGTGGGAGCGGGCTTGCTCGCGAAGGGGCCAACTCAGTCAACACAACACTTGAGCGAAGCATACGCGGCGAAAAGTGAAACATTCGTCAGCGCCGATTTGGCCTGCTGCGTGAAGCTGCTTATCATGGCCCGCCAACCGGACTTCAAAGAGTTGCTTATGCGCCGCCTGCTCACCGGCTGTTTCGTCACCCTGCTGCTGTTGCTCAACACCCTGATCCTGATCGGGCCGTTGATGGTGTTTGCCCTGCTCAAACTGGTCGCACCCGGGCGCTGGCGTGACTACGCATCATGGGCGGTGATGTGGATTGCCGAAACCTGGGCCGAAATCGACAAGCTGATCTTCAAGCTCTGCATTCCGACGCAGTGGGACATTCGCGGCGGCGACGATCTGCGTCGCGACACCTCGTATCTGGTGGTCAGCAATCATCAATCCTGGGTCGATATTCCGGCGCTGATCCAGACGCTCAACCGGCGTACGCCGTTCTTCAAATTCTTCCTGAAGAAAGAGCTGATCTGGGTGCCGTTTCTGGGCCTGGCGTGGTGGGCGCTGGATTACCCCTTCATGAAGCGCTACACCAAGGCGTTTCTGGCGAAAAACCCGGAACTGGCCGGCAAGGATCTGGAAATCACCAAACAGGCCTGCGAGCTGTTCAAGCGCCAGCCGGTGACGGTAGTGAATTATCTGGAAGGCACCCGCTACACCGCAGCGAAAAGCACACAGCAGACTTCGCCGTTCAACCACCTGCTCAAGCCCAAGGCCGGCGGCGTGGCATTTGTGCTGGCGGCGATGGGTGAACAACTCGACGCCATGCTCGACGTCACCGTGGTTTATCCGCAGGAGAAAATCCCGGGCTTTTGGGACCTGATCAGCGGCAACGTGCCTCGCGTGATCATCGACATCCAGACCCGCGAACTCGACCCGGCGCTGTGGCAAGGCGATTACGAAAAAGATCCGCTGTTTCGCGAGCGCGTCCAGAACTGGGTCAACCAGCTCTGGACCGAGAAGGACCAGCGCATCGACGAACTGCGCGACGAGCGCCGTTGAATCAACTGCCGGTACCCGTGCCCCAGATGCTGCCCAGGCTACTCAACAGCGAACCGCCGACGCCCTGTTGACCGAGGTACTGGAGCAGCACCGGAGCAAACTGGCCGATCATGCCGCTGTCCATGCCCAACGCGCTGAAGGCATTGTTCAGGTCATTGGTGTCCTTGACGTTGCCCAGCGCATTCTCCAGGCCTGCGGATTTTCCGGACGAACCGAGCAACGCGCCCAGGGCCGCCAGATTGCCGCCGCCACCGGACAACTTGTCGATGCCCGGCACTTCCTTGGCCAGTTGCGAATAGTCGGTGCTGCTCAGTTGATTCTTCGCTAGCCCGAGCATCGCACTGGTGCCGCCGACGGCTTGCTCCGGCGTGACATCCAGTGCACTCAGTGCGCTGAGCAAACCGGCGGTCTCCGAAGTCGGCGCGGCGGCCGCCGCCTTGTCACCACCCTGCATGCCCGATACCGCACCGGCCACGTCATTCAGACTGAAACCGGCAAACACCGGCCCGGCGGCCAGCGTCAGGAGCGATGCCAGGGCAAAACCGCGTGAAATCTTCATTCAGACATCCTCTTATTTCTTGGGCTCCATCAACAGGCGGAGCTGCGCCTTTTGACCTGAGACTCAATGAGCTGTTCCAGAACCGGGAAATGATATTAGTCCGGCCGACCACTGCTCGCGATAAAAACCCACCCGATTCATTCCTAATGGTTCTCATAAACTGTCATATATGACAGTAGCCGTCGCAATGCTTCCGGGGCATGGTTGACCTTCAACTCGCCAAGGAAATGAAATCATGCGTATCGCAAGACTATTCACGCCGCTCTGTTTAGCTGTTACTGCAGGCCTCGCACAGGCAGACACCTGCCCCGTGCTTTCAGGCATGCAAGAGGCCAGGGATGGTTCTGAGCTCAAGGACAACTTCGGTAGAATCTGGAAGGTGGCGAATCCGAACGAGCTAAAAATCAACAGGGGCACTGAGTTTGAAAGCGTTACGCACATTACCGAAGACGAAGACGAAACCGGTCCAATCCTGGTCAGTCAAATAAGTTGTCGTTATGGAAACATTGCCTTGGTAGCAGATGTCGCTCACTTCGAATCAACATCCAGCGATTGGACGAAAACCGGTCAATGCACTGCTTCGTTAACTCAGTGCTCCTTTAGCACGAATGAATAACGATTAGCGGAAATGAAAAAGGCGGCATTTCGGCCGCCCTTTTTGTCACCTTGTTCCGTTACGCCGCACTAAACAACTTATGCGGATCAATCACAAACTTCTTCGGCACACCCGCATCGAACTCGCCGTAACCTTCCGGCGCCTGATCGAGGCTGATGACTTGCACACCGACCACTTCGGCGATGTTGATGCGGTCCCACATGATTGCCTGCATCAACTGGCGGTTGTATTTCATCACCGGGGTCTGGCCGGTGTGGAAGCTGTGGGATTTGGCCCAGCCCAGACCGAAGCGGATGCTCAGGCTGCCCATTTTTGCGGCGGCGTCGACGGCGCCCGGATCTTCGGTGACGTACAGGCCCGGGATGCCGATCTTGCCGGCCACCCGCACCACGCCCATCAGTGAGTTGAGCACGGTGGCCGGGGCTTCGGCCTTGACGCCGTCGTGGCCGTGGCCGCGTGCTTCGAAACCGACGCAGTCCACCGCACAGTCGACTTCCGGCTCGCCCAGCAGCGCGGCGATCTGTTCGTGCAGCGGGGTGTCCTTGGACAGGTCGACCACCTCAAAACCCTGGGCCTTGGCGTGGGCCAGGCGGATGGTGTTGACGTCGCCAACGATCACCACCGCAGCACCGAGCAAGCGTGCGGAAGCGGCGGCGGCCAGACCGACCGGGCCGGCGCCTGCGATGTAGACGGTGCTGCCCGGGCCAACGCCGGCAGTGACGGCGCCGTGGTAACCGGTCGGGAGGATGTCGGAGAGGCAGGTCAGGTCACGGATTTTCTCCATGGCCTTGTCGCGGTCCGGCAGTTTCAGCAGGTTGAAGTCGGCGTATGGCACCAGCACGTATTCGGCCTGGCCACCGGTCCAGTCACCCATGTCGACATAGCCATAAGCGCCGCCGGCTCGGGCCGGGTTGACGGTCAGGCAGACGCCAGTGTGTTGCTCTTTGCAGGAACGGCAGCGCCCGCAAGCGACGTTGAACGGCACGGAGACCAGATCGCCGATCTTCAGGTTTTCGACGTCGGAGCCTTTTTCGATCACCTCACCGGTGATTTCATGGCCCAGCACCAGACCGGTCTGCGCCGTAGTCCGGCCGCGCACCATGTGCTGGTCGGAGCCGCAAATATTGGTGGAGACTACTTTGAGAATGACCCCGTGCTCGATCTTGCGACCGCGCGGGTCCTGCATTTTCGGGTAGTCGATTTTCTGTACTTCGACCTTGCCAGCGCCGAGATACACCACACCACGATTGCCAGACATGCTTTCACCTCGCTGTTGTTTTTATGGAACTGCGTTGCCCCAGGCAGGGCAGCGCGTTGAGTGCTCGGGTTATTGCTTGTTGGGTTTTGCGTTGTTTGTTATGACCCTATCGCGAGCAGGCTCACTCCTACATTTGGAATGCGTACCCCTTGTAGGAGTGAGCCTGCTCGCGATGGCGATCTAAAGAACGACGGTGCGATTGGCGTTGAGAAACACCCTCCGCTCGATGTGATAACCCACGGCCCGCGCCAGCGTCAGGCCTTCGATATCCCGCCCCTTGGCAATCAGATCCTCGGGGTAATGACTGTGATCCACCGTCTCGACGCCCTGGGCAATGATCGGTCCTTCGTCCAGATCGTTGTTGATGTAATGCGCGGTGGCGCCGACCAGTTTCACGCCCTTGTTGTAGGCCTGGTGATACGGCTTGGCGCCCTTGAAGCCCGGCAGCAGCGAGTGGTGAATATTGATCGCCTTGCCGTCGAGCTTGCGGCACAGCTCCGGTGACAACACCTGCATGTAGCGGGCGAGGATCACCAGTTCGGCACCGGCCTCTTCGATCACCTGCCAGACCTGACGCTCCTGCGCCGGTTTGTCGTTGGGGTCGAGAGGGAAATGGTAGTAGGGAATCTGGTGCCAGTCGGCCAACGGCTTGAGATCCGGATGGTTGGACACCACCGCCGCCACGTCCATCGACAACTGACCGATGCGCTGGCGGTAGAGCAAGTCATTCAGGCAGTGATCGGCCTTGGAGACCATGATCACCACTTTCGGCCGGTAGTTCGGCGCGGTCAGCTCGAAGATCATGCCAAAGGCCTGCCCGCGCTCGGCCAAGCCTGCACGGAAGGACTGTTCGTCGAAGCCGTCGGGCTGACGGAATTCCACACGAATGAAGAAGCGCCCGGAGAGGCGATCATCGAACGAATGGTGCTCGGTGACGTAACAGCCCTGCTCGAACAGAAAACGCGTGACCGCGTCCACGGTGCCGAGGACGCTGGGGCAATCGGCGGTCAGAATCCATGTGTCTGGGGCGCGGCTCATGGTGCGGTGACTCCTGTTACAACAACGGTGAGCAAAGTGAACTCTGAACCAGGCTGACCTGGGCTGAACTGTTTTTGTGGCGAGGGGATTTATCCCCGTTCGGCTGCGAAGCAGTCGCAAAACCTGTGAGTTCGATCTACCTGATGAACTGCGGTGATTGGTTTTGGGGCGGCTTCGCCACCCAACGGGGATAAATCCCCTCGCCACAGAAGCAGGCACTGGCCATTCAGCTTCAAGCCTGAACGCTAAGGCCGTACTCAGCCGAAGCATCTTGCAACCACAACCACCAGTAATCGGAAAAGCTACGGCGAATCAGCAATTCCCAAGTGTCTTCAGCCGTGTGACGAATCATCAGTTGTGACTTGGCGAACACCGTGCCTACAGCCTTGCCGACCGGGAAGTTGTTCGGGTGCACGTCATAGCTGGTGGACTTCATCAGCACCTGACGCACGTTCGGCCCGCTCAGTTCGAGAATCTGCTGGCCGCCGCTGACGTTGACGATTGCGATGTGCAGATCGCCCAGCGCGTCGCGCAGCTTCTGTTCGGCGGCAAATTCTTCACCGCTTGGCACGATCAGCAGCCACTCGTCCGGGCCCATCCATTGCAGGCTGGTTTCGCCTTTTACAATGACGCTGAGAGCGCCGGGCAATTCAATGCCCAGTGCCTTGTGCACACCAGCGGCGAACGCTGCGTCGTGGCCATCGCCACGAATGGTCAAATGGCCGAGGAGTTTCTTTTCACGCACGATCACGCCGGCGTTCTTGCGGCCCTTGCCGACCAGGCTGGCGAGGTCGGCATGGTGCAGCGACGACTCGGCACGGGCCCCGGTGGTCGGGCGTTGTTGGTAAACATTGGCTGTGGTCATAAAGCACCTTCTGAATTCTGACTTGAGCCCTGTGTAGGCAGATCTACCGCTATCGCGAGCAGGCTCACTCCTACAAGGGGTACGCGATCACCTGTAGGAGTGAGCCTGCTCGCGATAAAGTCGCCGCGGTGCACCTGCACTCCCCAAGAGCCGAACCATCAAATGTTCTGCCGCTCACCCTTCGGATCGAAGAACACCGAAGAAACGATTTCCGCCTCGATCACGCTGCCATCGGCCAGCGGTGCAAACACCCGCTCGCCCATGCGCTTGAGACCGCCCTTGACCACACCCATGGCAAACGAATAACCGAGGGAGTTGTGCGCGTAGCTCGAGGTGACGTGGCCGACCATGGTCATCGGGATCGCCTGCTTGGTGTTGAATACCAGCTGTGCACCTTCCGGCAGCCACTTGGTCGGATCGATCGGCTTGAGACCGACCAACTGTTTACGCTGATCGCGCACGCAGTCTTCACGGTTCATGCCGCGCTGGCCGATCCACGAGAACGGTTTGGTGCGACCGACACACCAGCCCATGTTCAGATCGTCCGGGGTCATCGAGCCGTCGGTGTCCTGGCCGACGATGATGAAACCCTTCTCGGCACGCAGCACGTGCATGGTTTCGGTGCCGTACGGCGTCAGGTTGTATTGCTTGCCGGCCTCGACGATTTTCTCCAGCACGCCCATCGCATAGTCGGCCTGCACGTTGACTTCGTACGACAGTTCACCAGTGAACGAGATGCGAAACACCCGCGCCGGCACATCGCCCACCAGACCTTCTTTCCAGGTCATGAACGGGAACGCTTCGTTGCTCAGATCAATGTCGGTCACGGCGCTGAGCAGCTTGCGGCTGTTCGGCCCGGACAACGTCATGGTCGCCCAGTGGTCGGTAACCGAAGTGAAATACACTTTCAAATCCGGCCATTCGGTCTGGTGGTACAGCTCCAGCCATTGCAGTACGCGTGCGGCGCCGCCGGTGGTGGTGGTCATGACGAAATGGTTGTCGGCCAGACACGCCGTCACACCGTCGTCGAAGACCATGCCGTCTTCCTTGCACATCAAACCGTAGCGGGCCTTGCCCACGTCGAGTTTGGTCCAGGCGTTGGTGTACACGCGGTTAAGGAACTCGCGGGCATCCGGGCCTTGAATATCGATCTTGCCGAGGGTCGAGGCGTCCAGCAGGCCGACGCTGTCGCGCACGGCTTTGCATTCGCGCTTCACCGCGGCGTGCAGGTCTTCACCGTTTTTCGGGAAGTACCATGGACGCTTCCACTGACCGACGTCTTCAAACTCGGCGCCGTTCTTCACATGCCAGGCATGCAGTGCGGTGTAGCGCACCGGTTCGAAGATGTGCCCACAGTGCCGACCGGCCACGGCGCCGAAAGTCACTGGCGTGTAGTTCGGACGGAACATGGTGGTGCCCATCTGTGGGATGGTCACGTTCAGCGAACGGGCGGCAATGGCCAGACCGTTGACGTTGCCGAGCTTGCCCTGATCGGTGCCGAAGCCCAGCGCAGTGTAGCGCTTGACGTGCTCGACCGACTCGAAACCTTCGCGGGTCGCCAGTTCGATACCGCCAGCGGTGACGTCGTTCTGGAAGTCGACGAATTGCTTCGGTGCACGCGCCGAGTTCTTCTCGTGGGGCACCTGGAACAGCGCCAGCGTCGGCTCTTCGAGACGGCTCAGCGCTTTCGGCAACACGCCTTCGACGGTCTGGAAACCGGCTTCGACGGCCGCGCGCGCGCCGCCTTCGAAACCGTCGGCCAAGGCATCGCCGAGACCGTAGACGCCGTTGATGCCACCGACGCACACGCGTTTCTGCGGCGCTTCGCCCGGTACGAAACCGAGAATGTCTTCGCGCCAGACCGGCTTGCCGCCCAGGTGCGAGGCCAAGTGCACCACCGGACTGTAACCGCCGGAGCTGGCGACCACATCGCAGTCGAGCCATTCGCCCGGGCTGGTCACGGTGTGTGCCTTGACGTCAATCGCGGCGACCCGGGCAGCGGTGACGCGCTTGCTGCCACGGGCTTCGATCACGGCGCTGCCGGTGAGGATACGAATGCCCTTGGCGCGCGCCTCTTCCACCAATGCACCGCGCGGATTGCTGCGGGCGTCGGCGATGGCGACCACTTGCAGGCTGGCGTCGAGCCAATCGAGAGCGACGCGATAGGCGTGATCGTTGTTGGTCGACAAGACAAGCTTCTTGCCCGGTGCGACGCCGTAGCGGCGCACGTAAGTCGAGACAGCCCCGGCGAGCATGTTGCCCGGCACATCGTTGTTGCCGTAGACCAGCGGACGCTCATGGGTACCGGTCGCCAGCACCACACACTTGGCGCGCACGCGGTGGATACGCTGACGCACCTGACCGATTGGCGCGCGATCGCCGAGGTGATCGGTCAGACGTTCGTGAATGGTCAGGAAGTTGTGGTCGTGATATCCGTTGACCGTGGCGCGCGGCAACAGCAGCACGTCCGGGGTGTTCGCCAGTTCCGCGATGACACTGGCGACCCACTCCATCGCCGGCTTGCCGTCGAGGCTTTCGCGCGAGTCGAGCAGGCTGCCGCCAAACTCTTCCTGCTCATCGGCCAGAATTACCCGCGCACCGCTGCGCGCCGCCGCCAGGGCAGCGGCCAGACCGGCCGGGCCAGCACCGACGATCAGCACGTCGCAGTGCTGGTTCATGTAGTCGTAAGTGTCCGGATCGTTCTCGGTCGGCGAGCGGCCTAAACCTGCGGCCTTGCGGATGTACTTCTCGTAAGTCATCCAGAACGATTGCGGGTACATGAAGGTTTTGTAGTAAAAGCCCGGCGGCATCAGCTTGCCGCCGACCTTGCCGAGAATGCCCATCATGTCGTTGTTGACGCTCGGCCAGCCGTTGGTGCTAGTGGCGACCAAGCCTTGATACAACGCCTGTTGCGTGGCACGCACGTTGGGAATCTGCGTGGCTTCAGTAGCGCCAATCTGCAGCACAGCGTTCGGCTCTTCGGCACCGGCAGCGAAGATCCCGCGAGGACGCGAATACTTGAAACTGCGGCCAATGATGTCGACGCCGTTGGCGATCAGGGCGGCGGCCAGCGAGTCGCCTTCAAAGCCTTTGTAGGTCTGGCCGTTGAAGGTGAAGCTCAGCACTTTGTTGCGGTCGATCCGTCCACCGTTGGACAGGCGATTGATCTGGCTCATACCTTCTCTCCCAGAGCCGTGGCGGCCGCTTTCTGAGTGTCAGCCTTGTCAGTGAATTGCGGCTTCTCGCCGATCTTGTAGCTCTCGAGAATCTCGTAGGTCACGGTGTCGCGGGTGACGTTGAAATACTGGCGGCAACCGGCAACGTGGTCCCACAACTCGTGGTGCAGACCGCGCGGGTTATCGCGAAAGAACATGTAATCGCCCCACTCCTCGTCGGTGCAGGCGTTCGGATCCAGCGGACGCGGGATATGCGCCTGGCCGGATGCATGGAATTCCTCTTCGGAGCGCAGTTCGCCGCAGTGAGGACAGAAGATGTGCAACATAGGGATTTCTCCTGTTAGTGGGCGACGGCAGCAGCGCCGTGTTCGTCGATGAGCGCACCGTTGTGGAAACGGTCGATGGAAAACGGTGCGGCCAAGGGGTGCATTTCACCCTTCGCGAGGCTTGCGGCAAACACGTTGCCCGAGCCAGGCGTTGCCTTGAAGCCGCCGGTGCCCCAACCGCAGTTGAAGAACATGTTCGGTACCGGCGTTTTCGAGATGATCGGGCAGGCGTCCGGGGTGGTGTCGACGATGCCGCCCCACTGGCGGTTCATCCGCACTCGCGACAACACCGGGAACATCTCGACGATGGCCTGAATGGTGTGCTCGATCACCGGGTACGAACCGCGCTGGCCGTAGCCGTTGTAGCCATCGATGCCGGCGCCGATCACCAGATCGCCCTTGTCGGACTGGCTGATGTAACCGTGCACGGCGTTGGACATGATCACGCTGTCGATAATCGGTTTGATCGGCTCGGACACCAGCGCTTGCAGCGGGTGGGATTCGATCGGCAGGCGGAAACCGGCAAGCTTGGCCATGTGCCCGGAATTACCGGCAGTCACCACGCCGACGCGCTTGGCACCGATGAAACCCTTGTTGGTTTCAACGCCGATGCACACGCCGTTTTCCTTGCGGAAACCGATCACCTCGGTCTGCTGGATCAGGTCCACGCCCAAGGCATCGGCGGCACGGGCAAAGCCCCAGGCCACGGCGTCGTGACGGGCGACGCCGCCGCGACGCTGCACGGTGGCGCCCATGATCGGGTAGCGGGTGTTTTTTGAGCAGTCGAGGTATGGAATTTCGTCAGCGACCTGCTTGGCGTCGAGCAGCTCGCCATCAACGCCATTAAGGCGGTTGGCGCTGACCCGACGCTCGGAATCACGAATGTCCTGCAGGGTGTGGCACAGGTTGTAGACGCCGCGCTGGGAGAACATCACGTTGTAGTTGAGGTCCTGCGACAGGCCTTCCCACAATTTCATCGCGTGTTCGTAGAGGTGCGCCGATTCGTCCCACAGGTAGTTGGAACGGACGATGGTGGTGTTGCGCGCGGTGTTACCGCCGCCCAGCCAGCCTTTCTCGACCACGGCGACATTGGTGATGCCGTGTTCCTTGGCCAGGTAGTAGGCCGTCGCCAGGCCGTGCCCGCCGCCGCCGACGATGACCACGTCGTAGACTTTTTTCGGGGTGGGCGTGCGCCACATGCGCTGCCAGTTTTCGTGGTGGCTGAGCGAGTGTTTGAACAGGCCGAAGCCGGAATAGCGTTGCATAGTCAGTTACTCCAAAACGCTCAGCGATAAACCGGGAAGTCAGCGCACAGGGCCGAAACCTGCTGGGCGACATTGGCCTCGACGTCGGCATCGCCGAGATTGTCGAGGATGTCGCAGATCCAGCCGGCGAGGGTTTCGCACTGGCTGACCTTGAAGCCTCGCGTGGTCACCGCCGGGGTGCCGATGCGCAGGCCCGAGGTCACGAACGGCGACTGCGGGTCGTTCGGCACGGCATTCTTGTTGACGGTGATGTGCGCACGGCCCAGCGCGGCATCGGCATCTTTACCGGTCAGGCCCTGACGGATCAGGCTGACCAGGAACAGATGGTTGTCGGTGCCACCGGAGACGACATCGTAGCCCCGCTTGATAAACACGCTGGCCATCGCCTGGGCGTTATCGATCACTTGCTGCTGATAAGCCTTGAAGCCAGGCTCCAGCGCTTCCTTGAAGCACACCGCTTTACCGGCGATGACGTGCATCAACGGACCGCCCTGAGCGCCTGGGAATACCGCGGCGTTGAGCTTTTTCTCGATCTCTTCGTTGGACTTGGCCAGGATCAGCCCGCCACGCGGACCGCGCAGAGTTTTGTGGGTAGTGGTAGTGACCACGTCGGCATACGGCAGCGGGTTCGGGTACAGGCCAGCGGCGACGAGGCCGGCAACGTGGGCCATGTCGACGAACAGCAGCGCACCGACCTTGTCAGCGATCTGACGGAAACGCGGGAAGTCCAGAGTCTTCGAATACGCCGAGAAACCGGCAACGATCATTTTCGGTTGGCACTCGACGGCCAGACGCTCGACTTCGTCGTAGTCGATCAGCCCGGTGTCGGTGTTGATACCGTACTGCACGGCGTTGTAAAGCTTGCCCGAGGACGACACTTTCGCGCCGTGGGTCAGGTGACCGCCGTGGGCCAGGCTCATGCCGAGAATGGTGTCGCCCGGTTTGATCAGCGCCAGGTACACGGCACTGTTGGCGGAAGATCCCGAGTGCGGCTGGACGTTGGCGTAATCGGCGCCGAACAGTTGCTTGGCGCGTTCGATGGCCAGCGCTTCGACTTTATCCACATGCTCGCAGCCGCCGTAGTAGCGCTTGCCCGGATAGCCTTCGGCGTACTTGTTGGTCAGGCCACTGCCTTGTGCCTGCATGACGCGCTTGCTGGTGTAGTTCTCCGACGCGATCAGCTCGATGTGATCTTCCTGACGTTGCTCCTCGGCATTCATCGCCGCCAGCAGTGCATCGTCGTAACCCTGGATCTGGTCTTGCTTGCTGAACATCGCGTCTCTCCCAGCGGCATCTGTGCGCCATTTCGTCTCGGTGAGGCACCGGCAATCGCAGCGGTGCCCTTTGATGCGATGGTATGACCGGCACAGACAGCTCAAATGCCTGCGCGCGCCACGCAAAGGTGCGTTTACGACATGGCTGGAAAAGGCTGGTCGGACACATCATCCAAAACTGTGGAGATCCCCTGTGGGAGCGGGCTAGCTCGCGAAGAGGCCGTGTCAGTCACATCAATGCCGCCTGACACACCGCCTTCGCGAGCAAGCCCGCTCCCACAGGGATTAGGTGTATGCCGCGCGGACGGCGAGCAGCACGAGGAAATGCGCGGGATACAGGGCATAAGCCCAACGCCGCATCGGTGGCGGCTGAAGATGTCGCAGATGTCGCAACAAGAACATCCCCAGCATCGGCGCCAACAGACAAGTCGCCAGGCCGAGAATCGCCAGACTGTTGCCGAACCGCGCCGATTCGAGCAGCACCTGCCATTGATTCGCGGCGAGACAAATCAGCCCCGGCAACACACTGAGAGACCATGGCCGGCGAAATACCAGCAGCATCGCCAACGGCAGCAGCACTCCGAAAAAGCCGAACATCAGTCGCTCTGAAAAAACCGCCGCGGCCACCAGCGCGGCCAACGCGAGCAATCGCGACACGGGCGCTGAATCCTGCCAGCCCCGCGCCACCAGCAGGCCCAGCGCCAGGGTCGGCATTACGTTCAAGGTGTCAGGCTCGGGTATGTACAAGCGATACGGAATTTCACTGATAGCGCTGAACAGCACCAGCCAGCCCAGATAACGCCATTCTGTTTTTCGTCTGCCGTCACGGGCCAGATTCGCCGCCATCGCCAGGCAAAACCACGGAAACGCCAGCCGCCCCGGCACGTAGAGCCAATCGGCGGAGAACCCGACATATCGCAGGTGATCGAGCAACATGCTCAGCAGCGCCAGCCACTTGAGCAGATCGAGGGCGCCGTCGCGTTTTCTCAGGTGCATAATCGGCCCGTGTCCTTGTAAAGTTCTGCCAGCGACATCCCGTGTGCTCCCCGGATGATCTTCGGTAAAGTGCACACCCTCATTGACCAACGAAGCGTCAAAAGCGCTTCGATCACGGAAGCCGGCCATGACCGACAAGAGCCAACAATTCGCCAGCGACAACTATTCCGGTATCTGCCCCGAAGCCTGGGCGGCCATGGAACAGGCCAACCACGGCCACCAGCGCGCTTACGGCGACGATGAATGGACCGCCCGCGCGGCCGATCATTTCCGCAAACTGTTCGAAACCGACTGCGAAGTGTTCTTCGCCTTCAACGGCACCGCCGCCAACTCGCTGGCCCTGTCGTCGCTGTGCCAGAGTTACCACAGCGTGATCTGCTCGGAAACCGCCCACGTCGAAACCGACGAATGCGGCGCCCCGGAATTTTTCTCCAACGGTTCGAAACTGCTGATCGCCGGCACCGAAAACGGCAAGATCACCCCGCAATCGATCCGCGAAGTCGCGCTCAAGCGCCAGGACATCCATTACCCGAAACCGCGCGTGGTCACCCTGACCCAGGCCACCGAAGTCGGCAGCGTCTACACCCCGGAAGAAGTCCGCGCGATCAGCGCCACCTGCAAGGAACTCGGCCTGCACCTGCACATGGATGGCGCACGTTTCTCCAACGCCTGCGCATTCCTCGGCTGCTCCCCCGCCGACCTGACCTGGAAGGCCGGCGTCGACGTGCTGTGCTTCGGCGGCACCAAGAACGGCATGGCGGTGGGTGAAGCGATTCTGTTCTTCAACCACAAACTCGCTGAAGACTTCGACTACCGCTGCAAACAGGCCGGGCAACTGGCGTCGAAGATGCGCTTTTTGTCAGCACCGTGGGTCGGCATTCTGGAAAACGACGCCTGGCTCAAATACGCCCGCCACGCCAACCACTGCGCGCAACTGCTCGCCGAGCTGGTCAGCGACATCCCCGGCGTCGAGCTGATGTTCCCGGTGCAGGCCAACGGCGTGTTCCTGCAACTGTCCGAGCCGGCCATTGCCGCCCTGACCGCGAAGAACTGGCGCTTCTACACCTTCATCGGCAAGGGCGGCGCGCGCTTCATGTGCTCTTGGGACACCGAAGAAGAACGCGTGCGCGAACTGGCCCGGGATATTCGCGAGGTCATGTCGGCCTGATTCCAGACATTACTTACATCCCCTGTGGCGAGGGGATTTATCCCCGTTGGGTTGCGCAGCGGCCCCAAAACCTGAGAACGCGGTCAAACAGGAAGTCTGCAATCTCAGGATTTACGACTGCTGCGCAGCCGAACGGGGATAAATCCCCTCGCCACGAAAGCTCCTCTCCTTAAGCGACATCGGTGCCTTCCCTCTGCCCTGAAAGACTTGGTCTACAGTGTCTGTCGAGCCATCGCTCGGATAACAACAAGCAGGAGCATCGGCATGTCGCTACAAGGCAAAACCCTGTTCATCACCGGCGCCAGCCGTGGAATCGGCCGTGAGATTGCGCTACGGGCTGCCAAGGACGGGGCCAACATTGTGATCGCGGCGAAAAGCGCCGAACCTCACGCCAAGCTGCCCGGCACCATCCACAGCGTCGCGGCGGAAGTCGAAGCGGCCGGTGGCAAGGCGCTGGCGCTACAAGTCGATGTGCGCAACGAAGAGGCGGTACGTCAGGCGCTGGCCCAGGCCAACGAACACTTCGGCGCTATCGACGCGCTAGTGAACAACGCCGGGGCGATCAAATTGACCGGCGTGCAACACGTCGAACTCAAGCGCTTCGACCTGATGCACCAGATCAACACCCGCGCGGTATTGCTATGCAGCCAGGCCGCCCTGCCCTACCTGAAAAAATCCCGCGGTCACATCCTCAACCTGTCGCCGCCGCTGAACCTGGCAAGTAAATGGTTCGCCCAGTTCAGCCCGTACACCGTGACCAAATATGGCATGAGCATGCTGACGCTGGGGATGAGTGAGGAATTCGCCAGTTACGGCATCAGCGTGAACTCGTTGTGGCCGCAGACAATGATCGCCACGGCGGCCATCGAGTTTCAGTTGGGCAATAGCGAGTCGTTCAAGCAGGCGCGCACCCCGGCGATCATGGCGGATGCGGCGTATGTGGTTTTGAGCAGCAGTGCGCGGCAGATCACCGGGCGATTGTTGATTGACGAAGAAATCTTGCGCGAGGACGGTGTGACTGATTTTGATCATTATCGGTTTGAACCGGATAGCAAAGCAGCACTGATACCCGATCTTTTTGTTGACTGACATAACTATCCGGCAATTGACCGTGCTTTGCCCCTTCCCATCAACTGGAGCATTAAGCACTGCCTACACTCTAACCCAGCTCCATCATTATTCGAAGACTAAAGATCATCCGCTTCAAACGCACAGCTATATATAAAATGCTGAACTACGCAAATGACTTTCGACGAAGCATGATTAATTACTTAGCACACCCAAACCCCTCGCACAAGCTGTAACTTCTGACAGGTGAACTGTTACGTTCAAACAAATACCATACGAAGTGAAGCAACTGCTTTCAACAAAGCTCAACTCATAAAGGGAAGGTGCATCATGTCGACTGAAAATCAAAAGATCGTATTTGGCACTCATATTCTTTCGCCGGAACAAGCCGCTTTAGCCGCGAGCCCTGGCGATCTGGTTTTACTCTACCCAACAAAACCAGGAGCGAAATACTGGAAAATAACCAATAAGGTATTCCGGCAGCAAGAGAATGGCTCATATGAAGTCGTTGTAGATGGCGTTCAGCTTTGAATCACATATGTATCGCTTATAGCAGAAACTGCAGTGTCTGCTATAAGCCTTAATCTGCAACCATCCAGAAAACGATAAAACTTAATATTCAATACGCACATCCCCCTTCGGCACGCTGCAGCACGACAAGATAAACCCTTCGGCCTCATCATCCTCGGTAATCCCGCCGTTGTGCTCCATCTCCACCTCACCGCCCAGTTTCAGCACCTTGCACGTCCCGCAAATACCCATGCCGCAGGCTTTCGGGATCATCAGGCCAAGCTTGGCTGCCGCCGCGTGCACGGTTTCGCCCGGTGCCACGCGGATGCTTTTGCCGGAGGCAGTGAATTCGACCTGATGAAGATCCGCTGCGTCGATTTCCGGCGCATCGGCGGCTTGTTCGGCCTGTTCCACTGCATCGGCGCGAGCCTCGGGTGGCGTGGCGCCGAAGGACTCCTCGTGATAACGCGACATGTCGTAACCGGCCACTTCCAGCAGGCGTTTGACCGCGTTCATGTACGGCGTCGGGCCGCAGCAGAACACTTCGCGCTCAAGGAAGTCCGGGACCATCAATTCGAGCATCTTGTGATTCAGATAGCCGCGATACCCGGCCCAAGGCTCGCCGAGGCCGTGCTTTTCACAGATCAGGTGCAGGCTGAAGTTGTCGATGCGCGAAGCCATGTGTTCCAGCTCGCGGTGGTAAATGATGTCTTTCGGCGAGCGCGCGCTGTGCACGAAGGTCATGTCGACGTTGGCGTTGGTGTCGTAGAACCAGCGCGCCATCGACATGCACGGCGTGATGCCGACCCCGCCGCTCAGATACAGGACTTTCGGGCTCGGGAAGTCCATGGCGTTGAACAGACCGACCGGGCCGTGCACCGCCAGCTCTTGCCCCTCATGCAGGGTGTCGTGCAACCAGTTCGACACCTTGCCGCCCGGCACCCGTTTGATCGTCACCGAAAAGCTGTACGGCACCGACGGCGAGCTGGAGATGGTGTAGGAGCGCATGATCGGCTGGCCTTCGATTTCCAGCTCCAGCGTCACGAACTGCCCGGGCTTGAAGAAGAACAGGATCGGCTGATCGGCCATGAAGCAGAAGGTGCGCACATCCCAGGTTTCCTGGATGACTTTGACGCAACGGACAATGTGTCGGCCATTGGCCCAGGTCTGGGTGGTGACCGGATTCAGGAAGCTGTTGGACATGCTGTTCTCCACGGCCGACTGTCGGCCTCATGTCGGCGATTCTGCGTATAGAGCCGAGCGTGCGTTTACCTATTCGCGACATTGACATACTTATCGCGACCAGCCCCCAACCACCGGGGGTTGCGCGTCGGGAACAGATTGCGCCATGTCGCCCATGGATAAGGTTGCGGGCCGCGCCGGCCCCACACTCGCCTCAACACAAGACGACTTCTTTACACCTTGCGTAGCAACCGTTTTGCAGCACACCTGATCAGCCACTTTCGCCGGCCACGCAGAGGGCCATGAGGATTACATCGATGGACGTCACCGCAAAAATCAGCCTGGGCGATCCGCTGGAACCCGCACGCAAGGCCACCGCGCAAATGCTTCAGGAGCGCGAGCGCACCTTCTCCCTGCCACAGCCGTTCTACAGCGATGAGCGGCTGTTCGATATCGACATGCAGGAGATCTTCCAGAAAGAGTGGTTGATCGCCGGCATGACCTGCGAGATCCCGGCCAAGGGCAATTACCTGACCCTGCAGGTCGGCAAGAACCCGATCATCGTCATCCGCGGCGCCGAGGGCGTGGTGCATGCGTTTCACAACGTCTGCCGCCACCGTGGCTCGCGCCTGTGCACCAGTGAAAAAGGCAAGGTCGCCAAACTGGTCTGCCATTACCACCAGTGGACCTACGAGCTGGATGGTCGCCTGTTGTTCGCCGGCACCGAGATGGGCGCCGACTTCGACATGAAGCAGTACGGTCTGAAACCGGTGAACGTGAAAACCGCTGGCGGCTACATCTTCATCAGCCTGGCGGAAAATCCGCCGGCCATCGATGACTTCCTGTCGACGCTCAACCATTACATGGAACCGTACGACATGGAGAACACCAAGGTGGCGATTACCACCACCTTGATGGAAAAGGCCAACTGGAAACTGGTGCTGGAAAACAACCGCGAGTGCTACCACTGCAACGCCTCGCACCCGGAACTGCTGAAAACCCTGCTGGAGTGGGACGACGTCACCGACCCGCGCGCCGACCAGGCGTTCAAGGACCACGTCGCCGCCTCAGCCGCCGCCTGGGAAGCCGAGAAGATCCCTTACGCCCATGCCAGTTTCGGCCTGCGCAACCGCATCGTGCGCATGCCGCTGCTCAAGGGCACCGTGTCGATGACCCTCGACGGCAAACAGGGCTGCGCGAAACTGATGGGCCGGATCAAGAACCCGGATCTGGGTTCGATGCGCATCCTGCACCTGCCGCATTCGTGGAACCACTGCATGGGCGATCACATCATCGTCTTCACTGTGTGGCCGATCAGCGCCCAGGAAACCATGGTCACCACCAAATGGCTGGTGCACAAGGACGCGGTCGAGGGTGTCGATTACGACGTCGAACGCATGCGCCAGGTGTGGGACGCGACCAACGACCAGGACCGCCGTCTGGCTGAGGAAAACCAGCGCGGGATCAACTCCACTGCTTACCAGCCTGGGCCGTACTCCAAGACTTATGAGTTTGGCGTGGTCAACTTCGTCGATTGGTACAGCGAGCGGATGTTGAACAACCTCGGGGCAGAACCTGCTCCGTATCTCAAAGGTGTTCCGGTTCAAGGCTAAAAGCAAAAGCTTCGCGAGCAAGCCCGCTCCCACAGGTGGAATGCATTTCAACTGTGGGAGCGGGCTTGCTCGCGAAGGCTTCCTGACAGACGACACGTTTCCCAAACCCGATTGCACAATTTCTGACCAACCACCCCGCCACCCATACCCACCAAGCCCTCCAGCCTTCCGCGAACAAGTTATCCACATGCTCACCCACAGCAAATGGGGGTAACTGTGGATGAGACGAGAAACATCCTGCTGATTTTCAAAGAAAAGCCGTGACTTATTCAGAAGCATGGTTTCCGAGAAGCATTGAGTGTTTTTTGATCAAGGCCCTGTAAGCCATGGTTATAAAGGCCTCTAGCGGGGAGCGAACATGTTATCCACAGAAGCGCCAACAGAGATCGGGGGTAACTTTGGCTTGCTTGTGGAAAAGCGTGCTCAACTGGGGAAAAGCGCTTGCTCAGCCAGCTTGTAACGCTGGAACACTGCATTTGGTCGATAATTGATCAAACCTGTGTAGGCCTTGATTCATATAGCCTACAGCTGATAGCGAACATCTTATCCACAGAAGCGCCAACAGAGATTGGGGGCAAGTTCCTGAGTTATCCCGAAGGAAAAGTCAGAAAAATCCGCAAGTTACACTGGTTGTTTTTTGATCTTATGGCTGAGAGCCTTGAACGGTGTGGGATGCGCGCAAGGGCGAACACGTTATCCACAGCTTCGCCAACAGGGATTGTGGGTAAACGACACAAACTGACTATGATGAATGTAACTGTGGGAGCGAGCCTGCTCGCGAATGCGCTGGATCAGTCGATAGATGTACCAGCTGACAGTTTGCTTTCGCGAGCAGGCTCGCTCCCACAGGGGGTGTTCAGTGCCTGGAAGAGGGTGACTAGCGAACGACGCCCTCTTCAATCAGCAACTTCAGAATCGCCTCCGCCCCTGCCTGCGCCGTAACGCCCTTGAGCACCTGCCCGCCGCCACCACTGGCCTTGGCCGTGGCCGCTTTCATCCGGTCAGCGCCGCTTTTGGCCTTGATCACCTTCAAGCGCTTGGGTCGTGGCTTGGCGGGCTGCAGCGTGGCGACGGCCAACAACTCGTCCTCCACCACGTCAACGTCATCGGCGGCCAATTCGCCCCGTCGCGCCGGGCCATAAGCACTCTGCCGAGGTTTCGGCGCGGCGTTATCCACAGTCGCCAGAAACGGCAGTTTCACCTTCAGCCGCCGTCGCTGCCCGCGCGGCAACGCTTGCAGGACCAGCGCCGAACCGTCATTGATCGACTCGACCTGGGCCAGGCCCACCACCAACGGCCAGCCCAGCCCTTCAGCCAGGAGGAACGGCAACATCCCCGAGCCTTCGCCGGTTTCCGCCTGACTGCCGGTCAGCACCACTTGCGCCCCGGCATCGCGCAGATACTCGGTCAATGCCGGCAAAGCATCGCCCCCCGGCGGTTGTTCCAGCACATGCAACTGCTCAAGGCCCATGCCCAGATAGGCGCGCAGTGCCGGTTCGGCGATGTCGCCGGCGTGCAGCACTTGCAGGTTATCCCCAGCCAGTTGCAGGCCCAGCTCCACCGCGCGCGCATCCTGATCGGCGCGGCGCGGGCGGCCGGAGGTCGGGTGGGCGCCGATCGAGACCAGACTGATCACTTTAGTGTTCATAGGGTTTCCTTAAGCCGCGTCGCGCTTGGCGTCGTTGCGATAGGCCTCAACTGCCGCGATCAGTGCGCGCAGAATCTCTGCGCTTTCGCCGATCACCGAGAGGTCGGCGCGTTTGATCATGTCGCAGCCCGGATCAAGGTTGATCGCCACCACCTTGTCGCAGGCACCGATGCCTTGCAGGTGCTGGATCGCCCCGGAAATACCCACCGCGACGTACACCCGCGCGGTGACCCATGTGCCAGAGGCGCCAACCTGACGATCCCGCGCCATAAAGCCATCGTCCACCGCAACGCGCGATGCGCCTTCGGTGGCGCCGAGCGCTGCCGCCGTTTCGTGGAACAACGCCCAGTCTTTCACGCCGTTGCCGCCGGAGAAGATGAACTCGGCCTCGGCCATTGGAATCGCCGCCGGGTCCACCGCCACCGCGCCGAGATCTTCGATCCGCGACAGGCTGCGCGCCACGCTTGTGGATAACTCCACTGGCAACGCTTCGTGACGGGTTTCGCTGACCGGTTCGGCGCATTCGGCAGCGGCGAGAATCAACCGCGCAACCGGACGCGCCAAGTCCTGCAGCCCCGCACCGGCGCGGCCAATGCACTCTTGATCCTTGACCTGCCAGACCCGTGTCGCCGGACGCTCGCCCAAAGCTGCGGCAAAACGTCGACCGAGTTCGCCACCACCGCTGCGGCTGTCGGGCAGCAACCAGTGGCGCGGGTTGAACTGGTTATCCACAGCGCGCAAGCCCTGCACGCGTTGCTCCGGTGCATAACCGCTGAAGGCTTCGCCTTCGAGTACCAGCAAGCGATCGACGCCAGCGGTTTCGAAAGCGCTTTCCTTGTGCTCGCCAAAGACCACCGCCAACACTGCACCGTCGGTGCCTGCGAGTTGATGAGCGAGGCCGAGCAGGTCGCGGTCGTGGCTGCTCAAGCGGCCGCCGACCATATCCGGTACCACGCAGATGTAGAACGCCGGGGCCGGTACCTGATGCAGCGGTAACTGCACTTCCACCGTGGCCGAGCGCTTGACTGCCCCGCCCTGCTGCGCGCCGCTACGGTCGATCCGCTTGATGCCGTTGGGGCCGATAAAACCCATGCCGTGGGGGTTCTTGCGGATGACGCCGTTAGGCCCCATCCAGCTGTGCTGCGCAGGTTGCATCGCTGCGTGCAGCGGATGCAGGCGGTTGCGCGCGATCCATTCGGCACGCGGGTCGCGGCGGATAATGTCGCTCATCAATGCACCTCCGCAGGTTCACGTTTGGCCGGCGTGGCAGGTTTGCTCGGCGCCGCGTCTTCGAGCAAGGCGTCGGCCACCAGTTCGGCAATGTCCTTGATCAGCGGACGTGGTTCGACCACGCCTTCAAGCATCGCCGTGCACTGTGGACAGCCCACGGCCACCAGTTCGGCGCCGGTCTCGCGGATGTCTTCCATGCGCATGTCGGGAATCCGCTGCTTGCCCGGAATGTCAGTGATCGGCGCGCCGCCGCCACCGCCGCAGCAGCGCGAGCGGAAACCGGAACGTTGCATTTCCTTGACCTCGATCCCGAGCGCACGCAGCACTTCACGCGGTGCTTCGTATTCGCCGTTGTAACGCCCCAGGTAGCACGGATCGTGATACGTCACGCTGTTGCCTTTGTGCTGCCCAAGATTGAGCGCGCCAGCCTGGATGATCTCGGCCATGTAGGTGCTGTGGTGCTGCACCAGGTAGTTGCCGTCGAAGGCACCGTACTCGTTTTTCAGCACGTGGAAACTGTGCGGATCACAAGTGACGATGCGGTTGAAGCTGTATTTGGCCAGGGTCTGGATATTGCGTTTCGCTAGCGTCTGGAACGTCGCTTCGTCGCCGAGGCGCCGGGCCACGTCGCCGCTGTCGCGTTCTTCGAGGCCAAGCACGGCGAAGTCGATTTTCGCCGCTTTCAGCACTTTGACGAACGCGCGCAACGTGCGCTGGTTGCGCATGTCGAAGGCGCCGTCGCCGACCCAGAACAGCACGTCGGTGGATTTCTTCTCGCTGAGCAGGTTCAGGTTCAAGTCCGCCGCCCAGTTCATCCGCCCTCCCGGGGCGAAACCGCCAGGGTTGTCGGTGGCGATGAGGTTTTCGAGGACTTCGGCGCCCTTGTTCGGCGTCGCGCCTTTTTCCAGGGTCAGATGGCGGCGCATGTCGACGATGGCATCGACGTGCTCAATCATCATCGGGCATTCCTCGACGCAGGCGCGGCAGGTGGTGCACGACCACAGGGTTTCGGCATCGACCAGACCGTTGACGATCGGTTGATGCGGGTTGCCGCCGTGTTCGCCCACAGGCTTGCCTGGATACGGGCTACCGGCGAATTTGGCATCGGTGCCGCCAGCGAGTCCGACCACCATGTCCTGAATCAGTTTTTTCGGGTTCAGCGGCTGGCCGGCGGCGAAGGCCGGGCATGCCGCTTCACACTTGCCGCACTGCACGCAGGCGTCGAAACCGAGCAACTGGTTCCAGGTGAAATCCTTGGGTTTTTCCACGCCCAGCGGCGCATCGGGATTGTTCAGGTCCAGCGGTTTCAAACCGGTGGAGCGACCGCCACCAAAGCGCTCGGGACGACGGTGCCAGGCCAGGTGCAAGGCACCGGCAAAGGCGTGTTTCATCGGCCCGCCCCAGGTCATGCCGAAGAACAATTCGGTCACGCCCCACAGCACGCCCACACCAAGAATCGCCGCCAGCACCCAGCCACCGAAATTCTCCGGCAGGATCCCGGCCACCGGCAGGGTCACCAGGAAAAACGACGCGGAGAATGCCAGCAGGCTTTTCGGCAGGCGCATCCACGGGCCTTTCGACAGGCGTGCCGGCGGGTTGCGTCGGCGCAGGTACATGAAGATCGCGCCGACGAACATCACCGCCGACATCAGCAGCAAGGCATAGCCGAGGATGCGGTTATGCAGGCCGAAACCGTGCACCAGAATCGCCAGCACAATCGACGCCACCGCCCCGCCCGCCGTGGCGACGTGGGTGTTGGCAATGTATTTGTCCCGCGCCACGACGTGGTGCAGATCGACCATGTAGCGCTTGGGCATGGCCAACAGACCGCCGAGCAGATCGACCTTCGCCGCCCGCCCCCGGCGCCACATGTTCATCCGCCGCAACGCGCCGAGGACAGCAAGGCCCAGGGCTGCGAACAACAGGATTGGAAGAAGGGTGTTCAACATAGGTGCAGCTCCCAAAGACCTCGGGTCTTGCAGGTCGAGATGCCTTACTCGGTTCCTGTGGGAGCGAGCTTGCTCGCGAAGGCGGACTGACATTCAACATCGATGTCGACTGACCCACCGCTTTCGCGAGCAAGCTCGCTCCCACAGGGTTGTGTGCAAGCCTTTAGAAGTCTTTACACAGTCTGAGTGCGTCATAGATCGCGGCGTGGGTATTTCGCTGCGCCACGCAGTCGCCGATGCGGAACAGCAAGTAGCCGTCGCCCGCCTCGCTCAGCGAAGGCTGCGGCTGGATCGCGAACAGCGCTTCGACGTCGATCTGGCCCTTGTTGCGCGAGCCGTCCTTGAGCGCGTAGTAGATTTCCTCGTCCGGGCGTACGCCGTTTTCGACGACCACCTGATCGACCACCCGCTCCTCTTTCGCACCGGTGTATTCGTTCTCCAGCACGGCAACCAGTTTGTCGCCCTCGCGGTAGACCTTCTCCAGCATCATGTCGCCGGTCATGATCACTTCTTTGGGATACATGCTGCGGTAGTAGGTCGGGAACGATGTGCCGCCGATGGCCACGCCCGGTTTGATGTCGTCGGTGACGATCTCGACCTGGCTGCCTTTGTCGGCGAGGAAGTCGGCGACCGACATCCCGGTGAACTCGCAAATGGTGTCGTAGACCAGCACGTTCTTGCCGGGCGCGACCTTGCCGTCGAGCACGTCCCAGCTGCTGACCACCAGCCCTTCGGCCGCGCCCCAGTGCTCGTTCTGCTCAAGGTACGGATGACCGCCGACCGCCAGCACCACCACATCCGGACGCAGGTCCATGATGGTTGCGGCATCGGCCGCCGTGCCCAGACGCAGATCGACTTTCAGTCGCGCCAGTTCCAGCTGGAACCAACGGGTGATACCGGCAATCTGGTCGCGCTGCGGCGCTTTCGACGCCGTAGTGATCTGCCCGCCGATAAAGTCTTTTTTCTCGAACAGGGTCACGTCGTGGCCACGCTCGGCAGCCACGCGTGCGGCTTCCATCCCGGCCGGGCCGGCACCAACGATCACCACCTTGCGTTTCGGCCCGGTGGATTTCTCGATGATGTGCGGCACGCCCATGTATTCGCGGGAGGTCGCAGCGTTCTGGATGCACAGCACGTCCAGACCCTGATACTGGCGGTCGATGCAATAGTTTGCGCCGACGCACTGCTTGATCTGGTCGATCTGGCCCATCTTGATCTTGGCGATCAGGTGCGGGTCGGCGATGTGCGCGCGGGTCATGCCGACCATGTCGACGTAACCGCCCTCGAGAATGCGCGTGGCCTGGTTCGGGTCCTTGATGTTCTGCGCGTGCAGCACCGGCACCTTGACCACTTCCTTGATCCCGGCAGCCAGGTGCAGGAACGGCTCCGGTGGATAACTCATGTTCGGAATGACGTTGGCCAGGGTGTTGTGGGTGTCGCAACCCGAGCCGACCACGCCGATGAAATCGAGCATGCCGGTGTCGTCGTAATACTTGGCGATCTGCTTCATGTCTTCGTGGGACAGGCCGTCCGGGTGAAACTCGTCACCGCACAGGCGCATGCCCACGCAGAAGTCGTCACCGACCTCGGCGCGCACGGCTTTGAGCACTTCCAGACCGAACTTCATTCGGCCTTCGAAGCTGCCGCCCCATTCGTCGGTGCGCTTGTTGACGCGCGGGCTCCAGAACTGGTCGATCATGTGCTGGTGCACGGCCGACAGCTCAACACCGTCAAGGCCACCGGCCTTGGCCCGGCGCGCGGCCTGGGCGTAGTTGCCGATCACCCGCCAGATTTCTTCCGGCTCGATGGTCTTGCAGGTGGCGCGGTGCACCGGTTCGCGGATGCCCGACGGTGACATCAGGGTCGGCCAGTGGAAACCGTCCCAGCGCGAGCGGCGACCCATGTGGGTAATCTGGATCATGATCTTGGCGCCATGCTTGTGCATGGCGTCGGCCAGATTCTGGAAGTGCGGAATGATCCGGTCGGTCGACAGGTTGACCGAGCTCCACCATTGCTGCGGGCTGTCGATGGCGACCACCGAGGAGCCGCCGCAGATCGCCAGGCCGATGCCGCCCTTGGCTTTCTCTTCGTAATATTTGACGTAGCGCTCGGTGGTCATGCCGCCGTCAGTCGCGTAGACCTCGGCGTGCGCAGTGCTGAGCACGCGGTTGCGGATGGTCAGTTTGCCGATCTGGATCGGCTGGAACATTGCTTCGAAAGCCATGGCACGGTCCTCGGCTTACAACGGCTTGACGATAAACAAGCCGTCATCGTGGCCCTCTTCGGAGCCTCCGTAGACTTGTTCGGCCACAGTGCGAATCTTGCTGCCGCGGGCTTCAAGGATTTGATCCATGGCGCCGGCAAACCAGCCAGTGAACATGTAATCGACCTTGCGCCCGACCTTGCCGTAGACGTAGACAAACGCCGAGTGCTCAAGCTTGACGCTGGCGGTGCCTTTGTCTAGGTCGATGTCCTGAATCTTGAACAGGCCCCAGCCGCGCTGCGACAAGCGCTTCATGTAATGCTCGAACACTGCGACGCCTTCCAGACCGTGGCATTCGGCTTCCTTTTCACACCAGTGCCAAGCGGATTTGTAGCCGGCCTTGTAGAGGATCTCGGCGTAGGCATCAGCGCCCAGCACTTCCTCGATGCCCATGTGGTTGTTGACGAAGAAGTGACGTGGCACGTAGAGCATCGGCAGGGCGTCGGAGGTCCAGACACCGGTCTCGCTGTCGACTTCGATGGGCAATTGCGGGGCGATCTTGGCCATGGAAACTTAACTCCAGAAAATTTGGTTTGTTGCCCCCGGCGCGGATGGCCGGGGGAAAGGATTCAGAAGTGCGGCGGCTTATTCGCCCCAGACATCCTTCAAGACGTTGACCCAGTTCTCGCCCATGATCTTGCGCACCACGCGCTCGGAGTGACCGCGCTTGAGCAGGGTTTCGGTGAGGTTGGGGAATTCGCCGACGGTGCGGATGCCCAGCGGGTTGATAATCTTGCCGAAGCTGGTCAGACGGCGGGCGTAGCCCTTGTCGTGGGTCAGGTACTCGAAGAAGTCCTGGCCGTGGCCCTGAGTGAAATCGGTACCGATGCCGATGGCGTCTTCGCCGACGATGTTCATGGTGTATTCGATGGCTTCGGCGTAATCGTCGATGGTCGAATCGATGCCTTTGGCGAGGAACGGCGCGAACATGGTCACACCGACGAAACCGCCATGGTCGGCGATGAACTTCAGTTCTTCATCGGACTTGTTGCGCGGGTGCTCTTTGAGACCCGACGGCAGGCAGTGCGAGTAGCACACCGGTTTTTTCGATTCGAGGATGACTTCTTCGGAGGTCTTGGAACCGACGTGGGACAGGTCGCACATGACGCCGACGCGGTTCATCTCGGCGACGATCTCGCGACCGAAACCCGACAGGCCGCCGTCACGCTCGTAGCAGCCGGTGCCGACCAGGTTCTGGGTGTTGTAGCACATTTGCACGATGCCGACGCCGAGCTGCTTGAACACTTCGACATAGCCGATCTGGTCTTCAAAGGCGTGGGCATTCTGGAAGCCGAAGAGGATGCCGGTCTTGCCCTGCTCCTTGGCGCGACGGATGTCGGCGGTGGTGCGCACCGGCATCACCAGGTCGCTGTTCTCGCGGATCAGCTTCTGGCTGGCAGCAATGTTGTTCACGGTCGCCTGAAAGCCTTCCCACACCGACACGGTGCAATTGGCTGCCGTCAGACCGCCCTTGCGCATGTCTTCGAACAGCTCGCGGTTCCATTTGGCAATGATCAGACCGTCGATAACGATGCTGTCGGCGTGTAATTCGGCTGGGCTCATCAGGCGTCCCCTTATTGGCGATTCATGCGCCGAATCGTCTGCCGGCGCTTTGGGGCCAGCATATGCCTCGGTGCCGGGGCGACCGGGTGCAAAAACGACAGGGGAATTGCCGAAAGCGTCAATCCGCGACAAAGGGTCGTCAGCCGCTGCGCTCGGTGACCTGTTCAAGCCTGCGCGCTTGCGCCAGAATCTGCCGCATCCTGCACACACCACTGGATTAGAGCGACCTCAATGAAATCGATCTTCCTCGCCCTGGCACTGATTGCGACCGGCGTCCACGCCGCAGAAGAATCCGAGAACAACCCGTGCGACGCGGTCGAAAACGGCATCCAGACCCTGGAATGCTCGGCCTACAGCCGCACCACTGCCGAAGACCTGCTCAAAGACAACTACGCCAGCCTCAACGAACGCCTGCAGACCGCGTACGGCAAGAACCCGACACAGCTGGCGGATATAACTGCCAAATTAAAGACGGCACAGCAGCAATGGCTGAAAACCCGCGATGCCGATTGCGCGGTGGAAGCGTTCCCGGCTACCGCTGGCAGCAAGGCGTTCACCATTGCGCAGAATGACTGCGTGGCGCGGATGAGTGACGAGCGGTCGGAGTTTTTGGAGTCGATTGGGCAGGAGTGATCCTGACCTCTCGTAACATGCCGTCAATTCTTGTTGATTGGTTTCGTGAGAAATATAAGTAAAGATCTTAGAGTCCTATAAAAGACTTATATTTTTCCGACCATGAAAATGTCTAAAGACATCCAGATCATCAACGACGCCGAGGGCAACCCTTCCTTCGTGGTCATTCCGTACGCGCAGTACGTTGCGCAAAAAATGCAGCCCGACCTGACTCCCCACGAGGTCGTCAGTCGGATGGTCGATGGGGCAACACCGATCCGTGCCTGGCGCGAACATCTCAACCTGACTCAGGAAGAAGTCGCCAAGCGCATGGGCATCTCGCAACCGGCGTTTGCCCAGCAGGAAACAGTCGCCAAGCCCCGCAAGGCCACCCGCGAGAAAATCGCCGCCGCGTTCGGCATCACAGCCAGTCAGCTCGAGCTGTAGGCTGCCCTCTTTATTCAAAGGAACTCCCATGAACATCTGCGGCATTGAAATCAAAGGCAGCGAAGCGATCATCGCTGTGGCTGCGCTCGACGGTTCGAGGTTGAGCCACCTCCCTCTCGCGACGAAAAAGATTGCGCTTGAAGACGATGACGAGGCGGCGAACGTGCGGCGGTTCGCGGCGCAGGTGGCGTCGTTTGTGCGGGAGAATTCGGTGGACCGGATTGCGATCAAGAAGCGCAGCAAAAAGGGTGAGTTTGCCGGTGGGCCGACGACGTTCAAGATCGAGGGCGTGTTTCAACTGCTTGATGGTTGTGAGGTGACGCTGTTGTCGCCGCAGACGATCAATGCGCAGGCCAAGAAGCATAATTTCGAGCTGCCGGGGACGTTGAACAAGTATCAGCATGAGGCTTACAAGGCGGCGTGTTCGGCGTTGGTGAAAAAATAACGCTGATCGCATTATTGTAGGAGTGAGCCTGCTCGCGATAGCGGTGGTTCAGTCCCGCACATGTCAGCCGATAGACCGCTATCGCGAGCAGGCTCACTCCTACATCCATTCAGGCCTGTGCGGTACGCCGGTCTTCCCGGGGGCAGCGGGCGAAGCGGGCGCGATAGCTGCGGGTGAAATACGACGGTGATTCAAAGCCGCAGGCGATGCTGACTTCGAGCACGCTCATATCGGTCTGGCGCAGCAATTGCCGCGCCTTCTCAAGCCTTAACCGCAGATAGAAGTTGCTCGGCGTATCGTTCAGATGCAGCCGGAACAAACGCTCCAGTTGCCGTCGCGTCACTTTGATCGATTCCGCCAGTTGCAGCGTGGTCAGCGGCGGTTCGCTGTGCTGTTCCATCTCGCCGATCACCTGCACCAGTTTCTTGTTGCTGATGCCGTAACGCGTGGCGACTTCCATGCGCTGGTGATCCTTGCGCGGGCGAATGCGCCCCAGCACGAACTGCTCGCTGACCTGAATCGCCAGTTGCGGGCCGTGGGCCTGGGCGATCAGGTCGAGCATCAAGTCAATCGACGCCGTGCCACCGGCCGAGGTGATCCGCCGCCGGTCGATCTCGAACAGCTCCTGGGTCACGCTGAGCTGTGGATAAGATTCCTTGAACGCGTCAATAGCTTCCCAGTGCAGGGTCAGGCGATGCCCATCGAGCAAGCCCGCTTCGGCGAGGACGAAGCTGCCGGTGTCGATGGCGCCGAGGGTCACGCCTTCCTTGTCCAGCCGGCGCAACCACTGCTCCAGCGCCGGCGTCATGAATTTCAGCGGTTCGAACCCGGCCACCACCAGCAACGTCGCGCCTTTCTTCAGCGGCTCCAGCGCCGCGTCGGCGTTGACCGACATGCCGTTGCTCGCCAGCACCGCGCCGCCATCGGCGCTGAGTACATGCCAGCGGTACAACTCGCCGCGAAAGCGGTTGGCCACGCGCAGCGGTTCGATCGCGGAGATGAAGCCGATGGCGGAGAACCCCGGCATCAGCAAAAAGTAGAAATCCTGGGACATGGACGCACTCGGTTGGCGGACGCGTGGCTCGTTGATACGCCGATTGTCGGCGCCGTTCAAGCGTGCAGGTCGCTACAGTGCAAATGCCCGTCGCCGCAGTGCGTTTTCACCGGCCCGTAGCTGCGTAACTTGGCATCACCGGTGCGCAGATGCCGGAAACCACAATAATCGAACTGCCGAGGAACCCGACATGAAACGACTGATCAGCAGCTGCGTTCTGGCACTCAGCGGTACCGCTTTCTTCAGCGCCGGCGTCATGGCCGCCGAACCTGCATCGTGCAAGAACGTACGCATGGGCGTGGTCAACTGGACTGACGTGATCGCCACCAGTGCCATGACCAAGGTCCTGCTCGACGGCCTCGGCTACAGCACCAAACAGACCAGCGCCTCCCAGCAGATCATCTTCGCCGGGATTCGCGATCAGCGCCTGGACCTGTTCCTCGGTTACTGGAACCCGCTGATGACGCAGACCATCACTCCGTTCGTCGAGGCCAATCAAGTCAAGGTACTCGAGGCACCAAACCTCAAGGATGCTCGCGCCACCCTCGCCGTGCCGACCTATCTGGCCGACAAGGGCCTGAAAACTTTCGCCGACATCGCCAAATTCCAGAAGGAACTGGGCGGCAAGATCTATGGCATCGAGCCTGGCTCGGGCGCCAACACGCAGATCAAGGCGATGATCGCCAAGAACCAGTTCGGTCTGGGCAAATTTCAGCTCGTCGAGTCGAGCGAGGCAGGCATGCTCGCCGCCGTCGATCGCGCGGTGCGCCGCAAGGAAGCCGTGGTGTTCTTCGGCTGGGCGCCGCACCCGATGAACGTCAACGTGCAGATGACCTATCTGACCGGCAGCGAAGATGCGCTTGGCCCGAACGAAGGCATGGCCACGGTGTGGACGGTCACTGCACCGAAGTACGCCGAGCAATGCCCGAACATCGGTCGCCTGCTGAGCAACCTGACCTTCACCGCCGAATCCGAGAGCCGAATGATGCAGCCGTTGCTTGATCACAAGGATGCCTTCGAGTCGGCGAAGCAGTGGCTCAAGGATCACCCCGAAGACAAGCAGCGCTGGCTCGAAGGTGTAACGACTTTCGATGGCAAACCGGCCGCTGAAAATCTGCAACTGACCAGCAAGTAACTCACACCGAATCGACGCTTCGCAGCCCCGCATGGGCTGCGGACAGACCCATCACGCCTGAAGGAAACGCACCATGAACCACGACGTCATCATCACCTGCGCACTTACCGGTGCTGGCGACACGACCGCCAAAAGTCCACACGTGCCGGTCACCCCGAAACAGATCGCCGCGGCCGCCGTGGAAGCGGCCAGGGCCGGCGCCACCGTTGTGCACTGCCATGTGCGCGACCCGCAGACCGGCAAGTTCAGCCGCGACGTGGCGTTGTACCGCGAAGTGATGGAGCGCATCCGCGAAGCCGACGTCGACATCATCGTCAACCTCACCGCCGGCATGGGCGGCGACCTGGAAATCGGCGCGGGGGAGAGCCCGATGGAATTCGGCCCGAACACCGATCTGGTCGGCCCGCTGACTCGTCTGGCCCACGTGGAAGAACTGCTGCCGGAAATCTGCACCCTCGATTGCGGCACGCTGAATTTTGGCGATGGCGACACCATTTACGTCTCCACGCCAGCGCAACTGCGCGCTGGGGCCAAACGCATCACCGAGTTGGGCGTGAAGGCCGAGCTGGAAATTTTCGACACTGGTCACCTGTGGTTCGCCAAGCAGTTGATCAAGGAAGGCTTGCTCGACAACCCGCTGTTCCAGCTATGCCTGGGCATCCCGTGGGGTGCGCCGGCCGACACCACCACCATGAAAGCCATGGTCGACAACCTGCCGGCCGACGCGGTGTGGGCCGGTTTCGGCATCGGCCGCATGCAGATGCCGATGGCCGCGCAAGCGGTGTTGCTGGGCGGCAACGTGCGGGTCGGGCTGGAGGACAACCTGTGGCTGGACAAAGGCGTACTGGCGACCAACGGCCAATTGGTTGAACGCGCCGCGCAAATCCTCAGCCGACTGGGTGCCCGCGTACTCACGCCCGCAGAAGGCCGCCAGAAAATGGGCCTGACCCAGCGCGGCTGAACCTCACCCTTTCTCCCTGTGAACATAAATTTTGTGGTGAGGGGATTTATCCCCGATGGGTGGCGAAGCCGCCCCAAAACCTGACAACCCGGGGCATCAGATAGACCGAGAGCGCTGGTTTTACGACTGCTTCGCAGCCGATCGGGGATAAATCCCCTCGCCACGAGAACAGAGTTTCCACAGGTATCACCGAACTCTCTCAGGAAATCATCATGCGCTTTATCACTGAAATCAAAACCTTCGCCGCCCTCGGCAGCGGTGTCATCGGCAGCGGCTGGGTCGCTCGTGCCCTCGCCCATGGTCTGGATGTGGTCGCCTGGGACCCGGCGCCGGGAGCCGAAGCGGCGCTGCGCAAACGCGTCGCGAATGCCTGGGGTGCGCTGGAGAAAAACGGTCTGGCGCCGGGCGCCTCACCGGATCGCCTGCGCTTTGTCGCGACCATCGAGGAATGCGTGCGTGATGCCGACTTCATTCAGGAAAGCGCCCCGGAGCGGCTGGAGCTGAAACTGGACCTGCACAGCAAAATCAGCGCATCGGCCAAACCTGACGCGCTGATCGGATCGAGCACCTCGGGCCTGCTGCCCAGCGAGTTCTACGAAAGTTCGACGCACCCGGAACGCTGCGTGGTCGGGCACCCGTTCAACCCGGTTTACCTGTTGCCACTGGTGGAAGTGGTCGGCGGCAAGCACACCGCGCCCGAGGCGATCCAGGCGGCCATGCAAGTCTACGAATCCCTCGGCATGCGCCCGCTGCATGTGCGCAAGGAAGTGCCCGGATTTATTGCCGACCGCTTGCTTGAAGCGCTGTGGCGCGAGGCGCTGCACTTGGTCAACGACGGCGTGGCGACCACCGGCGAGATCGACGATGCGATCCGCTTTGGCGCCGGTTTGCGCTGGTCGTTCATGGGCACATTCCTGACTTACACCCTGGCGGGCGGCGATGCCGGCATGCGCCACTTCATGTCGCAGTTCGGCCCGGCGTTGCAGTTGCCGTGGACCTATCTGCCGGCGCCGGAACTGACTGACAAGCTGATTGATGACGTGGTCGATGGCACCACTGATCAGCTCGGTCGGCACAGCATTTCGGCGCTGGAGCGCTATCGTGATGACTGCCTGCTGGCGGTGCTTGAAGCGGTGAAGACCACCAAGGAAAAGCATGGGATGAGTTTCAGCGAGTAACAAGTCAGCAGGTCTGGCCTCTTCGCGAGCAAGCCCGCTCCCACATGGGATCTGCGTCGTGCACGAAACCAATGTGGGAGCGGGCTTGCTCGCGAAAGCGGCAGTCCAGCCAATATCAACATCGGAGCCGTGCTATGCCCAGCCTCACCACCTACCAGACCAGAATCATCCCCGACTGGGTCGACTACAACGGCCACCTGCGCGACGCCTTCTACCTGCTGATTTTCAGCTACGCCACCGACGCCTTGATGGATCGCCTCGGCATGGACAGCAACAACCGCGAAGCCAGCGGCCATTCGCTGTTCACCCTCGAACTGCACCTCAACTACCTGCACGAAGTGAAGCTCGACACCGAGGTCGAAGTGCGTACGCAGATCATCGGTCACGACAGCAAACGCCTGCATCTCTATCACAGCCTGCACAAGGTCGGGGACGAGCAGGAACTGGCTGGCAACGAGCAAATGCTTCTGCATGTCGACCTCGCGGGACCGCGCTCGGCGCCGTTCAGCCCCGACACGCTGCATCGCCTGCAAGCTATCGTCGCCGATCAAACCGACCTGCCCGCCCCCGCTTACCTCGGTCGCGTCATCGCCCTGCCACCCGCCCGGTAAATCCACCCATCGCCAAGGAGCCGCCATGAACACCGCTGCCGTTGTTGCCGATTTTCGTACTTATCCGTTGATCAGCGCGCTCGGTAGCGTGCAGACCCTGGCCGATCGCGTTGCCGTCGAATGGGCGGACGGGCGCATCAGCCCGTTCCACCATGTCTGGCTACGGGACAACTGCCCGTGCCAACAGTGCGTCTACAGCGTCACCCGCGAGCAGGTCTTCGAAATTGTCGATGCGCCCGACGATCTGCAACCGACTGCCGCGCACATCGATGCCGAGGGTTGCCTGTGCCTCGACTGGCACGACGGCCACCGTAGCCGTTTCGACCCGGGCTGGCTGCGGGCGCATGCCTATGACGATCAATCGCGCGCCGAACGCCTGGCCGGCCAACCGCAAAGCCATTTATGGCGCAGCGATTTGCAGTTGCCGGTGTTCGAGTACACGGCGTTGATGGAAGACCCGGCGGCCTTGCTGCAATGGCTGATTGCCGTGCGTGACATCGGCCTGACCCAGGTGCGCGGCGTGCCCACCGCACCCGGCTCGCTGAAACTCATCGCCCAACGCATCTCGTTCATCCGCGAAAGCAATTTCGGCGTGCTGTTCAACGTGCAATCCAAAGCCGATGCCGACAGCAATGCCTATACCGCTTTCAACCTGCCCTTGCACACGGATTTGCCGACTCGCGAGTTGCAACCGGGACTGCAGTTTTTGCATTGCCTGGTCAATGACGCCGAAGGTGGCGAAAGTATTTTCGTCGACGGTTTTGCGATTGCCGATGCGTTGCGCAGTGAAGACCCAGCCTCGTTTCAGGCGCTCTGTGAAATCCCCGTGGAATTTCGCAACAAGGATCGGCACAGCGACTACCGCTGTCTGGCGCCGATCATTGCGCTGGATGCGCTGGGCCGGGTCGCGGAGATTCGCATGGCGAACTTTCTGCGCGGCGCGTTCGATACCTCGGTAGAGCAGATGCCACGCCTGTATCGGGCCTATCGGCGGTTTATGGCGATGACGCGCGAGCCGCGGTTTCGTCTGATGCAGCGGCTCAATCCGGGCGAGCTGTGGTGCTTCGATAATCGCCGCACACTGCATGCGCGCAATGCGTTCGATCCGGCGACCGGGGCGCGGCATTTTCAGGGCTGCTATGTCGACCGGGATGAGTTGTTGTCGCGGATTCTGGTGTTGCAACGTTAGACCGCGTCATCGTTCTTCGTCGGAACGCCGCCCGGAGTCAGGCTCGCTCCCACAGGGGAACGCATTCCAAAGTGGGGCGAGCCTGCTCGCGAAAGCGTCAGCGGGAACAACAAATCTCTGGCTGATTCACAGGCAAAAAAAACCCCGATCAAGCCGTGACAGGATCGGAGCTGAGGAGGGTACTGTCGAGGAGCTGCCCAGGCGAGGGTGACCAAACCTTCGTGAAGCGAGCTGGAGCCAGTGTGCCCACTCGCCAAGCGGCTCAGTTAGCCGAAAACGACCTGTTCATAGTCGTCATAGCCACTGCGACAAATCGCCCTTGCCGCGCCCGGCCGTGGCTACCAGAATCGATCCAAGACCTCCGTTGCCACAGAAGGATTTGCGTGATGATGTACGCCGATTTGATTGACCAGGAAGATCTGCTGGGCCAGCTCAAGGCCTTGGGCATTCAGGTGCCGAGCGGCACCACGGCCGATCAGGCCTGTGAGTGCGCTGTGCGTGGTCTGGATAATGTTCGCGCGTTTGAACTGCGCAAGATGGTCAAGGACATGTACACCAGCGGCGCCAGTATCCAGCCGGCGGTGCGCCAGGCGATCGACAAGCAATTGCTGCCGGCCCTGGCGGATTACCAACAGTCCCACCGCGCCTGAAGACCCATTCGCGAGCAAGCCCGCTCCCACATTAGATCGCAGTCTCATGAAGGATCGCGGTTGAATGTGGGAGCGAGCCTGCTCGCGAAGAACGATGACTCGGTCTACAGCCTTACACTGGCAAAAGTGGACTCATTGCGCGCCTGACTCAGCGCCGACATCGGCCCCGACAGCGGCGACATCACGATGGCCTGCGGCAGCGGCAGCATCGCCACTTGCTGGGTGGTGTTGGAGCCCACGCGTTCGTCACGCGGCGGGATGCCGAAGTATTCGCGGTAGCACTTGGAGAAGTGCGGCGTGGAGACGAAACCACATACCGAGGCCACTTCGATGATCGACATCGGCGTCTGCTTGAGCAGTTGCCGGGCGCGGATCAGGCGTAGCTTGAGGTAATAGCGCGACGGCGAGCAGTGCAGATATTTCTGGAACAGCCGCTCCAGCTGGCGGCGCGACACCGCGACGTAGACCGCCAGTTCGTCCAGGTCGATCGGCTCTTCCAGGTTGGCCTCCATCAGCGCGACGATTTCCTGCAACTTCGGCTGGTTGGTGCCAAGCATGTGCTTGAGCGGCACGCGCTGGTGATCCTGCTCGTTGCGGATGCGCTCGTAGACGAACATTTCCGAGATCGCCGCCGACAGTTCACGACCGTGATCGCGGCTGATCAGGTGCAGCATCATGTCCAGCGGCGCGGTGCCGCCGGAGCTAGTGAAACGGTTGCGGTCGAGGGTGAACAGGCGTGTGCTCATCGCCACCCGCGGGAAGGCTTCCTGCATCGCCGCCAGACATTCCCAGTGCACGCTGCAATCGAAACCGTCGAGCAGACCGGCGCAGGCCAGCGCCCAACTGCCGGTGCACACCGCACCGAGACGCTTGGACTGACGCGCCTGGCTTTGCAGCCACGAGACGTGTTCACGGGTCACGGTGCGCTGGATGCCGATGCCGCCGCAGACGATCACGGTGTCCAGCGGCGGCGCTTTGTGCATGGAGGCGTCAGGGGTGATTTGCAGACCGTCACTGGCCCACACCTGACCGCCATCGACGGTGAGGGTGCTCCAGCGATAAAGCTCGCGACCGGACAACTGGTTGGCCATGCGCAGTGGTTCTACTGCGGACGCCAGAGAAATCAGCGTGAAATTGTCCAGCAGCAGAAAGCCGATGGATTGAGGCGCACGGTTCTGGGGTTGGGCCCCGGAGTTGAACGACGTCATCGCGGTATCTCCTCACACAAAGCGGGTGATGGCCTCAGGCGGAGGCTCTTGTTATTGCCGGCGTACTCACTGGGAGACGGGCTTTGTTATGACAGAGCAATTGCCATGCCTAAAATTGGATGGGCGTTCAATAACTCCTGAAAACGACCTCGCGACGTGTCTATTCGAGACCTCGGAACAGGGCATTTCGAAGTGCCATCAAGCGCTGCCAGGGGCCTGCTGCGCAGTCTGTGAGCAGATCGGTAGCACTTGTGGGAACGGGCCTGCGCGCGATTCAGACAGAGTGTCACCGCAAGCACGGGCGATGGACGGTCAAGTAGCGACTCAGCAGTCACGACCGACACCGACTCTTGTCTGATTGCGACGCGCCAAAAGGTGGCGTGGCTGGGTTGTGGTGTTCGTTTGGTGAGCAGTTTTGACTGGTCTTGCCTCATCGCGAGCAGGCTCACTCCTACAGGGGAACGCATTTCAAATTGTAGGAGTGAGCCTGCTCGCGAACAGAGACAACTCGGTTTCAGCATTCAACGGCGCTGACCGCCAATCCACCCCGGGAGGTCTCTTTATATTTGTCATGCATATCCGCGCCGGTGTCGCGCATGGTGCGGATCACCCGGTCCAGCGAGATAAAGTGCTGACCGTCGCCACGCAGGGCCATTTGCGCCGCGTTGATCGCTTTCACTGCCGCGATTGCATTGCGCTCAATGCATGGCACTTGCACCAGGCCACCGACCGGGTCGCAGGTCAAACCAAGATTGTGTTCCAGGCCAATCTCCGCCGCGTTGCATAACTGCTCCGGCGTAGCCCCGAGAATCTCCGCCAGCCCCGCCGCCGCCATGGCGCAAGCCGAACCGACTTCGCCCTGGCAACCGACTTCGGCACCGGAGATCGAAGCGTTCTTCTTGCACAGAATCCCGACCGCCGCCGCGCCGAGGAAATAGTCGACGACGTTGGCGTCCGTGACCGCTTCGCTGAACTTCATAAAGTAGTGCAACACCGCCGGGATGATCCCCGCTGCGCCATTGGTCGGTGCCGTGACCATGCGCCCGCCCGCCGCGTTCTCTTCGTTGACCGCGAGGGCGAACAGGTTGACCCACTCCATCGCGCTGAGGGTTGAGCCGATCACATTGGGCTTGCCCAACTCCTGCAGGCTGCGGTGCAACTTCGCCGCGCGCCGCCGCACGTTCAAACCGCCGGGGAGGATGCCTTCGTGTTTGAGGCCCTGCTCGACACAGTCCTGCATGGCCCGCCACAGCTTCATCAGCCCGGCGCGGATTTCTTCTTCGCTGCGCCAGACCTTTTCGTTGGCCATCATCAGTTCGGCGACGCGCAGATTGTTCTTCTTGCACAGGTCGAGCAGCTCGACCGCACTGGAAAAGTCGTAAGGCAATTCGGTGCGATCCAGATCGACCACGCCGCTGCTGGCTTGCGCCTCATCAACGACAAAGCCGCCGCCGACCGAATAATAGGTGTCGCGGTGCAGCTCACCGGATTCACCTTCGGCAACCAGAGTCATGGCATTGGGATGGAACGGCAGGTTTTCGTCGATCAGGCGCATGTCGCGCGCCCAGACGAACGGCACCGACAAGCGACCATCAAGTAACAGCGTGTGGGTTTCGCGCAGTGCCTGAATGCGCGGGCCGATTTGCAACGGATCGATTGCGTCCGGCCATTCGCCCATCAGACCCATGATGACGGCGTTGTCGCTGCCGTGGCCGATGCCGGTGGCCGACAGCGAACCGAACAACTGCACCTCGATGCGCCGCACCTGCTCCAACTGATGCTTGCCGCGTAGCGACTCGACGAACAATGCGGCGGCGCGCATCGGGCCGACGGTGTGGGAACTGGAGGGGCCGATGCCGATTTTGAACAGGTCGAAAACGCTGATAGCCATTGCTGCGAAGCTCCTGAAGATGCCGGTCCGGATGTGAAAAGCACCCGCTGGCGGAGCTGCTACGCTCAAGCTGCGATCCGCCGAATGCCCGCATCATCGGGCTTTTGCCGGCTCGTGCGGCGTCTGACACCGACGCACTCATGTCCACCAGCGCCGTAGTGTTTTCGCCCCGCAAATGCGCCGTTTTTATGCAGTTCAGAAGATCATCGGGGGCGGAAAAAAGCTGTAAGCGACGTCACCGACACTGGAAGCGACCATCCCTGTACTGGATACGACCCTCCCTGTAGGCGTCAGATTTTCACTGGTACATGATCGGGATGACTCGATTGCAAGGCGCTGCGGTACAGCTGTCTCCAGAACGCCACCCAACCGCAACCTATAAGTGCGGTGGTCCACAGTCGGAACACTGCCAAAAAAAACACCAAGGAGTCCATCCATGAAAGGTTCCCCGTCGTTGTTGTTGGCCGCCCTGCTGAGTCTGCCGTTACTGGCGCAAGCCGCAGAACCGGCACAGTGCAGCCTCGTTAACTTCTCCGATGTCGGCTGGACCGACATCACCGCGACCACCGCCACCACCTCCGTGGTGCTCAATGCCCTCGGCTATAAGACCAAGACCACCATGATCTCGGTGCCCGTGACCTACAAGTCGCTGGCCGATGGCAAGAACATGGACGTGTTTCTCGGCAACTGGATGCCGACCATGGAGAACGACATCAAGGCCTACCGTGACGCCGGCACCGTGGAAACCGTGCGCACCAACCTCAAGGGCGCCAAATACACCTTGGCCGTGCCGCAAGCGCTGTACGACAAAGGCCTGCATGACTTCGCCGACATCGCCAAATTCAAGAAAGAACTCGACGGCAAGATCTATGGCATCGAGCCGGGCAACGACGGCAACCGCCTGATCCAGAGCATGATCGACAAGAACGCCTTTGGCCTGAAGGACGCCGGTTTCAAAGTCGTCGAATCCTCCGAGGCCGGCATGCTCTCGCAGGTCGACCGTGCACAGAAACGCGACACCGCCGTGGTCTTCCTCGGCTGGGCGCCGCACCCGATGAACAAGCGTTTCAAGATCCAATACCTGACCGGCGGCGACGATTTCTTCGGTCCCGACTTCGGTGCCGCCACCGTGGCCACCAACACCCGCAAGGGCTACGCCACCGAATGCAGCAATGTCGGTCAGTTGCTGAAAAACCTGGAGTTCACCGTCGACATGGAAAGTGAACTGATGGGCAACATCCTTGACGACAAAATGAAGCCTGACGCGGCCGCCAAGGCCTGGCTGAAAAAGAATCCACAGGTGCTCGAAACCTGGCTCGCTGGCGTGACCACCATTGACGGTAAACCTGGCCTGGAGGCCGTGAAAGCCAAGCTCGCGCCTTGATTCCAGAGGCACCGCTTATGCCGGGCAGGCGTGCCTGCCCGGGCTGTTAATTTCCTTGCATGCGGACGTTCACTACCATGCTGATTGATCAGAAAATACCTTTAGGCCAGTACATCGCGGGCTTCGTCGAATGGTTGACGCAACACGGCGCCAACACCTTCGACGCAATCGCCGTGACACTGGAAACGATGATCCACGGCGTGACGTTTGCGCTGACCTGGTTCAACCCACTGGTCTTGATTGGCCTGATCGCGCTACTCGCTCACATGATCCAGCGCAAATGGGGCCTGACTGCGTTCGTGGTGGCCTCGTTCCTGCTCATCCTCAACCTGGGTTACTGGCAGGAAACCATGGAAACCCTCGCCCAGGTGCTGTTCGCGACCCTGGTCTGCGTGTTGATTGGCGTGCCGCTGGGCATCATCGCCGCGCACAAACCGATGTTCTACACCATGATGCGGCCGGTACTCGATCTGATGCAGACCGTACCGACCTTCGTTTACCTCATTCCTACCCTGACCCTCTTCGGGCTGGGTGTGGTGCCAGGCCTGATCTCGACGGTGGTCTTCGCCATCGCGGCGCCGATCCGCCTGACCTACCTGGGCATCCGCGATGTCCCGCAAGAACTGATGGACGCCGGCAAGGCCTTCGGCTGCTCGCGTCGCCAACTGCTCTCACGGATCGAACTGCCGCACGCCATGCCGAGCATCGCGGCCGGCATCACCCAGTGCATCATGCTGTCGCTGTCGATGGTGGTGATCGCGGCACTGGTCGGCGCCGACGGACTTGGCAAACCGGTGGTCAACGCACTGAACACTGCTGATATTGCGCTGGGCTTCGAAGCAGGCCTGGCAATCGTACTGCTGGCGATCATGCTCGACCGTATCTGCAAACAACCCGACGCTAAAGTAGGGGGTGACGCATGAGCATTATTCGCTTCGAAGACGTCGACGTAATCTTTTCCAGGGATCCACGCGAGGCGCTCAAGCTGCTCGACCAAGGCATGACCCGCAACGAGATCCTGAAGAAGACCGGCCAGATCGTCGGCGTGGAAAAAGCCACGCTGGACATCAACAAGGGCGAAATCTGCGTGCTGATGGGCCTGTCCGGCTCAGGCAAGTCGAGCCTGCTGCGCTGCATCAACGGCCTCAACACCGTGAGCCGCGGCAAGCTGTTCGTCGAGCATGAAAACCGCCAGATCGACATCGCTTCGTGCACCCCGGCGGAACTGAAAATGATGCGCACCAAGCGCATTGCCATGGTGTTCCAGAAGTTTGCCCTGATGCCCTGGCTGACGGTGCGCGAGAACATCAGTTTCGGTCTGGAAATGCAGGGCCGACCGGAGAAGGAACGCAAGAAACTGGTCGATGAAAAACTCGAACTGGTCGGCCTCACGCAATGGCGCAACAAGAAGCCCGACGAACTCTCCGGCGGCATGCAGCAGCGCGTCGGCCTCGCCCGCGCGCTGGCGATGGACGCCGACATCCTGCTGATGGACGAACCGTTCTCGGCCCTTGACCCGCTGATCCGCCAAGGCCTGCAGGACGAACTGCTGGAGCTGCAACGCAAGCTGAGCAAGACCATCGTGTTTGTAAGCCACGACCTCGACGAGGCGCTCAAATTGGGTAGCCGCATCGCGATCATGAAAGACGGCCGGATCATCCAGTACAGCGTGCCGGAAGAAATCGTGCTCAACCCGGCGGACGACTATGTACGCACCTTCGTCGCCCACACCAACCCGCTCAACGTGCTCTGCGGGCGCAGCCTGATGCGTACGCTGGACAAGTGCAAACGCATCAACGGCTCGGTGTGCCTCGATCCGGGCGGCGATTCGTGGCTGGACCTGGCCGAAGGCAACACCATCAAGGGCGCGCGGCAGAACGGTTCGGTGCTGAACCTGCAGAACTGGGCACCGGGCCAGGCCGTGGAAGGCCTGGAGCGCAAGCCGACGCTGGTGGACTCGAACATCGGCATGCGTGACGCACTGCAGATCCGTTATCAGACCGGCAACAAGCTGGTGCTGCACGATGACAATCATGTGGTCGGAATCCTTGGGGACAGCGAGTTGTATCATGCGTTGTTGGGCAAGAATCTGGGGTAGGAATCCCAGACACAAAAACGCCGCGAGACTCTCGCGGCGTTTTTGTTAGTGCAGATATCTAGCTGTAAACAAAGAACCTGTGGCGAGGGGATTTATCCCCGATGGGTCGCGAAGCGGCCCCAAGTCGTCAATCGCGGTAATTCAATAAAACCGCGTTTGACGGTTTCAGGACTGCTTCGCAGCCCAACGGGGATAAATCCCCTCGCCACAATGGTTCAGCGGTGCAGCTGACTGCATCGCTGAATCTCAAGGCTTAGCTATACACCCGGCCAAGAAGCTGCCGATGGCTCTCGAACTGATCCAGCACATCCCGGGTGATCTGCTCCGGGGTGAAGCCCATCAAGTCGTAATCCTGGCTACCGTTGTGCAGATACACCTCGGCCCGGTAATAACGCTGACGAGCCTCATCCGATTGCGCCGATTCGGTCGGGGTCGCCAGATAGCCCTCCAGGCTCACTTCGTAAACGAAAGGGTTGCCCTCTTCCATCTCGACCCGTACGCCCATGCAGCGCTTGGCTTTGCCCAACAGCGTCTGCACTTCAATCCCCTGATTGCGCAATTGCGCGGCTGCATCTTCCAGTGCCGGGGTCACATGTTTGTCCATAAAGCGCTGCACCACCGATTGGCTCGGCTGCAGATCCAGCTGCGTCAAACGCTCGCTGAATCCGCGACGTCCGCGCTCGGCCAGTTGCGCTTGCTCCTGTTCAATCTGCACGTCCTGGCGCATCGCCTTGTGCAAGCCGAACATGAAGCAGATCAGCACCACCGAGAACGGCAGACCGGCCAGCACCACCATGGTCTGCATGGCTTCGAAATTACCGGCAAACAACAGGCCGATGGTCACCAGCGTAATCACCACCGACCAGAATATCCGCAGCCAGTGCGGCGCGTCTTCATCGACGTTGCCGCCCTTGCACGACAGATTCGCCATCATCACCGCGCCGGAGTCGGCCGGGGTCAGGAACAGCACGAAGCCGACGAAGATCGACACACCAATGACAATCTTCGACGCCGGGTAATGCTCCAGCAATTGATAGATCGCCATCGACGGCTGTTCCAGCGCCGTCTTGCCCAGCTCCACCGCGCCCTGGTTCATCACCAGATCCAGCGCCGAGTTACCGAAGATCGACAGCCAAGCCAAGGTGAAGCCCAGTGGAATCAGCAGCACGCCCGCGACCAGCTCACGCACGCTGCGGCCACGGGAGATCCGTGCGATGAACATGCCCACGAATGGCGCCCAGGAAATCCACCACGCCCAATAGAACAGAGTCCACAGACCCAGCCAGCGATCAGACTTGGCGTTGTCGCCTTCATAGACGTACAGGTCGAACGTCTTCAGCACCACGCCGTTGAGGTAGTCGCCGATGTTCTGCACGAAGCCGTTGAGCAAGTGCAGGGTCGGGCCGAACAGCAGAACGAAAATCAGCAGGCCGCTGAACAGCACGATGTTCAGGTTGGACAGACGACGGATGCCGTTTTCCACGCCCGACACGGCAGCGATGGTCGCCACGGTGCTCATGACAATGATCACGATCAGCAGATTGGTGTTGCTGTGCTCCATGCCGAACAGGTTTTCCAGCCCGGACGACACTTGCAGCGAGCCAATGCCCAGGTTGGTCACCAGCCCCAGCAGGGTCACGAACATGCCGAAGCCGTCGACCGCATGACCGGCCGCGCCTTTGACCCAACGCTCGCCAACCAGCGGATACAGCGCCGAACGCAACGCCAGCGGCTGGTTATGCCGATAGGCAAAGTACGCCACGGCCAGGCCGACCAGCGCGTAGATCGCCCAGCCGTGCAGGCCCCAGTGCAGGAACGTCAGTTGCACCGCCTGACGCGCGGCCATGTTGGAGGCCGACGTGCCTTCTGGCGGATTGAAATAGTGATCCAGCGGCTCGGAGGCGCCGAAGTACAGCAGCGAAATACCGATGCCCGACGAGAACAGCATCCCCGCCCAGGCGCCGTAACTGAAATCCGGGGTGTCGTCCTTGCTGCCCAGTTTGAGTTTGCCGTACGAGGAAAACGCCAGACCGACCACAAACACCAGGTAGGCCGCGATCACCACCATGTAGTACCAGCCGAAGCTGCGCGACAACCAGGCCTGGGCCATCCCCAACATTCTGCCGGCCTCTTGCGGGGCGATGATCAAAATGGCGGTCAACAACAGAATCAGCGCGGTCGAGGTGTAGAACACCCAACCGTTGACCGTCACCTTCTCGGGCGGGGTCTTTATTAGCGAGGCAGAACTCATGGCACAAATGCTCCAGGCAGTGCGAGAGAAGAACACAAGGCAACACGGGACCCGATCAATCGGTTAGTTGGCAGCCGACCGGCGGGTGATATAAAGACACTCCGAAAAAAGCCCGAACCTGCCGAAATGGCGTTGCGTATTCGCTTTCGTGGCCAGCGATGCCGGACGTTCATCCGAAACCTGGCCCCGAGCGTCTTGCCCTTTCAACACGTCCATCGAATCGCGAACCGCGCCATGCACCACGCAGGTTTCGAGCCGTTTCAGGTGTCGGTTTTTATCGTCATCACGCGTAGGAAAAATCTGTAGGCAGCGACGAATTGTCGCAGATCTTATTCTTTGTTGATTGAACGTTCAATCAAAACAAAATAGACTGGCCCTCAATCCGATCGGCGTCATTCGCCCGTCGGAAGGCCTAAGGAGATGTGCAAGATGCCCAAGGTCGGTATGCAACCCATCCGCCGCCAACAACTGATCGAAGCCACATTGCAGGCGGTTGATCAGGTCGGAATGGGGGACGCCAGCATTGCGCTGATCGCCCGTTTGGCCGGTGTCTCGAATGGCATCATCAGTCATTACTTTCAGGACAAGAACGGCCTGATCGCCGCCACGATGCGGTACCTGATGACCGCCCTCAGCGAGAGCGTCACCGCGCGCCGTCAGGCGCTGGCAGATGACAGCCCACGGGCGCATCTGCAGGTGATCATCGAAGGCAACTTCGACGCCAGCCAGGTCAATGGCCCGGCAATGAAAACCTGGCTGGCCTTCTGGGCCACCAGCATGCACCAGCCGTCTTTGCACAGGTTGCAGCGGATCAACGATCACCGTCTGTATTCCAACCTGTGCTGCCAGTTCCGCCGTGTGCTGCCGCTCGAAGATGCGCGCAGCGCCGCCCGAGGCCTGGCAGCGTTGATTGACGGCTTGTGGTTGCGCGGCGCGCTGTCGGGAGACGCTTTCGACACGGCGCAGGCGCAACAGATCGCTTACGAATACATGGATTTCCAATTGGCCAAGCAGGTGAGCTAGAGCACACAGAAAACGCTCAGCCCCTGAACTCCACCGCAGCGTGATCGCGGTGGGCAACGCCAACCACCAATGCACTTGCGAGGACACTATGGCCCGTTTCGAACTGCAAAAACTCTACATCGATGGCGCGTACACCGACGCTGGCAGCGATGCCACCTTCGAAGCCATCAACCCGGCGAACGGTGAAGTCCTCGCGCTGGTGCAACGTGCAACCAAGGAAGACGTCGAGCGCGCCGTGGTCAGCGCCGAAAAGGGTCAGAAAGTCTGGGCCGCGATGACCGCCATGGAGCGTTCGCGCATCCTGCGTCGCGCCGTCGACATCCTGCGCGAGCGCAACGATGAGCTGGCCGCGCTGGAAACCCTGGACACCGGCAAATCCTTCTCCGAAACCAAGTACGTCGACATCGTCACCGGCGCCGACGTGCTGGAATACTACGCAGGCCTGGTGCCTGCCATCGAAGGCGAGCAGATCCCGCTGCGTGACACCTCTTTCGTTTACACCCGTCGCGAGCCACTGGGCGTGGTTGCCGGTATCGGCGCGTGGAACTACCCGATCCAGATCGCCCTGTGGAAATCCGCACCTGCGCTGGCCGCCGGTAACGCGATGATCTTCAAGCCAAGCGAAGTCACTTCGCTGACTACTCTGAAACTGGCCGAGATCTACACCGAAGCCGGCGTGCCGAACGGCGTGTTCAACGTGCTGACCGGCAGCGGCCGTGAAGTCGGCACCTGGCTGACCGAGCACCCGCGCATCGAGAAAATTTCCTTCACCGGCGGCACCGACACCGGCAAGAAAGTCATGGCCAGCGCCTCGGCTTCGTCGCTCAAAGACGTGACCATGGAACTGGGCGGCAAGTCGCCGCTGATCATCTGCGACGACGCCGACCTCGATCGCGCCGCCGACACTGCGATGATGGCCAACTTCTACAGCTCCGGCCAGGTCTGCACCAACGGCACTCGCGTATTCGTCCCGGCGCACCTGAAAGCCGCGTTCGAAGCCAAGATCGTTGAGCGCGTTGCCCGCATCCGCGTCGGCAACCCGGAAGACGAAAACACCAACTTCGGCCCGCTGGTCAGCTTCGCCCACATGGAAAGCGTGCTGTCCTACATCGAAAAAGGTAAGGAAGAAGGTGCCCGCGTACTGTGCGGCGGCGGTCGTCTGACCGACGGCGAATTCGCCAAGGGCGCGTTCGTTGCGCCAACCGTGTTCACCGACTGCACCGACGAGATGACCATCGTTCGCGAAGAAATCTTCGGCCCGGTCATGGCGATCCTTTCCTACGAAACCGAAGAAGAAGTGATCCGCCGCGCCAACGACACCGACTTCGGCCTGGCCGCCGGTATCGTCACCAAAGACCTGAACCGCGCCCACCGCGTGATTCATCAACTGGAAGCCGGTATCTGCTGGATCAACGCCTGGGGCGAGTCCGACGCGAAAATGCCGGTCGGCGGCTACAAGCAGTCGGGCGTGGGCCGTGAAAACGGAATCAGCTCGCTGAACAACTTCACCCGCATCAAATCGGTACAGGTCGAGCTGGGCGATTACGTCTCGGTGTTCTAACACCCAGCAAAGTCCGAGTGAATGTTGATGTGGCGAGGGGATTTATCCCCGCTGGGCTGCGAAGCAGCCCTTACACCTGCGCTCGAACGTCTCAGGCCACATCTCATTCACCGCAATTGCGACTGCTGCGCAGCCGAACGGGGATAAATCCCCTCGCCACAGGTGCGCGGTCACAGTTGACCTGACCAACTTCAAAGAGGGTGCATTCAATGTCCCAAGAATTCGATTACATCATTATCGGTGCCGGCTCCGCCGGTAACACCCTGGCGACCCGTCTGACTGAAGACGAAGGCGTCACCGTGCTGCTGCTTGAAGCCGGTGGTCCGGATTACCGCCTCGATTTCCGCACGCAAATGCCGGCCGCGCTGGCCTTCCCGCTGCAGGGCCGTCGCTACAACTGGGCCTACGAAACCGATCCAGAGCCACACATGGACGGCCGTCGCATGGAGTGCGGTCGCGGCAAGGGCCTCGGCGGTTCCTCGCTGATCAACGGCATGTGCTACATCCGCGGCAACGCCATGGACTACGACGGCTGGGCGAAACTGCCGGGCTTGGAAGACTGGTCCTACCTCGACTGCCTGCCGTACTTCCGCAAAGCCGAAACCCGTGACATCGGCCCGAACGATTACCACGGTGGCGACGGCCCGGTCAGCGTGACCACGCCGAAAGCCGGCAATAATCCGTTGTTCCACGCCATGGTCGAAGCCGGCGTGCAAGCCGGCTATCCGCGCACCGAAGATTTGAACGGCTACCAGCAGGAAGGCTTCGGCCCGATGGACCGCACCGTGACGCCGAATGGCCGTCGTGCTTCCACCGCGCGTGGCTACCTCGACATCGCCAAGCAGCGTTCGACCCTGACCATCGTCACCCACGCTCTGACCGACAAGATCCTGTTTGAAGGCAAGCGCGCAGTCGGTGTGCGTTACCTGATCGGCGACGCCGAAGAGCGCGTTGAAGCCAAGGCGCGCAAAGAAGTCCTGCTGTGCTCCGGCGCCATCGCCTCGCCGCAGATTCTGCAGCGCTCCGGTGTCGGCCCGGCGAAACTGCTCGAAAGTCTCGACATCCCGGTAGTTCACGACCTGCCGGGCGTTGGCGAAAACCTGCAGGATCACCTTGAGCTGTACCTGCAATATGCCTGCACCCAACCGGTTTCGCTGTACCCGTCGCTGCTCTGGTACAACCAGCCGGCGATCGGTGCCGAGTGGCTGTTCAACGGTACCGGCATCGGCGCCAGCAACCAGTTCGAGGCCGGCGGTTTCATCCGTTCGCGCCCGGAGTTCGAATGGCCGAACATCCAGTACCACTTCCTGCCGGTGGCGATTAACTACAACGGCAGCAACGGTGTGAAAGAGCACGGTTTCCAGGCGCACATGGGTTCCATGCGTTCGCCGAGCCGTGGTCGCATCCAGGTCAAATCCAAGGATCCACGCCAGCACCCGAGCATACTGTTCAACTACATGGCCACCGAGCAGGACTGGCAGGAATTCCGCGACGGCATCCGCCTGACCCGGGAAATCATGCAACAGCCGGCACTGGACGCGTTCCGTGGCCGCGAAATCAGCCCGGGCATTGAAGTGCAAACCGATGAGCAGCTCGACAAGTTTATCCGCGAGCACGCCGAAACCGCGTTCCACCCGTCCTGCTCGTGCAAGATGGGCACCGACGAGATGGCTGTGGTCGATGGCGAGGGTCGTGTGCATGGCATGCAAAGCCTGCGCGTGGTCGACGCCTCGATCATGCCGATCATCACCACCGGCAACCTCAACGCGCCGACGATCATGATGGCCGAGAAAATCGCCGACAAGATCCGCGGCCGCAAGCCACTGCCGCGCAGCAATGCGGCTTACTACGTGGCGAATGGTGCGCCGGTGAAGGGCAAGCCGATGCGTGATATCACCCCGGTTACTCAGTAATCCAGTTACACCGCATCAAGGCTGATCGCGAGCAGGCTCACTCCTACAAGGATCTCCAGTGAACACAAACTCTGTGGACACTGAAGATTAACTGTAGGAGTGAGCCTGCTCGCGATGAGGCCCTGCCATTCAGCACAAATCCCCTGCTGCACAGTAAATCCTCCTACACCCCCTCTTCACTTGATCCTACCCCCACGCAGGCCTACTCTAGACCTCGCGCAACCGTTTCACCCCGCCCCGCCGTCGCTCTACCGCTTCCCCCTACAAGGAGGTTCCCGAATGTTCGATTTCCACCCCCAGCTCAAGCAGCGCTTCGCTGCCTTGCGCACGGGCGCTGAATTCTTTTCCCTGCGCTATGCGCGCGAATCCGGGCAGTACCTGTCGGTGCGCAAGAATGTCGCCGAACCGCCGAGCCTGAGCCGGGACGAAGGGGCGATGCTCACCGTGCGCGTCAATGGCGTCGAAGCCTACGCCGCGACCAACGACCTGTCGCAGCAAGGCCTGCAAGCGGCCCTCGAACGCGCCGAACAGCAAGCACGCCGGCTCAAGCCGCATGCCCTGCTCGACCTGCGCGAGCAACCGGTCTCAAGCGACCGCGCCGATTATTTTTCACCCAACCTGGAACAGCCTTTCCCGTCCCTGAGCGAATGCTTCGAACTGCTCGGTGCAGAGTCCGCCTCGGTGCCCAAGGACGAGCGCCTGGTCAATTGGCAGGTGAGCATCGGCATTACCCACGTCGAGCAGATTTATTTGAGCAGCGCCGGCGCCGAATTGCGTCAGGCCCAGCGCTTCGTCTACCCGAGCCTCGACGTCACCGCCTACGACGGTAACGACAGCCAGACCCGCAGCCTGGGCCGTGAAAACTTCGGCCAACAGGGCGGCGCCGACGTGATCAGCCGTTGCGGCCTGGTCGGTGCCGGCCCGCAAGTCGCCGATCAGGCGCTGCAATTGTTGCTCGCCCCCAATACCCCGCAAGGCCCGCGCGATCTGCTGTTGATGCCGGACCAGATGATGTTGCAGATCCACGAGTCCATCGGCCATCCGCTGGAACTCGACCGGATTTTGGGCGACGAGCGCAATTACGCCGGCACCAGTTTCGTCAAGACCAGCGATTTCGGCAGCCTGCAATACGGCTCGAAGCTGCTTAACGTAACTTTCGATCCGGGCATTCCCGAAGAACTCGCCAGCTACGGCCATGACGACGACGGCACCGCGGCGAGCAGACAATTCCTGATTCGCGATGGCCTGCTGCTGCGCCCATTGGGCGGGGCGCTGTCGCAGTATCGCGCCGGCCTCGACGGCGTTGCCAACAGCCGCGCCTGCGGCTGGAACCGGCCGCCGATCGACCGCATGGCCAACCTCAATATCGAGCCGGGCGATCAGACGCTGGAGCAGATGATTGCCGGTATCGAACACGGCATTCTGATGAGCACCAACCGTTCGTGGTCGATCGACGATGCGCGCAACAAATTCCAGTTCGGCTGCGAATGGGGCCAGTTGATCGAGAAGGGTGAACTTAAAGGCGTGGTGAAAAATCCCAACTACCGGGCAATTTCCGCGCACTTCTGGAAAAGCCTGCGCGCGGTCGGCGACGCCAACACCGTCAAGGTGCTGGGCACGCCGAACTGCGGCAAGGGCGAACCGAACCAGGTGATCCGCGTCGGCCATGCTTCGCCGGCCTGCGTATTCAGCAACATTGATGTGTTTGGGGGAGACGCCTGATGAACATTTCCAAGCGTCAGTCCGACGCCTTCAAGGTCATGGTCGACTGGCTGCGCGACAGTGTGCGCGAGCCGGAACAATTCACGCTCAGCTACGCCGCCGAAGCCTCGGCGTTCGTGCGCTTCAATCACGCCAAGGTGCGCCAGGCCGGGCAGGTGCAGCAGGCCAATGTCGGCTTGAAACTGATCAACGACGGTCGTCACGCCGACTTGCAGATCACCTTGTCCGGGGATCAGGAAGCCGATCTGCAGCGTCTTGCCGAAGGCCTGCAACAACTGCGCGAAACCCTGCCATTGCTGCCGCAGGATCCGTATCTGCTGCTCAATCACAACGGCTGGCAGAGCACGCATGTACAAGCACATCCGCTGCCGGACACGGAAGATGTCGTGGCCCAAATCTGCGCGGCCGCTGAAGGTCTGGATTTGGTCGGTTTTTACGCGGCCGGCCCGATCAGCCGGGGTTTCGCCAGTTCGGCGGGTGCGTTTGGCTGGCATGAGGCCAACAGCTTCAATTTCGACTTCAGTCTGTTTCACGAAAACGGCGAAGCGGTAAAAGCCAGCTACGCCGGCCACGACTGGAGCGACGAAGGTTTCGCCAAGCGTTTCGCTCAGGCACGCGAGCAGCTTGAATTTCTTGGTCGTCCGTTGCGCACCTTGGCGCCAGGTCAGTATCGCGCCTATCTGGCACCGGCAGCGCTGGAAGAAATCATGGGCATGCTCAGTTGGGGCGGCTTCTCGGCGCAGTCGATCGCCAGCAAGAGCAGTCCGTTGCAGAAACTGTATGTCGGCGATCAGGCGTTCAGCCCATTGGTGTCGCTGGATGAAAAGGTCAGTGAATCGCTAAGCCCGGCGTTTTCCGCCGAAGGTTATCCGCGCAGCGATCTGCGGCTGATCATCGAAGGCCAGGCCGGCGATCAACTGGTCGGTTCGCGCAGTGCGGCCGAATACGGTTTGGCGGCCAACGGCGCGGGCGGCGGCGAAATGCCCAGTGCGTTGAACATGGCGGCCGGTGATCTGTCGCAAGAACAGATATTGAAAGAGCTGGGCACCGGGCTGTACATCAGCAATCTATGGTACCTGAACTACTCGGATCAACCGGCGGCGCGCATGACCGGCATGACCCGCTTCGCGACCTTCTGGGTCGAGAACGGCGAGATCCAGGCACCGGTCAGCACCATGCGTTTCGACGATAGCGCCTACAGCCTGCTCGGTTCGCAGCTTGAGGCGTTGACCACGGAGCGCGAATTACTGCTGTCGGCGAGTACCTACAGCCAGCGCAACACTTCGTCATCGCTGTTGCCGGGGGCGCTGGTCAGCCGGTTGACCCTAACGCTGTAAAACAAAGATCCCCGGCACACAGGGATCAACTGTTGGAATAGAAACTGTGGCGAGGGGATTTATCCCCGATGGACTGCGCAGCAGTCCCGCTTTTTTGGGGCCGCTGCGCGACCCAGCGGGGATAAATCCCCTCGCCACAGGGTTTCATGTTTGAACAAAAATCTGGATTAACCACCCATCAGAGGTTCCATGCCCAACCGCCCGCCTCTCGACGCCATCACCGCCCGCTGGTTGCCGTGGGTCGTTGCCATTGCATTCTTCATGCAGTCCCTCGACGGGACGATTCTCAACACCGCGCTGCCGGCGATGGCCAGCGATCTGGCCGAAGACCCGTTGCGCATGCAGGGCGTGATCATTGCCTACATGCTCACCGTGGCCCTGTTGATCCCGGCCTCAGGCTGGATAGCCGACCGCTTCGGCACCAAGAAAATCTTCTTCGGCGCAATTCTGCTGTTCAGCTTCGGCTCGCTGCTGTGCGCCTTGTCCAGCAGCCTGAGCATGCTGATCGGTGCACGGGTGATTCAGGGCCTCGGCGGTGCGCTGATGTTGCCGGTCGGGCGCCTGGTAGTGCTGCGCGCCTATCCGCGCTCGGAACTGGTGCGGATCATGGGTTTCATCACCATCCCCGGCCTCCTCGGCCCACTGATCGGTCCGACCATGGGCGGCTGGATGGTCGAATACCTGACGTGGCACTGGATCTTCCTGATCAATCTGCCGGTCGGGGTGATTGGTTGTTATGCGGTGTGGAAATTCATTCCCGACCTGCGCGGCACTGAGCGCACACGCTTCGATAGCCTGGGCTTTCTGCTGTTCGGTGCGGCGATGATCTTGATCACCATCGCCATGGAAGGCCTCGGCGAACTGCACTTGCCGCACCTGCGGGTGATGTTGCTGCTGTTCGCCGGCATGGCCTGTCTGGCGGCGTACTGGTTGCGCGCCGGGCATATCGAGAATCCGCTATTCGCGCCGTCGCTGTTCAAGACCCGCACCTTCGCCGTCGGCATTCTCGGCAACCTGTTCGCGCGTCTGGGCAGCGGCGCCCTGCCGTTTCTGGTGCCGTTGCTGCTGCAAGTGGCCTTGGGCTATTCGCCGTCCCAGGCCGGCATGAGCATGTTGCCGCTGGCCGCTGCGGCGATGGTTGCCAAGTGGGTCGCACGACCGCTGATCGAACGCCTCGGCTACCGCATCGTGCTCACCGGCAACACCCTGGCACTGGGGATCATGCTGGCGAGCATGGGTCTGGTCAGCGAACAGACGCCGTACTGGCTGCTGTTGTGCCTGCTGGCGGTGCTGGGGGCAATCAACTCGCTGCAATTCACGGCGATGAACACCGTGACCCTGATCGACCTCGACGATGCCAGCGCCAGCAGCGGCAACAGCTTGCTGTCGGTGGTGGCGCAGCTGTCGCTGAGCCTCGGCGTGGCGTGTGCCGGTGCGCTGCTCGGCGGCTTCACCGCCAAGGTCGGCAACGATGGCGTGGAAACCGTACTCGGCGCGTTCCAGCTGACCTTTGTCACAGTCGGCATCATGGCCATGCTCGCCGCGACGATTTTCTCGCAGCTGTCGAAGGAAGACGGCCGCCGCGCCAAGCGTCCTGAAGAGCACATCGAGCACTGATTCTGCCAAAGGACTTCTGGAGCTGGTGAAGGACTACTGTGGCGAGGGGATTTATCTGTGGCGAGGGGATTTATCCCCGTTGGGGTGCGTAGCGCCCCTCTGCTTCTGCTGTCGCCTCGGCCAGTCAGGCTGATCGCATTCATCTTTTTTGGGGGGGGCGCTACGCACCCCAGCGGGGATAAATCCCCTCGCCACAGATAATCCCTGCCTCGGGTTCAATCGCTGTTCGTCCAGAACTGTCGAGGAAATCGTCACGGGGCTGCTACACTGCGCGACATTTTGTTTTGCAGGCCAGTCCCGTGACCACCATCGCCACCGCTTTTAATACTCTGCCGCTGTCCGCCGCCATGCTGGCTAACCTCGAATCACTCGGTTATGCCCAGATGACGCCGATCCAGGCGCAGAGCTTGCCGGTGATCCTCAAGGGGATGGACCTGATCGCCCAGGCCAAGACCGGCAGCGGCAAGACCGCCGCGTTCGGCATCGGTCTGCTCAACCCGATCAACCCGCGCTACTTCGGTTGCCAGGCGCTGGTGATCTGCCCGACCCGCGAGCTGGCCGACCAGGTCGCCAAGGAAGTCCGCCGCCTGGCCCGCGCCGAAGACAACATCAAGGTCCTGACCCTGTGCGGTGGCGTGTCGTTCGGTCCGCAGATCGCTTCGCTGGAGCACGGCGCGCACATCATCGTCGGCACCCCGGGGCGCATTCAGCAGCACCTGCGCAAGGGTTCGCTGGTACTCGATGGCCTGAACACGCTGATTCTCGACGAAGCCGACCGCATGCTCGACATGGGTTTCTACGACGCCATCGAAGACATCATCATCAAGACCCCGGAACGCCGTCAGACCCTGCTGTTCTCCGCGACGTACCCGGTGGGCATCAAGCAACTGGCGTCGAAGTTCATGCGCGACCCGCAGACCGTCAAGGCTGAAGCCTTCCATGACGACACGCAGATCGAGCAGCGCTTCTACGAGATTTCCCCGGAAGAACGCATGAGCGCGGTGACCAAGGTCCTGCACCATTTCCGTCCGGCGTCCTGCGTGGCGTTCTGCTTCACCAAACAACAGGTGCAGGAAACCGTCGATCACCTGACCGCCAAAGGCATTTCCGCGGTCGGCCTGCACGGCGATCTGGAACAGCGCGATCGCGATCAGGTGCTGGCGATGTTTGCCAACCGCAGCACCTCGGTACTGGTTGCCACCGACGTTGCGGCCCGTGGTCTGGACATCGATGCGCTGGACATGGTGATCAACGTCGAGCTGGCGCGCGATTCGGAAATCCACATCCACCGCGTTGGCCGTACCGGTCGTGCCGGCGAGAAAGGCATTGCCATCAGCCTCGTCGCGCCGTCCGAAGCACACCGTGCGCAAGCCATCGAACAATTGCAGAAAGCGCCGCTGAACTGGGACCAGATCGACAATCTGAAATCCCAGGGTCTGGCACCGCTGCAACCGCCGATGACCACCCTGTGCATCGGCGCCGGCCGCAAGGACAAAGTGCGTCCGGGCGACATTCTTGGTGCGTTGACAGGCGAAGCCGGCATTCCCGGCGCTCAGGTTGGCAAGATTGCGATCTTCGATTTCCAGGCTTTCGTGGCCGTGGAACGCACCGTCGCGATGCAGGCCTTGCAGCGCTTGAACGACGGCAAGATCAAGGGCCGTTCGTTGCGGGTGCGTATCTTGTAACTGATCTACTGTCCGACAGAGATCAAATGTGGGAGCGGGCTTGCTCGCGAAAGCGGTGTGTCAGACAACATCAACGTTGACTGATACAC
>NZ_JABWQS010000041.1:0-57661 GCF_014268545.1 Pseudomonas sp. SWRI81
CCGAGGTTGGGAAGGTATCTGACCCCGGATCCGGTGAAGCTGGCCGGTGGGTTGAATCAGTACCAGTACGTGCCGAATCCGACGGGGTGGGTGGATCCGTTGGGGTTGAGCTGCAATTGTCCGCCGTCAGCGCCGCGACGTCCGATGCGGTACGAGGCTGGTCGCGTGGTCGTTGAAGAGGGAGCGCCCCCGCTGCCAAAAATGACGGCGCAGGAACGACGGGCGAGGATTGATGAAGTGGCTGAGGAGAATGCAAAGCGTCGGGTACATGAATATGAAGATCTTTATGATATGCACACTGTAAAAAAACATAGTTCGGAAATTCCCGATCGAGCCATTCGGCAGCGTGGCATTAATGGCGCAGATCCTCACACCGGAATTGTCCCGGTGCGTGCCAGAGGAAATCTTAGCTCGCAGTTTCATAACTGGCGGATGCATCTGGGGGCTTTGAATAAAGCGATGACAAAGGATAAAGATGGTTTAATTATGCATACGGGGAGAGATCAAACGCGTAACCCAATAGTTAGGTTGGAGCTGCCAGGGGCGGGGCGTGGGTATAAGCCGAATAGGGCAGATCAGCAAAATCCGAACCTCAATGAGGGTATGAATTGGTTTGAAGTGAAATTCGATCAGGAAAATACACAGAGGCCATTTACAGGATTTCCTGCCGAGGGTAAGTAATGTTGAAAGATCCGTTCTTAAAAAAGCCTTTTGAACCGGGGCTAATGTGGTTTATTGGTGTATTCGATGTTTATGATCGAGAAGAAACTCGAGGGGTAGAACTCGGTGTCTATAACCCCAATGAGTCTGGTGATCGGGAGGTTCTGATCAGAAAGTATTGTCTGAATCTGCCGTACCTCTCCTATAGGCATAGGCTGGTATTACTTGAATACCTGAAAGTAAAACTGGAAGATCCGACATACGACTTTCAGGTTTTGTTCGAGATCGACCCGTGCGAAGCCGCAAGTTGGCCTCGTGGAGAGTGGGACTCACTAGATAATCCACGCAGTTTTTTCTTGGATATCTATAAGTTGGCGCTAGAAGTTTGGGAGCTGGATCTTGCAAAGGCCGCTAGTGAAGATCGTTCTGCATGGTAGCTTCGGATTTATTCGAAAATTTAACGATGGCCCGAAACGAGTGCTTCGGTAAAAGGTAGAGCATTCATACTGTCGATAAGGTAAACGCTAAACCCCACAACACCCTTCGCATGATGCTTCGCCTGCGACGCCATCTCGGCAAGTTGGCTGGCATCAAGCGTTGCACATGCTTCGGGCCGCAAGTGAACTACACCAATCGATAGCGACAGTAGGGGAAACTCCTGCCGAACCCCTTGCCGGTTCGGAGCAACAAAGCGTCCTGCCTCCAGATGCTCGGGCCGATAAAACCGGCGGCATTGGCTCTGAAAGTCGTCGAGCAATTGGTTAAGGCGTTTGCGCCAGTCTTCCGGGCCGAGGACGAGGAGGAAGTCGTCGCCGCCGATGTGGCCGACGAAGTCGCGGGTGGGGTCGACGCGCTCGTTCAGGCATTGCGCGAGGCAGAGCAGGACTTCGTCGCCGCGACCGTAGCCGTAGATGTCGTTGAAGGGTTTGAAGCTGTCGATGTCGACATAGCAGATGATCGATTCGCGGGCCTGTTGCAGCAATCGCGTCAGGCACTGCTGAATGGGCACGTTGCCCGGCAGTAAGGTCAGTGGATTGGCGTACCGCGCCTGCTGGATTTTCAGTTCAGTGATCAGTTTGAGTACGTCGATGACCCGGCCGAGGCCCAGGTAGCTGCCGTTGAGGGTGATGATGAAATCTTCTTCGATGCGCTGGCGGGCGCGGCTGGTGATGAGGCGGCTGACTTGTTGCAGCGACTGGCTCATTTCCACGGCGAGAAAATCGTCGTTCATCAGGCGGCTGATCGGCTTACGGGCGAACAGATCGGTGGCGAACGGTTTGAGCAAGGCGTCCGACAGGGAGTGGCGATGGACGATGCCGCAGGGCTGGCCTTGTTCGTCGAGCACGGCGAGTGAGTTGAGGTTGGCCTGACGACGGAAGGCTTCCAGTACGGTGGCAGTCGGAATATTGCGCTGCACGGCCGGTTGGTCGTTGAGCAGGGCGCTGAGGTCACTGCCTTCATCGTTCAGCGCGACGGCGCTGCTGTCGTGTTTGGGCATCATGGCGCGAGCGTCGCGGGATGGGTGTTCCTGAGGGCGGCCGAGCAGGTAGCCCTGAACCAGATCGACGCCCATTTCAGTCAGCACCGCGAGTTCTTCCGGCAGTTCGATACCCTCGGCAATGACTTGCGCGCGGGAAGCCTTGGCGATTTGCAGGATCGAACCGACGAATTCGCGCTTCAGCGCGTCCTGATGAATGCCATCGATAAAGTGTCGATCAATCTTCACGTAATCCGGGCGCAGCTCGGACCACAAGCGCAGGCTTGAATACCCGGCGCCCAGATCGTCCAGCGCAATGGAAAAGCCCATCGCCCGATAGTGATGCAGGGCGGTTTGCAGTAACTGAAAGTCATCGATTGGTGTCTGCTCGGTGAGTTCGATCACCACCTGGCTTGGCGGAATACCGAAATCCTGCAGCAACTGCAACGTGCGTCCGGGTTGGTGCGCCGCTTCGAGTAAGGATTCCGGGGAGACATTGAGAAACAGCTTGCCCGGTAACTGCTGCTCGTTGAAGCGGCGGCAGGCGCTTTGGCGGCAGGCGATTTCCAGTTCGCTCAGTCGGCCGGCCTGACGCGCTACGGCGAACAGCGCAATGGGCGAGTGCAACGGGCTGTTGGACGGGCCACGGGTGAGGGCTTCGTAACCGAGGATGCGCCGTTCGGAGAGGCAGATGATCGGCTGGAACAGGCTGTGTAAGCCGCTTTGAGTCAGGATCGAGCTCAAGGCGCTCAGCTGTTCGGTCGTGGTCATGGCGATCTCTGGCGATAAAAAAAGGACTGGGAGCGTTGGCTCCCAGTCCTTTATTGCACGACAGAATGATGACTGTTTGATGACGATCCGCGGATCGCCAACACTAAATTGCCATCACTTACTTCTTGGCCACCTGGTTGCTGAGTTTCAGGTAATCCAGCAGCACGCGCCCGGTTTCGCTCAGGTAGGCATCATCTTCCGGTTTGACCTTGTCCGGCTCGGCGGCGGCCAGCGCGTCTTCGTCTTCTTTCTTCAGCTCTTTGAGCGGTTCTTCGCCTTTGGCCTTGCGACGGATGTTCTCCATTGCCAGTTGCTTGGCGTCGATGTCGGCGTGCTGGGCACGACGTTCGGCTTCATTGAGGCTGACGGTTTTTTCTTCCATCAGTTTTTGCGCCAGGGCCAGTTTGTCGCGGATGAACACGAACTCGGCATCCTTGTTGGTGCGCGCGTCATGTTCGGACTTCAACTGGGCCAGGAACGGCTTGAACGGGTCGGCCGCCGGTTTGATCGCCGCGCGGATGGTGTCCCACGGCATGGCTTCCGGCAGGGCGCTCTCGCCGATTTCCTTGGTGTCGATCAACGATGGATAGTCGATGTCCGGCAGCACGCCCTGATGCTGGGTGCTCTGCCCGGACACCCGGTAGAACTTGGCCAGGGTCAGTTTCAGTTCGCCATGGTTCAGCGGCTGAATGGTCTGCACGGTGCCTTTGCCGAAGGTCTGGCCACCGATGATCAGCGCACGGTGGTAGTCCTGCATGGCACCGGCGAAGATCTCCGAAGCCGAGGCGGACAGGCGGTTGACCAGCAGCGCCATTGGGCCTTTGTAGAAGGCGCCCGGGTTTTCATCTTCGAGCACGTCGACACGGCCGTCGGCGTTACGCACGAGTACGGTCGGACCCTTGTCGATGAACAGGCTTGTCAGTTCGGTGGCTTCCTGCAGGGAACCGCCGCCGTTGTTGCGCAGGTCGATGACCACGCCGTCGACTTTGTCTTTCTGCAGTTCTGTCAGCAGTTTCTTGACGTCGCGCGTGGTGCTCTTGTAGTCAGGATCACCGGCACGGAACGCCTTGAAGTCGAGGTAGAAGGCCGGGATTTCGATCACGCCAAGTTTGTAGTCCTTGCCGTCCTGTTTCAGGTTGAGGATCGACTTTTTCACGGCCTGGTCTTCGAGCTTCACCGCTTCACGGGTGATCGGCACGATCTTGGTGGTCTGGTCGTTCGGCGCATTGCTCGCCGGAATCACTTCCAGGCGCACGACGGTGCCTTTCGGGCCGCGAATCAGCTTGACCACTTCGTCCAGACGCCAGCCGACCACGTCGACCATTTCCTTGTTGCCCTGGGCAACGCCGATGATCTTGTCGGCCGGGGCGACTTGCTTGGTTTTGTCAGCCGGACCTGCCGGTACCAGGCGCACGACCTTCACTTGATCGTTGTCGCTCTGCAACACGGCGCCGATGCCCTCGAGGGACAGGCTCATGTTGATGTCGAAGTTTTCCGCGTTATCCGGCGACAGATAATTGGTGTGCGGATCGTAGGACATGGCGAAGGTGTTGATGTAGGCCTGGAAGATGTCTTCGGCACGGGTCTGGTCCAGGCGCGCCAACTGGTTCTTGTAGCGCTTGGTCAGGGTTTCCTGGATCTGCTTCGGCTCTTTGCCGGCGATCTTCTGGCGCAGCACCTCGTCCTTGACGCGTTTGCGCCACAGGTCGTCGAGTTCAGCGGTGGACTTGAGCCACGGCGCGTCCTTGCGATCGATCAGCAAGGTCTCCCTGGTGTTGAAGTCCATCTTGTCGACGCCTTTGTTCAGCTCGGCAAGGGCGAAGTCCAGGCGCGCCTTGACGCGGTCCAGATAGCGCTTGTAGATGGTGAACCCGGCGTTGAGATCGCCGCTCTTGAGGAAGTCGTCGAACTGGGTTTTCCACTTGTCGAATTCAGCGATGTCGCTGGCCATGAAGTAGCTGCGCGACGGGTCGAGCAGCTTGATGTAGCTGTCGTAGATGATCACCGAGCGCGCATCGTCGAGCGGCGGCTTGCTGTAGTGGTGACGCTTGAGCAACTCGACGACGTTCAGGCTGGCGATGACTTCATCGCGATCAGGCTGCAACTTGTCCCAGCTGTTGGCTGCGAATGTGGTGCCCGACACCGGCAACAGACCGATACCGATGAAAAGAGCGAGGGCGGTGCTGGGGAGCAGATGCTTCATGCTGATTCGACGCGGGGACAATTGATAACGCATATTAGGCCGTCTTTGAAGTCGCCGGTTCTTTGAGATCCGGTCGCATAATGCAAAAAGCCCGGCGCTACCGCTTCGGGCTCAGTCCAGACTCACTATGGAGGCACTGTGAAGGCATTGCAAGGCGTTGAAGGTCAAGTGGCATGGGTTGAAGAGCCGAGTCCTACGTGCGATGTAGGACAAGTCCGCATCCGCGTGGCGGCAGCAGGCCTCAATCGTGCCGATTTATTGCAAAAGGCGGGGCTTTATCCACCACCGCCAGGCGCCAGCCAAGTGCTCGGTCTTGAGTGTTCCGGGGTGATCAGCGAGGTCGGCGCGGGCTCGTCCTGGCAGGTCGGCGATCGGGTTTGCGCCTTGCTGGCCGGGGGCGGCATGGCTGAGGAAGTGGTTGTCGACGGGCGGCACGTGTTGCCGATTCCCGAAGGCGTTTCGCTGATCGAGGCGGCGGCATTGCCTGAGGTTTACGCAACAGTCTGGCTGAATGTGTTTCAGCTTGCGGCGCTCAAACCGGGTGAGAAAGTTCTCTTGCACGCTGGCGCCAGTGGAATCGGTTCAGCCGCCATTCAGCTGTGCAAGGCCTTTGGCAACCCCTGCTGGGTCAGCGTCGGGTCGGCCGAGCGTCTGGCTTACTGCGAGTCGTTGGGCGCGCAGGGCGGTGTGCTGCGCACTGACGATCTGGAAAGCCTGCGCGATTTAGGTCCGTTCGATGTGATCCTCGATCCGGTCGGTGGCAACTATTCGGCGCTGAATCTGAAACTGGTGGCGCTGGATGGACGCTGGGTGTTGATCGGCCTGATGGGGGGGCGTGAGGCGAAACTGGATCTGGCGCAGGTGTTGGCCAAGCGCGTGCAACTGCTCGGTTCGACGTTGCGCAGCCGCAGTGATCAGTTCAAGGCGGATCTGCTGAGCGATCTCGGCCAGCAGGTGTGGCCGTTGTTTGCAGAAGGCCGGTTGCGTCCGCAACTGGCCAAGGCGTTTGCGGTGAAGGATGCCGAGGCGGCGTTTGCCGAGTTGGCGAGTAACACCGTGGCGGGAAAGTTGGTGTTGGTGATTGACGAGAGCCTGAGCTGACAACACAAAGCCACTGTGGGAGCGGGCTTGCTCGCGAATGCGGAATGTCTGGCAACATATTCGTCGCTGAAAGTCCGCTTTCGCGAGCAGGCTCACTCCTACATTGGATCTGTGTCACTTCCAGAGATGGATTGGCCAGCCGGATTTTTCTGCCTGCTCGAGCAGCACCGGGTCCGGGTTGACCACGTGCGGGAAATCGACTTTCAGCAACAACGGCAGATCATTGCGTGAGTCGGAATAGAAGCTCGCGCCCTCCAGGTTCTCTTCTTCGGCGTCCAGCCATTCCAGCAAGCGGGTGATCTTGCCTTCGCGGTAGGTCAGGGTGCCGACGGTATTACCGCTGTACACGCCATGGGCGACGTCCAGCTCGATGGCCAGTACCTCATCGATCCCCAGGCGTTCGGCGATCGGCTTGACCAAGTGCGTACCCGACGCCGAGATCACCAGGATCCGGTCGCCGGCCTTGCGGTGCGCGGCGATGGTTTTGGTCGCGTCGCTGAAGATGATCGGTTCGATGAAATCTTCTACCCATGGGCCAACCAGGTGCTCGATTTCTGCCGGCGTGCGGCCGATCAGAGGTTCAAGGCTGAAGGCCATGTAGTCCTCCATCGCCAGGTGGCCACGGCCGTAGGCGTCCATCAATTCCTTGTCGCGCTGCATGAACGATTCGCCATCGACCCAGCCGAGGCGGACCATTTGCTCGCTCCAGAGCGAGGAGCAGTCGCCGTGGATCAACGTTTCGTCCAGATCAAAAATTGCCAAAGCCATCGGGTTCTCTCCGAGAACAGCTACGAAGCTCAAAGCTTCGAGCTGCAAGAATTAAAATCACGTGCACCGCAGTCTACAGCTTGGGGCTTGCAGCTCGAAGCTTGCAGCTGCTTTCAGGCTACCTGGCACAACGCCGTCGGATCGATGGAAAGTGCCAGGCGCTGTCCGTCGGGGTGCAGGTCGGCGGCCGAGCGGTTGAGTACATCGACCACCAGTTCGACGCCGCGCGCCTCGATGCGATAACGAATGACGTTGCCGAGCAGGCTGTGGCTGCGTACTTGCGCGTCGAGGTCGCCGTTGAGGCTCAGTTCGATAGCCTCCGGGCGGATGGCGATGCGGTGGTTGATCGGCCGCTGCAACAGCTTGGAAGCGGCCTCGGCGTCGAGCAGATTGTAGTTGCCAATGAAGCCGGCGGCGAACACATCGACCGGTGCGGTATAGAGGGTTTCGGCATCGCCGCTTTGTACGATCTTTCCCTGATTCATCAGGAAAATCCGGTCAGACATGGTCAGCGCTTCTTCCTGATCGTGGGTGACAAAAATGGTTGTCAGGCCGAGTTCGCGCTGGATCTGGCGGATCTGTTCGCGCAAGTGTTTACGAATCCGCGCGTCGAGTGCCGACAGTGGCTCATCCAGCAGCAACAGGCGCGGGCGGGTCACCAGCGAGCGGGCGAGGGCGACACGCTGGCATTGACCGCCAGACAATTGATGCGGGTAGCGTTTGGCGAAGTCGTGCAGTTCAACCAGTTTCAATACCTCCACCACGCGCTTGTGGCTGTCATCGGTATTGACCTTTTGCATGCGCAGGCCGAAGGCGACGTTCTGTTCGACGGTCATGTTGGGAAACAGCGCATAGCTTTGAAACACCATGCCGATGCCGCGTTTCTGCGGACTCAACGGCACAATATCGACGCCATCCAGCAGGATTTGCCCACCATCCACCGGCGTCAGCCCGGCGATGCACCGCAACAGGGTCGACTTGCCGCATCCGGATGGGCCGAGCAGCGTGACGAACTCGCCTTTGTTGATTTCGCAATCGATATCGCTGAACACGGTGGTGCCCGCATAGCTTTTTTGCAGGTGTTGGACGCTGACGTAGCTCATTCGCTTTTGTCCTTGTTCAAGATGTTGGCGATCCAGGTCAGGACCAGCACGAAAAAGAAATACGAAATGACCAGCGCGCTGGTGAAGTGACCGCTGCTGTTGCGCATGTTGTTCAGGTAAACCTGCAGGGTTTCGTAACGTGTGCCGACGAGGATGTTGGCAAACACGAACTCACCAAAAAGGAACGAGAACGACAGCAGCAACGCCACCATCAGGCCCTTGCGCAGATTGGGCAGCACCACCAGGAATGCAGCCTGAAAGGTGCTGGCGCCGAGCAGTTGCGCGGCGTCCATCAAGTCGCGCAGGTTGATTGCTTGCAGGTTGTTGGTGATTGCGCGGTACATGAACGGCAGCGCCACGGTGAAGTAGCAACCGATCAGAATCCACGGCGTGCCGACCATCGCCATCGGCCCGGAACCGTAGAGCTGCAACAGTCCCACCGAGGACACCACGGGCGGCACCGCGAAGGGCAGCAGGATCAGGATGTTCATCAGCGCATCGAGTTTCGGGAAGTGATAGTGCACGACGAACAGCAATGGCAGGATCAGCACCACCGACAGCACCAGGGCGCCGACACAAACGATCAGTGACTGGCCGAACGCGTGCAGAAAGCGCGGATCGCTCCACAGCTGCAAGTACCATTTGAAAGTGAAGCCGCTGGGCAGAATGGTCGCCGACCAACTGCTGGCGATCGAATAGATCAGCGTGCCCACCAGCGGCAGCAACAGGATGGCGAACAGCAGGTAGACCACGACGCGGTGGTAGAGGCCGGCCGGGCCGGATTCAGCGCGAGACATGGTAGCTCCTCTTCAGCAGCAGTTGATGCACAACGGTGACGATGGTCATCAGCGCCACCAGCACCACGGCCAAGGCGCTGGCCAGGTTCGGATCCAGGGAAATGTCTCCGGACACCATCGCTGCAATACGAATCGGCAGGACGTTGAAGTTGCCGGTGGTCAGCGCATAAACCGTCGCGTAAGCGCCGAGGGCGTTTGCGAGCAGGATCACGAACGTGCCGAGCAAGGCCGGCGTCAACACCGGCAGGCCGATGTGCCGCCAGAACTGCCAGCCGTTGGCCCCAAGCAGCGCGGCGGACTCGCGCCAGTCTTCACGCAAGGCGTCGAAAGCCGGGTAGAGCAGCAGCACGCCGAGGGGAATCTGGAAGTAGGTGTAGAGGATGATCAGCCCGGTTTTCGAGTACAGGTTGAAGTCCTGAATGATCCCCGACTGTTTCAGCATGATGGTGATGCTGCCGTTGAAACCGAGCAGGATGATGAAGGCGAACGCCAGAGGTACGCCGGCGAAATTGCTGGTCATGTTGGCAAAGGCATTCACGAAGTTGCGCAGCTTCGAGTCAACCCGACGCAACGAGTACGCACCGAGCACGGCGATGATGATGCCGAATACGCTCGACCAGAAACTGATCTCGAGGCTGTACTGGATCGCCTGCAAATAAAACTTCGAACTGAAGATTTTGCTGAAGTTGGCGAAGCCCCAGCCGAACTCTTCCGACTGCAGGCTGTTGATCATCACCCAGACCAGCGGGGCGATTTCGAAGACGATAAAGAACAGTGCGAAGGGCACCAGACACAGGGCTGCGAGCCATTTGCCGCGAATCATTGAATTCACTTGAGCAGCTCCCGGCACACAGGTTTGTCGTGGGGCACGCCGAGCAGTTCGCACACCGAGCCGCAGAGTTCGGTCTGCTTCGGCGCCGCGTCGGCGTTCAGGCTGAAAGCACTGCCGAGGACGAACAGCGGCACCTGACGCTCTTCTGGCAGCAGGCCGTTGTGCGAGCGGTCGTTGTTCATGCCGTGGTCGGCGGTCACCAGCACTTGATAGCCGCTGTCGAGCCAGGTGTGCAGATAGTCGGCAAGAATGATGTCGGCCGAGCGGGCGCTGTTGCGGTACTGCGCAGAGTCGAGGCCGTGTTTGTGCCCGGCATCATCGATGTTCATCGGGTGGACCAGCAGGAAATTCGGTGCGTGGCGCAGGCGCAGGTTTTCCGCGTCGGCGAACAGGTGCGAATCCGGATAGTGGTCGTTCCAGTAAAAATGGCCGTGCTGGATTGGCAGCGACGGATCGTCGGTGTGGCGATCGCGTGCGGCGACGAATGGCGAGCGGTTGTACAACTCGCTGACCCAGTGGTACGCCGCCGCGGCGGTTTTCAGCCCGGCATCGCGGGCGTAATGGTAGATGCTGCGTTGATTGGAGAGGCGCGAGACATTGTTGTGGACGATACCGCTGTCGATCGGCGGCACGCCGGTAAGAATGCATTCGTAAAGCGGTCGGGACAGGGCGGGCAGTTCGCACTCCAGCTGATAGAGCGCCGCGCGTCCTGCGCCAACATAAGCCTGCAGATGCCCCATGGCGTGACGCGCAACCTCGTGGTTGAGGCCGTCGAGCACGACAAGGATGACGTTGTGCTTCATAGGGGCAAAAACTCCGCGAAACAGGAAATTTCAGATTCAACCCGGGTCCCTTTGTAGGAGTGAGCCTGCTCGCGATAGCGGTTGAACATTCAACACAGTGTTGACTGAACTACCGCTATCGCGAGCAGGCTCACTCCTACAGGGGATCTCCAGCGGATCACGCAATGGTGATCAGCCGCTTTATTTCATCTCGACAATAACCTCTTCGTTCCACTGCTGCGGCAGGGCTTTGGAGGTCTTTTCCCACGCATCGGCGTCTTTGATCGGCGTGACTTTTTTGTACTGCTCGTTCGGCAGCAGCTTGGCCTTCACGTCTTCCGGCAGTTGCAGATGCTCGGCGCGGATCGGGCGGGCATTGCCGCGGGCAAGGTTGGTCTGGCCGGCGTCGCTGAAGATGTATTCGCGGGTCAGCTTGGCGGCATTAGGGTTTTTTGCGTACTTGTTGATGATCGTGGTGTAACCGGAAATCACCGAGCCGTCAGACGGGATCAGCACCACGTAGTCATCAGGGTTAGCCATCTTGGCCTTGTAGCTCAGGCCGTTGAAGTCCCAGACCACGCCGACTTCGATTTCGCCTTTTTCCATGGTGGCGATGGTCGGGTTGGCCATCGACAGACGACCCTGTCTGGCGATGTCAGCGAACAGCAGCAGGGCAGGTTTGATGTTTTTCTCGTCGCCACCGTTGGCCAGAGCAGCAGCCAGTACGCCGTTTGCGGCCTGGGCGGCGGTGCTCACGTCGCCGATGGAGACTTTATATTTGCCGCCCTTGAGGTCGGCCCATTTGGTCGGTACTTCGGAGCCGTGCAGCAACTTTTTATTGACGATGAAAGCGATGGTGCCGGTGTAGGCCAGCGCCCAGTTGCCGTCCTTGTCCTTGGCCCAGTCGGGGATTTGATCCCAGGTGCTTGGCTTGTACGGCTGCACCACGCCTTGCTTGACCGCGATCGGGCCGAAGGCGGCACCGACGTCGCCGATGTCGGCGGTGGCGTTGTCTTTCTCGGCGGCGAACTTGGCGATTTCCTGGGCCGAACTCATGTCGGTGTCGATGTGTTTAATGCCGTACTTTTGGGCCAGATCCGCCCAGGTGCCTTTCCAGTTGGCCCAGTCATCGGGCATGCCGACGCTGTTGACGGCGCCTTCCGCCTTCGCAGCGGCTTCGAGGGTTTTCAGGTCGGTGTCGGCCGCCATGGCGGCGCTGCACATAGCAATGGTCGAGCCTAACAGTGTTGCCAGGAAAAGCTGTTTCATTCCGAAGCTCCTTGGTCGTGTTCAACGCTGCGATTGCGGTTTGTGTTGGTCTAGGTCAGCAATACCTGAGCCAATTTAAGGGCGCTGGATGACACTTTGATGTCGAGGGCCTGTTTGCGGGGCTCTTGCTTGCCCGGTGTCGGCAGGTGCCAGATAAGCGTAGACCATGTTCAAGCCACGGCAGACAAGGGACTTGGCCGATGTATTGCAAGTCGTGAGCAAGACCGTTGAGCCGTTTTGTCATCTGTTGTTCATCTACGCTGCCTAGGCTTGCAACAGACGAAAACGGTTCATTTACCGGTCGGTCTTGCCCTGAAATAGTGCTGGTCTAGTCCAGATAGGTAACGTTGATGCGTGATGAGGCAACCAAAGCGGTGACAGCGATTGGCCAGGTGTTGCAGGAGCAGCTTGATCATGGCTTGTTGGCAGCGGGCAGCAAGTTGCCGGCCGAACGCAAGCTCAGTGAGCTGTTTGGCACGACGCGAATCACGGTGCGTGAGGCGTTATTGCAGCTGGAGGCGCAGGGGCAGATTTATCGCGAGGAGCGGCGCGGCTGGTTCGTTTCGCCGCCGCGTCTGGCCTATAACCTGATGCAGCGCAGTCACTTCCACGCGATGGTCAGTGCGCAGGGGCGCGAGCCTTCGACGGAGGTGATTTCGGCGCGGTTGCAACCGGCTTCGGCGGCGGTCTGCGCGTGGTTGCAGTTGCCGGCGTTGTCGAGCGTGATTCAGATTTGCCGGTCGCGGCGGATTGACGGGCGACTGGTGTTGTATGTGGAGCACTATTTGAATCCGCAGTTTTTTCCGGGGATTCTGGCGTTTGATTTGAATCAGTCGATTACCGAGTTGTATGCGCGGCATTACGATTTGCACTATGGGCGGGTGCGGTTCGAGATTGTTCCGACTTCATTGTCGGTGGATGCGGCGGCGGCGTTGCGGGTGTCGGTGGGGAGTCCGGGGTTGCGGATTGCGCGGGTCAATTATGATCAGCATGGGCGGTTGATCGATTGTGATCTGGAGTTTTGGCGGCACGATGCGATTCACGTAGGGGTTGATGTGGTTTGACCTTGGCGGCCTTTGGGCCGACCAGGTTCTTGGGGTTTTGGGTGAATATCCGTTGCTGCGGTGATGGCTTCTTATGGTTTCGCCCTTACGGCGAGGCACTTTTTCCAGACGCCGAAAAAGTACCCAAAAAGGCTTTGCCCTGACGTTCGGCCCGCTCGCTGGGGCTCGGGGTGCCTTCGCTGCGGGATTGTTCCGGGCGCAGCGTCTCCGGTTTGCTTCGCTGCACCTCCTCTCGCTGTGTTTGGCTGCGCCAAACGGTCGCTGCGCTCCCACGCCCGGATCAATCCCTCCGCTCAGCCTGCCGACGGGCGCTGAGCTCAAGATCAAGAGCCTTACTCGAGCTAACGCTCATTGTGTTGAGTGGTGAGAAGCAAAAGCGGTCTGCTTTGCTCTGGTTTGGTTTTGCTCTTCTGTGGGAGCGAGCCTGCTCGCGAAGGCGGCCTGACAGCCGACCTGTTTCTTGAGGATGAACTCGAGCCAATTGTAGGAGTGAGCCTGCTCGCGATGGCGGCCTGTCAGTCCAGCCATTTTTGACAGGCTGCACACGGTTCAAATGTGGGAGCGGGCTTGCTCGCGAAGAGGTCCGCGAAGTCACCCCGTCTCTATTTGCCCACCCCCGCATTCGCATACAAATAATCCGTCGCCAACGAAGCCAGTGTCCTGACCCCGACTACCAACGCCGACTCGTCCACGAAGAACCCGGGATTGTGATTGGGGGCGGCCTTGCTCATGTCTTGATCTCTCGGGGTGACGCCCAGAAACACAAACAATCCCGGCGCTTCCTTGGCAAAAAACGAAAAGTCTTCCGCGCCACCCACCAGCGGGCCTTGCACGACGTCGTCCTTGGCGGCCCATTTCAGGGTGGGCAGCATTTTTTCCGTCAGCGCCGGGTTGTTAATGGTCGGGTCGTATTTTTCGATGATGGTCACATCGGCTTTCGCACCGCCGCTTTCGGCGATTTTCTCAACGGTCTGGCGGACGTCGGCGTGCAGTTTTTGGCGGATGCCGTAGTCGTAGGAGCGGATTGTCCCGGTCATGTCGACCGATTCGGGAATGATGTTGTAACGCGTCCCGCCATTGATGGTGCCGATGCTCACCACCGAGGGATATGAGGAGATGTCGGTGCGGCGGCTGACCACGGTTTGCAGGCCGACCAGGGTTTGCGCGCTGACGGTGATCGGGTCGATGCCGTCCCAGGGGCGGCCGGCGTGGGTTTGTTTGCCGAGGATTTTGATGCGCAGGTCGTCGGAGCTGGCCAGGGTCGGGCCGGGGCGGTAGGCGATCTGGCCGGCGGGGATGCCGGCCCAGACGTGCAGGCCGAAGACCGCGTCGGGTTTTGGCGATTTCATCACGCCTTCCTGCACCATCATTTTGGCCCCCCAGGTGTTTTTGCCGTCGGGGATGAAATCGCTTGGGCCTTCTTCGGCGGGCTGGAAATAGAACACCACGGTGCCGGGCAAGGTCTCGCGCATGCCCGTCAGAATTTTCGCGGCACTGAGCAGGATCGCGGTGTGGGCGTCATGGCCGCAGGCGTGCATGACGTCGACTTCCTTGTCCAGATAAGTGCCCTTGGCTTTCGAGGCGAATGGCAGGTTGGACACTTCTTTGACCGGCAGGGCGTCCATGTCGGCGCGCAGGGCCACGGTCGGGCCGGGCAGGGCGCCCTTGAGGATGGCGACCACGCCGGTGCGGGCGACACCGGTTTTCACCTCAAGGCCCATTGCCTCGAGTTGCTTGGCGACCAGCTCGGCGGTGCGTTTTTCAGTGTTGCCGAGTTCCGGGTGGGCGTGCAGGTCGCGGCGGGTTTCCAGCAGTTGTGGCTCCAGCTTCTGCGCCTGTTCGGCGATCTCCGAGCGGGTGCTTTCCAGAGTGGCAGCGCCGGCGTGGCCGGCGATCAGGCTGAGCAAAACGGTCTGGGCAATGCGCGTCAGTTGCATCGGATTCTCCTTGATTATTGTTGTCGGGCTTCCTTGCCTGTGACTGCGGCGGCGCGCTTGAGTGCTATTCCTTTGGCTGACCGCCACCGGCTGTGATCACTTGTACGCTCATGCGCGGCGTTGCCAGATCCAGCCCGGCTTCATCCAGATGTCGTTTCAAAGACAGATTGAAAGCCCGGGACACTTCCCACTGCTTGATCGGCGCGGTCTTGAACCGTGCGCGCAGAATCGCGCTGCCGGATTCGAAACTTTCCACACCCTGAATTTCCAGTGGCGACCAGATGTTGCGACGCTGCAACGGGTCGGTGCGCATTTTCTGGCCGACTTCGCGCATCAGTTTGATCGCGTCGTCGATTTCCATGTTGTACGGCACCGCGACGCGGAAGATTGCGTAGCCGAATTCCCGCGAGTAGTTCTTGATGCTTTTGATTTCGCTGAACGGAATGGTGTGGACGATGCCGTCGATGTCGCGCAGGCGCACGGTGCGAATGGTCAGGCCTTCGACGGTGCCGAGGTGGCCGCCGACATCGACGTAATCATCGATGGCCAGCGAGTCCTCGATGATGATGAACAGCCCGGTGATCAGGTCGGCGACCAGCGACTGCGCACCAAAACCAATGGCCAGACCGATCACACCGGCACCGGCCAACAGCGGCGTGACGTTCATGCCCATGTTCGCCAGCGCGACGATCAACGCGATGATGAAAATCGCCACGAACAGGACGTTGCGGATCAGCGGCATCATCGTCTGCGCGCGAGCATTGGCCAGGCCTTTGCGCGAGCGAGTGAGGGCGTGGTGCACGGCGGTGTCGGCGAGGATCCAGATCAGCCAGGAGAAAATCAGCGTGCCGATCAGGCTGAACAGCTTGACGCTGATGTCATGGCCTTCGCCGTCGGCAAAAGCGATCAGCGACTGGCCCCAGACGCGCAGGCCCAGTTCGATGAACACCAGCCAGACCAGCAGGTGCGCGAGGGTGTAGAAGAAGTTTTTCAGTCGCTCAGAGTACAGCGCATGACGTTTCGGCCCGCGTTGCGGCTTCAGCGAATGGCGACGCACGAGGCCGTTGATGACCATGCACAAGACCAGCAAAACCGTGCAGATCAGTGACTGGCGCAACGCCGTGCTGGTGTCGCCGGCGGAGACGAAGGTGGCGAACAGCGAGACGCCGACCAGCACCAGCGCCGGTACGTACCAGAAGGTCCCAAGAATTTCGATGGTGTCGCTGAGGGCGCGGCGCGTCAGGCGTCGAGACAACGGCTGGTTGCGGATCAAATGCGCGATCGGTCGGCGGAAGCGCAGAATGAACAGCCCGGTCGAGAGGGCGGCGAGTACATTGGCGGTGGTCGCCGCGGTATGGGCCAGGTGTACGCCCAGGCTTTCGATCAGGCGCGGATCGCTCAATGCCTCACCGAACGCGGCAAAGCTGCCGATCAGCCATAAAGGTCGAAAAGCCTGATGGCGCAGGATGTACAACGCGCGATGGCGGTGCGGGCCGTCGAGCAGGGAGAAGGCTATCACGCAGATCGCCGAGAAACAGGTGCCGACCACCAATGCATAGGCCAATACCATCGCCAGGCTCTTGCCCAATGACGAGGGCAGCGCATAGCTCATGTAGACGGTCATCACCAGCGCGATCAGCCACGGTCCGAGCTTGCGCAGCGCGAAGCGCAGCATGTCGAGGGCCTTGGGGTGTTGCGGCAGTTCTTCGGTGAGACCGAAGCGCAGGCGCACGCGGTGACCCAGCCAGATCAGGGCGGCAGCGAGCAGGCTCCACAGCATCAGAATCATGGCGAAGCCGAAGATGATCGGCAGCCATTCGTTGGCCGGCAGCAACATGCCGGTCAGTTCGTCCTTGGCCAGATCGATCTCGTTGGACCAGCGGGTGATCGGGCTGTCGGCGCCGGAAAACTGTTTTTCGAAGTTGGCCAGGGTGCCGCCGATCAGGCCCAGCACACCTTCTTCCGGCGCGGCCTGGGCTTGTTTCGTGGCGTCGCGCAGCTTCTTCAGGTCGCTGAGCAGTTGTGCGCGTTGCTTGTCGTTTTCCAGCGACTTGATGACTTCATCCAGCGACTGACCGAGGGGTTCCTGGGCTTCTGGTTGCGGCTTGGAAGTATTGAGCAGGCCGGGCAAACCGACCGCTTGTGCGGGCGCCAGCGGCAGCAGCGTCATCAGGCAGACAAGAAACAGACCGGGCAAAGCGAAAAGACGAGCAAACACCAGGGGACAACCTCGCGAGGGGCGGATGCGCTGGAGTGTACGAGGCCCTATGGCGCAATGCGAGCCGGGCTCGGTCATTCGTTCAGTTTGGCGAGGATCTTGTAGACCACGGTGGCGAGGATCATCAGCATGCCGACCCACATGGCGAAGACACCGGCGTTCTTGTCACGGAAATTGAAGCCGATGGCCAGCAGGATCATTCCCGAGAGAATCGGGACGAGCATGGCGTGGAAGGAGGACATCGAAATCATGGAGACGGCCTTGTCTGGGAGGGATGGTTGCAGTCTAGGCGGGTTTCGAAGCGGGGGCGTGATGTGGCTCAGGATTGCATCAAGTCAGGGATGATTCTGCTGTTTGCAAAGGCGCTTTCGCGAGCAGGCTCGCTCCCACATTTGAAATGCAGTTCAACTGTGGGAGCGAGCTTGCTCGCGAAGCTTTTCAGCCATTACGGCAATTCACGACTGGCATAGAACGCGCTGAGCACTTTGACCAGGTGCGCCAGGTCATGGCTGCCGCACAGTTCGCGGATCGAGTGCATGGCGAAGGTCGGCAGGCCGATGTCGACGGTGCGCACGCCCAGATGACTGGCAGTGATCGGGCCGATGGTCGAGCCGCAGCCCATGTCGCTACGCACGACGAAGCTCTGCACCGGGACTTCCTCGGCCATGCACAGATGGCGGAAGAAACCGGCGGTTTCGCTGTTGGTGGCGTAGCGCTGATTGCTGTTGACCTTGATCACCGGGCCGGCGTTGAGTTTCGGGCCGTGGTTGGCGTCGTGCTTTTCGGCGTAGTTGGGGTGCACGCCGTGGGCGTTGTCGGCCGAGACCAGCAGGGATTTCTGGATGGTGCGGACGAACTCGTCACCGTCCGGCAGCACGCGGCGCAGGGTCTGTTCGAGCATCGGGCCGTCGGCGCCGCAGGCCGAGCAGGAGCCGACCTCTTCGTGGTCGTTACACACCAATACGCAGGTTTCGTCGGTTTCGGCGGTGAGCAAGGCTTGCAGGCCGGCATAGCACGACAGCAGGTTATCCAGGCGTGCACCGGCAATGAAATCGCCGTTCAGACCGATCACCGCAGCGCTTTGCGTGTCGTAGAAACTCAGCTCGTAATCGAGCACCACGTCGGCATTCAGACCGTGTTCGCGGGCCAGTTGATCGGTGAGCACCGCGCGGAAGTCGACACGCTCGTCGCCGGCGAATTGCGCGAGGATCGGCGGCAACTCGGTCTGGGCATTGATCGCCCAGCCCTGATTAGCTTCACGGTTGAGGTGAATCGCCAGGTTGGGAATGATCGCGATTGGCGCCTTGAAGTCGATCAACTGGCTTTCGACTTTACCGTCTCGGCGGAAGGTTACACGGCCGGCCAGCGACAGGTCGCGGTCGAACCACGGCGCCAGCAGCGCGCCGCCGTAGACTTCGACGCCCAGTTGCCAGAAGCCCTGACGCTGCAATTCCGGCTGCGGCTTGACCCGCAGGCAGGGGCTGTCGGTGTGTGCGCCGACCAGACGGATGCCGCCGTGCAAGGGCGAGTTGCGGCCCATTTTGATCGCGACGATCGAGGAATCATTACGGGTGACGTAATAGCGGCCGTTGGCCTCGGTGGTCCAAGGCTCGCGCTCGTCGAGGCGCACGTAGCCGGCGGCCTCCAGGCGTTGAACGAGACTGGCGGTGGCGTGGAACGGGGTAGGGGAGGCCTTGAGAAAATCGATCAGGCCCTGGTTCAACTCTGCGCGCATAAGAAACTCCAGACAGCAATGGGCGGGAGTTTAACGTATTGGCCGGACAATTGAATCCGATGCAGATCCTTGTGGGAGCTGGCTTGCCAGCGATTGCGGTCTTGAAGCCGGCCGATCATTGTCAGACTGACGCAATTCAATGTGGGAGCGGGCTTGCTCGCGAAGGCGGTGTATCAGGAACACGCGGGTTGACTGACACATTGCTTTCGCGAGCAGGCTCGCTCCGACATGGGCTTGGTGATGCCTGTCAAAACGGCGCCGGGCACTCGAAGCGCAGGCGTTCGCCGGTTTGCGGATGGGTGAAGCTGAGCATGCTCGCGTGCAGGCACAGACGTGGCCAGGCCGCCAGCGCCTGCTCGTGGGCATAGAGCCCGTCACCGAGCAGCGGATGGCCAATCGATAACATGTGTACGCGCAATTGGTGCGAACGGCCGGTGATCGGCGTCAGCTCGACGCGACACCAGTCGCCGCAACGCTCCAGCACCTTCCAGAAGGTCAGCGCATGCTTGCCGAATTCATGATCGACCACATGGCGTGGTTTGGTCGGCGGGTCGTAACGCAGGGGCAAATCGATGCTGCCGCTGTCCAGTTCCGGCTGACCCCAGGCCAGCGCGGTGTAGGCTTTTTCGGTTTCGCGGTCATGAAACTGCCGCGACAGTTCGCGATGAGTGTCGGCATCACGGGCCAGCAGGATGATGCCGGAAGTTTCCCAGTCCAGGCGATGGACGATGCGCGCTTCCGGGTAGCCGTTTTCCTGCAGGCGGGTGATCAGGCAGTCCTTGTTGTCGTCGGCGCGACCGGGCACCGAGAGCAGCAACGTCGGTTTGTCGACCACCAGTACGGCGGCGTCCTGATGGATGATGCGGATGTTGGACAGCGGCATTAAAACAGCCTCGTAACAAATGCCAACGGCGGCTCAGGGCCATTCCACAAGGGGAATGGCCCTGAGCCGCCGTCGTACCTGCCGGATCGACTCAGCGATCGGGCAGGGTGATGTTGAGTTCCAGAATCGAGCAACTGCCCTGGCTTTCCAGTGCAACGTGTACGTCGTCGTTGCCGATGTTGACGTACTTGCGGATCACGTCGACCAGTTCCTTTTGCAAGGCTGGCAGGTAATCCGGCGTGCTGCGCTGGCCACGCTCATGCGCCACGATGATCTGCAGACGCTCTTTCGCTACCGAGGCGGTACTTGGCTTTTTGTTGGCACGAAAGAAGTCAAAAAGGTTCATTACCTACCTCCAAACAGGCGCTCGAAGAATCCCTTCTTCTCGACATCGAGGAATCGGTGGGCTTTTTCTTTGCCCAGCAAGCGGTCGACGGTATCGCTGTACGCCTGACCGGCATCGCTCTGGTCGTCGAGAATCACTGGCACGCCCTGGTTGGAAGCCTTGAGCACGGCCTGGGATTCCGGGATCACGCCCAGCAGGGTAACGGAGAGGATTTCCTTGACGTCTTCAACGCCGAGCATCTCGCCCTTTTCAACACGCTCCGGGTGGTAGCGGGTGATCAGCAGGTGTTCCTTGATCGGGTCTTCGCCACGTTCGGCGCGGCGCGATTTGCTCGCCAGCAGGCCGAGCATGCGGTCCGAGTCACGTACCGAGGAGACTTCCGGGTTAGTCACGACAATCGCTTCATCGGCGAAGTACATGGCCAGGTGCGCGCCTTTCTCGATGCCCGCCGGGGAGTCGCAGACGACGAACTCGAATTGTTCCTTGAGCTCCATCAGGACTTTTTCCACGCCTTCGACGGTCAGCGCGTCTTTGTCGCGGGTCTGGCTGGCGGCCAGCACGTAAAGATTTTCCAGGCGCTTGTCTTTGATCAAGGCCTGTTGCAGGTTGGCTTCGCCGTTGACCACGTTGACGAAGTCATACACCACGCGGCGCTCGCAACCCATGATCAGGTCGAGGTTACGCAAGCCCACGTCGAAGTCGACGATCACTGTTTTGTGGCCGCGCAGAGCGAGGCCGGTACCGATAGCGGCGCTGGTGGTGGTCTTACCCACACCACCCTTGCCGGATGTAACCACGAGAATCTTGGCCAAGGTGTTTCACCCCTAAGGAAGAAGGACTGTTCAGCCCCTGAAAAACATCTCTTGAAAACTACTGCAGTCGGACAGCCTTGGCTGGAATTTGGCTTTTGGCCTTTTTCCTACTTCGTTTGAGCCGTTTTCGCTACGTTTTAGAGATGCTTGGAAAATGCGGCAGTATCCGTTAAAGCCGAATGATGTTCAACACGTCGCCCGACAGGCTGACCTGGACGCCCGAGCCCCACATCGGATCGCGACGCAAATCTTCGGAGACCTTGTAATGTCCGGCGATGGAGATCAGTTCAGCGCTCAATTGCTGACAGAAAATCCGTGCCTTGGTGTCACCTTTGACGCCGGCCAGCGCCCGGCCACGCATCGGACCGTATACATGGATGTTGCCATCGGCGAGAAGTTCCGCCCCCGGACTGACCGAAGAGACCACCACCAGATCGCCACCCTGGGCATAAATCTGCTGGCCACCACGTACTGGCGTGGTGATCACGCGGGTCGGTTTGACGGTCGGCTCAGGCGGTTTTTCCGGTTTCTTTTTGACTTCGGCTTCGGGCATTTCCAGCGGTCGCTCGCGGGCGCCCGAGGGCGGCAGCACAAGGATGTCGATGGCGATGGCGGCGGCGATGTCTTCGATGCGACTGGCGCGAATCGCCAGGGTGCGCAGGCCATGCTGGCGGCAGACGCGCATCAGTCCCGGCAAGTCGACGGCGCCCTGATTGGGCGGCAGTTTGTCCAGCGCCAGGACCAGCGGTGCATTGCTGAAAAAATTAGGCGCCTGGGCGACTTTCGCGGCCAATTGCCGATCGAGGCTTTCGAGGTCGTTACGGGCCAGTTCCAGCACAGTGATGGCCAGCATGCTGCCCTTGAGCTGGAATACGGGATCTTGGTCTAACGGGTCGGTTTGGCTCATGTCGGCATACAACGGCTTGTCACTAAAAGTGCCGAGACTTATAACGAGAACGCCCGCGGGCCGCAAGCCGGGTCGAACGATGTAGAATGCGCGGCCACTGTATTTACGGAAGCTTTATGGATCGCCCGCGTTTTCGAAAAGCATTTCTCTCGCCACGCTTCTGGCCGCTCTGGTGCGGCCTGGGGCTTCTGTGGCTGATCGTGCAATTGCCGTATCCGGCGCTACTGACCATCGGTCGAGTTCTGGGGGCGTTGATGTATCGCGTGGCCGCCGACCGACGGGCCATCGCCCGGCGCAATCTCGAATTGTGCTTCCCGGAAAAGTCCGCCGCCGAGCGCAAACGCCTGCTCAAGGAAAACTTTGCCTCCACCGGCATCGCTTTTTTCGAGATGGCGATGAGTTGGTGGTGGTCCCGCGAGCGCCTGGCAAAACTGGCCCATGTCGAAGGCCTGGAGCATTTGCAAAAGGCTCAGCGCGAAGGCAAGGGCGTGATTCTCATGGCGGTGCACTTCACCACCCTGGAAATCGGCGCGGCCCTGCTCGGCCAGCAACACACCATTGATGGCATGTACCGCGAACACAAAAACCCCTTGTTCGACTTCATTCAGCGCCGTGGCCGTGAGCGGCACAACCTCGATTCGCTCGCGGTGGAGCGCGACGACGTGCGCGGCATGCTCAAGTTGCTGCGCGCCGGCCGGGCGATCTGGTACGCACCGGATCAGGACTACGGCGCCAAGCAGAGCATCTTTGTGCCGCTGTTCGGCATCCAGGCCGCGACCGTGACGGCGACGACCAAGTTTGCCCGTCTGGGCAAAGCCCTGGTGGTGCCGTTCACTCAGGAGCGTCTGGCCGATGGCAGCGGTTATCGGTTGGTGATTCACCCGCCGCTGGAGGATTTCCCCGGTGAGAGCGAAGAAGCCGATTGCATCCGCATCAATCAGTGGGTCGAGAGCGCTTTGCGCGCCTGCCCCGAGCAGTACTTGTGGGCGCATCGCCGCTTCAAGAGCCGTCCACCGGGCGAACCGAAGCTGTACCCGAAACGCGGTTGATTCACCTGACTTTTAAACTCGATGGAGTGGTGCGATGAGCCCGGCTGAACCGGTCACAGGGTTGATTCTTTCCGGCGGCGGGGCTCGGGCGGCGTACCAGGTGGGCGTGCTGGCGGCGATCGCCGAGTTGCTGCCGTTGGGCGCGGACAATCCGTTTCCAGTGATCGTCGGCACCTCGGCCGGGGCGATCAACGCCGTCAGCCTCGCCAGCGGCGCCACCGACTTTCGCGCTGCCGTCGAACGCCTGACGCTGTTCTGGCAGGGCTTTCGCAGCCATCGCGTGCTGCGCAGTGACTGGCCTGGTGTGATCCGTCAGGCCAGTCGTTTTGTCAGCCACAGCCTGCTCGGCATCGGCCGGCAGATGCCGGTGGCGCTGCTCAACAGTTCGCCGCTGCGCGAATTGCTCGATGAAAAACTGCACCTGCCCGGCATCGCCGAGGCCATCGCGTGCCAGCAATTGCAGGCGGTGGCGGTGACAGCCTTCGGCTACGAGTCGGGGCAGGCGGTGACGTTCTATCAGGGCGGCGGCACGATCGACGCATGGCTCCGACATCGGCGCATTGGCGTGCCGACGCAACTTTCGGTTGATCATCTGTTGGCCAGTTCGGCGATTCCGTTGCTGTTCGCGCCGGTGAAAATCGGCGAGGAATACTTCGGTGACGGCGCGGTGCGCCAGTCGGCGCCGATCAGCCCGGCGTTGCACCTGGGCGCGAGTCGGGTGCTGGTGGTGGGCGTCAGTGGCAACCCGCGCGGCGGCGATCCGCAAGCGCCGCTGGAACGCACCGGTACCGGCCAGCAACCGACGCTGGCGCAAATCGGCGGGCACATGCTCAACAGCACGTTCATCGATTCTCTGGAAAGCGATATCGAGTTATTGCAGCGTCTGAACCAGTTCAGCCGCCTGCTCCCCGATGGCACGCCGACCCGCGAATTGGGCGTGGCGCCGGTGGAGGTGCTGGTGATTTCGCCGAGCCAGCCGATCGACGAAATCGCCGCGCGGCATCGCCAGGAATTGCCGGCGGCGCTGCGTCTGTTTTTGCGTGGACCGGGAGCGACCAAGACCAGCGGGGCGGGGGTGTTGAGTTACCTGCTGTTCGAAGCGGGGTATTGCAGCGAATTGATCGATCTGGGGCGGCGTGATGCGTTGGCCAAGCGCGAGGAATTGTGCCGGTTTCTGGGGATATCCGAAGCGGTGGTTCCGGCCTGAGATCGGGGGTGGGGCCTTCGCGAGCAGGCTCGCTTCCACATTGGAACCCGGTCGAATGTGGGAGCGAGCCTGCTCGCGAACTTTTTTACTCTCAGAAGTGGAACTTGACCAGGAAGCTGGTAGTGCTCTGATCGGTCTTGAAGTACTGGCTGTCCTTGATCCCATACTTGTCCGACCAATAGTCGTATTCCACACCCACATACAACTGCTTCTCGCCGACATTCAGCGCCTTGCCCAAGTCGTATTTGATTTGCGGGTTGAAGTGCAGGTTGGCGTGGTAGTCGCCCTTGGCGTTGGAGTCGTTGTCGACCACCCAGTCCATGAAACCGTCGATCAGGATGTTCGATTTGCCCACCGGGAGGGTGTAGGACCACACCGGGGTGATCTGCCAGACGTTGTCGCCCGCACGTGCGCCCTGGGTGTGACGCTGATAGAAGTTCAACTGGAAGTAGTCGAAGCCCGGGATCGCCAGGTCGAAGCCTGGACCGATCAGGTACGACTCGGTGTCGCCTTCACCGAACTCGTAAGTCATGGCCAGCAACACGTCAGTCACCGGGCCGAAGGCCAGTTTCTGATCGAAGATCTTGCCGAACGACAGGCGCGGACTGAGCTCACCGTAGTAAGTGTTGGAACCGACGCCGCCGTCGTCCTTGCCGTTGTAGAAGATCTTGTCGATGAACAGGAAGTTGTCCCCATACTTCCAGGCATCGGCGTGCTCGAAGGTCACGGTCTGCTGAATGCGCGGGTTGACCTGGAAGTCCTTGCCATAGAGGTAGGTCAGGCTGTTGTTCTGCCACTGCAGCAGGCCTTCGGCCATGGCCTGGCCGCCGGCGAACATCGATCCGGCCAGCATCAGGCTGGTGCACATACGTTTCATTCGGTTGCTCCCAAAGTAGGTGTTCCACGTTATTTTTTTAAGATCGGCGCTCTGATGTGGCGCCTTTTTTCGTACCGCAAAATTCATCCGATCGGTCAGCTTTGAATGCTGGTAGCAAAAGCTGCGCCAAGGCTTTCGGAAAAACAAAAAACGCCCGTTCGGCTGCTGAAAAACAGTCGATCGAGCGTGTTTTCGGGATGCCTCAGTGCTGACCGGGGCCGGGATAAGTTGGCTTTTCGGTCAGGAATTAAATCCGGGCTTTTTTTTAGACCGAATTCAGAAGGCCGCGGAGAATACTGACTCCTCGGCCAGCGCTCAAGTGCCCCGCAACAGAGCAGCGACGACAGGCATGGGGCACGGTTGCGGGCCATCTTAGAAGTGCACCTTCAGCAGCAGGCTGGCGGTGTTCTGGTTGGTGTCGAACGAGTGGGTATTTTCGACGCCGTATTTGTTCTTCCAGTAGCTGTACTCGGTGCCGACGTACACCTGTTTCTGACCCCAGCCCAGCGCTTTGCCCAGGTCGTATTTGATCTGCGGGTTGATGTGCAGGTTGGCGTGGTAAGTGCCGCGCGAGTTTTCATCGTTATCGACGACCCAGTCGAGGTAGCCGTCGATGAGCACATCGGAATTGCCCAGCGGGAAGCTGTAGGACCAGCCCGGCGTGATTTGCCAGACGCCGTCGCCGGGCCGCGGACCTTCGGTCTGGCGGCGGAAAATGTTCAGGGTGACGTAGTTGAAGCCGGGCACTTTGAGGTCGAAGCCGGGGCCGATCAGGTAGGCCTCGCTTTCACCTTCGCCGTACTCGTAGGTCATCGCCAGCAGCACATCCTTGATCGGGCCGAACTCGAGCTTGCGGTCGAAGATCTTGCCGAAAGAAAAGCGCGGGGTAAATTCGCCGTAGAAGGTGTGTGGACCTTTGTTCTGATCTTCCTTGCCGTTGTAGAAGATCTTGTCGACGAACAGAAAGTTGTCGCCGTACTTCCATTTGTCGGCGTGTTCGAAGGTGATCGTCTGCTGGTACGACGGGTTGATCGCGAAATTTTTGCCGTACAGGTAGGTGAGGCTGTTGGTCTGCCACAGCAGCAGGTCGCCGGCCATGGCTTGACTGGCGGCCAGCAGGCCGCCACCCAACAGAACGTTGGTGTGCGTGCGAATCATCTGTTGCTCCCTCTTGTTTTTATTGTTTGAGGCGCAGAGCTGTTCCTGTAGGAGTGAGCCTGCTCGCGATAGCGTTCTTTCAATCAACTCATGTGTTGAATGTCATACCGCGATCGCGAGCAGGCTCACTCCTACAGGGGGGTAGCGTTTTTCAGTTAATGCTGGTGAGCATGGCAATCGTTGATCGCCGCACGCTCCTTGCCGCCGAGGATGTTGAACAGCAGGTTCAGCGTCAGCGCGCTGAGGGTGGCCATGGCGATGCCGCTGTGGGTGATCGGGCTCATCCACATTGGCAGGTGGGCGAAGAACTCCGGGCGCACCACGGGGATCAGGCCCATGCCGATGCTCACCGCGACGAGCAACTGGTTGCGGCGATCACCGATGTCGGCTTCTTGCAGAATCTTGATACCGGTGGCAGCGACCATGCCGAACATCGCAATCGCCGCGCCGCCCAACACTGCCGGTGGAATCGATGCCACCAGAAACGCCGCTTTCGGCAGCAGGCTGAGGACGATCAGCAGACCGCCGGCGACGATGGTCACCGAACGGCAGCGCACACCGGTCATCTGCACCAGGCCGATGTTCTGCGCGAACGAGGAGTGGGTGAAGGTGTTGAAGAATCCGGCGAAAAACGACGCGCCGGCATCGCACAGCAAGCCGCGGCGCAGCATGCGTGGGCAGACTTCCTGGCCAGTGATCTTGCCCAGCGCGAGGAACATCCCGGTGGACTCGACGAAGATGATCACCACCACCAGACACATCGACAGAATCGGCGCGAGCTCGAACTTGGGCATGCCGAAATGCAGCGGGGTGACGAACTGAACCCACGGCGCGTTGGCCATGCCGCTAAGGTCGACCATGCCGATCACGCCGCACAGCACGTAGCCCAGGCACATGCCGATCAGCACGGAAATGTTCACCCAGAAACCGCGCATGAAGCGGTGCACCAGCAGGATGGTAGCGAGCACCAACGCGGCAATGGCCAGATAAATTGGCGAGCCGAATTGTGCCGCGTCCGCACCGCCTCCGGCCCAGTTCACGGCCACGGGGAACAGCGATAAACCGATCGAGGTGATGACCGTGCCGGTCACCAGAGGCGGAAAGAAGCGCACGACTTTGGACATGAACGGGGCGATGATCATGCCGAAGAAACCGGCGGCGATCGTTGCGCCGAAGATGCCTTGCAGGCCGATGCCGGGCATGCCGGCCATGGCGACCATGCTGCCGACCGCGGCGAAACTGGCGCCCATCATCACTGGCATGCGAATGCCCATCGGGCCGATGCCAAGCGACTGCACGATGGTGGCGATGCCGGCAACCAGCAGGTCGGCGTTGATCAGGAAGGCAATTTCTTCACGACTCAGGCCAGCGGCCTGTCCGATGATCAACGGCACCGCGATGGCACCGCCGTACATCAGCAGAACATGTTGCAAACCGACCAGGATCAGTTGCAAAAGGGGCAAACGCTGAATGGCGGGTGCGTCGGGTATGCGCGCTTTGGACAGCTCGGACATGCAACACCTCGGATCTTTTTTATTCTTGTGATTAACAGCTGCCGGGTTGCTTGCAGCTGTTTCTTTGCATCATTCGTATGTGTGGCCAGGGGATTTTGTGGCGAGGGGATTTATCCCCGATGGGCTACGAAGTAGCCCCAAACCCTGCGATCGCAATACATCAGGCAGATGGCAATTGCAGTTTTTGCGACGGCTGCGCCGCCGATCGGGGATAAATCCCCTCGCCACAGGTAAATCCTCAAGCACAGGCAAATTCCTTCACCTCAAAAAGCCTGTTTTTACACAGGCTTTGGTGTGGCTTAGTGGGTCTGCGCTCCCTGGGCAATCCAGGCACCGATCAGGTCACGTTCCTGCTGGGTCATCTGGGTGATGTTGCCCAGTGGCATGATCTGCGTGGTGATGGCTTGCGCCTGAATGCGCGCGGCGTTCTGGCGGATTTGCTCGGGGGTGTCGAGTATCACACCCGCCGGCGCTGCGCTGAACAACGGGCTGGTCGGTTTGGCCGAGTGGCACACCGTGCAACGCTCTTGAATCACGTTGTGCACTTTGTCGAAACCGGGTCCGGCATTGGAGGCTTGCGCCGGAGCTGCTGCGGGCGCTGCGGGCGCCGCCGGTTGAGCTGCGTCAGCCGGTTTCGCGCCACCGCCCAGTGCCGTTTCCGGCAGCGGCTGGTACTCGATTTTCGCCGCAGCTTTCGCCACGTCAGGTGCGGTCGCCATCGGCGCCGGGCCGGTGACATACGCCAGACTGATCATGCCCACCGCTGCCACTGGCAGGGTCCAGGCAAATTTGTGGCTGTCGTGACGGGTGTTGAAGTAGTGACGCACCAACACCGCCAACACCGCGATCCCGGCCAGGATCAACCAGTTGTACTGGCTGCCGTAGGTGCTCGGGAAGTGGTTGCTGATCATGATGAACAGCACCGGCAGGGTGAAGTAGTTGTTGTGTCGCGAACGCAGCAGCCCCTTGGCCGGCAGCGCCGGATCGGGCGTGCGGTTCTCGGCGATCGCCGCCACCAGTGCACGTTGCGCCGGCATGATGATACGGAACACGTTGCCGACCATGATGGTGCCGATGATCGCGCCGACGTGCAGATACGCACCGCGACCGCTGAACACTTTGCTGAAGCCATAGGCCGCGGCAATGATCAGCACGAACAGGATGAAACCGAGCAGGGCGGGTTTTTTGCCCAGCGCCGAATCGCAGAGGAAGTCGTAGACAAACCAGCCAACCACCAGCGAGCCGATACCGATGGCCACGCCTTCAGGACCACTGAGACCGCTGCCGGGGGCAACAAGATAGAGCACAGGATTGGAGTAGAACACCACGCACAGCAGCGCGATCCCCGACATCCAGGTGAAGTAGGCTTCCCATTTGAACCAGTGCAGGTTGTCCGGCATGGACGGTGGGGCCAGTTTGTATTTTTCCAGGTGGTAGATACCGCCGCCGTGGATCGCCCACAGGTCACCGGCCAGACCGGTTTTCGGGTTGACGCGGTTGAGGTTGTTCTCCAGCCAGACGAAGTAGAACGACGCGCCGATCCAGGCCACGCCAGTGATCATGTGAACCCAGCGCACGCTCAGGTTCAGCCATTCCAACAGATGTGCTTCCACAGTCTTTACCTCTCGCCTGTCACTCTTGTTGTCGAGTGATCAGACCTTCTCTTATTGGTGGGGGGCGAGGATCAAACGCTCATCCTCTTTGAAAAAATGCTCATCGCAGTTATTGCCTGTGCCACTGCGATCAACCACCAGGAAGTCATCCCGCTTTTCGATCGTCAGCACCGGGTGGTGCCAGACGCCGCGATGGTAATTGATGCCCTGCCTGCCGTTGGTGACGAAGGCGCGGACCAAGCCTGATACAGGTTCATCGCCAAGTGGCGCGACCACGATCAGAAAGGGGTTGCCGAGCAGCGGAATGAAAGCCTGGCTGCCCAGCGGATGGCGTTCCAGCATGCAAACGGTCAGCGGCATGTCCTGCGCGTCGGCGCGGAAAATACTGATGATCGCGTTGTCCTCAGGCTGTGCGGTTTCGACCGTCGCCAGTTTGTGGAAGCGCATGGTCGAACCGTTGTTGATCATGAAGTGATCGCTGCCGTCGGTTTCGATCACGTCACCGAAAGGGGCGAAGGCTTCTTTGGTCAGCGGTTCAATCTGTAGTGTGCGCATGCTGTTCTTCTTATCCAGATCTGTGTTGACTGTTCTGACGCCTTCGCGAGCAAGCTCGCTCCCACAGGGGAATGCATTCCAAATGTGGGAGCGAGCTTGCTCGCGAATGGCTTCACTGCTTATTTAGCGACCTTGCCCAGTACTCGCAGGCGACTCACGCCGCCATCCGGGAACACGTTCAGGCGGATGTGGGTGATCGGACCGAGTGCCTTGATCTGCTCGACGAAGGTGTGTTCGGCGTGCATTTCCAGCTTCTGGCTTGGCAGCAGTTCGCGCCAGAACAGCGACTGCGTTTCGATCTGGCTGTCAGTGCCGCCCTTGACGAACGCGCCCTGGATCGAGCAAGTGTCCGGGTAGTTGCCTTTGAAGTGCAGGGTGTCGACGACGATCTTTTCGATCTCGCCCGGATGGCCCAGCGCGACGATGACCCAGTCATTGCCCGGCGTGCGACGACGCGCGGTTTCCCAGCCGTCGCCCATGTTGATGCCACGGCCCGGGTTGAGGATGTTGCTCATGCGGCCGAAGTGTTCGTCGGAGCAGGCGAGGGCGCGGCCGCCGTTCAGGGCAGCAGCCAGATCCACTTGTTCGTTATCGCCAACCGCCGACCAGTCGCGGAACGGAACGCCGTACACGCGCAGACGCGCAACACCGCCGTCCGGGTAGATGTTGAAACGCAGGTGGCTGAACGCCTCGGTGTTGCTGATTTCATGGTAGTGGTGGCTGTTGCCTTGCAGCTCGACGGCCGACAGCACTTCAGTCCACTGGGTGTTTTCATCAGGCTCGCCCGAAGCCAGGAAGCAGGCTTCCAGCGAGGCCGACGGCGGGTAGTTGCCGGTGAAGAATGAAGTGTCGATGTCCACGCCTTTGATCGAGCCCGGTACGCCCAGACGGATCACCGCGCTGTCGAAACCTTCGAAGCGCTTGCGGCGCGATTCCCAGCCGTCCATCCACTTGCCGTTGTCATCGAACACGCCCTCCTTCCACACGGCCGGAGTCGGTTGAAACAGACGATTGGCGTCTGCGAACCAGTCATCGGTGACCGAAATGATCTTGGTGCCCAGACGGGCATCGGCCAGGTTGACGTATTTTTCGAAAGGTACGGCGTAAGCTTTCATTCTTCTTGTCTGCCTTTGATAAGTTGGCTGGGGATGCTTGCAGGGCCCTGGGCGATTACGCGTTCATTCACGCTCGGGCCAAGCTTGCTAAAGGGTCAGTAAACGGAACAGGGCAATCTTGTTGATCTCCGCCAGCGCGCATTTGAACTCGGTCTCTTCCGGGTTATGAATGCGCGTTTCGAACGCCGCGAGGATCTGATGCCGGTTGCTGCCTTTTACCGCCATGATGAAGGGAAACTTGAACTTGGCTTTGTAGGCGTCGTTCAGCTCGGTGAAGCGCTGGAACTCTTCGGCCGTGCATTGGTGAATACCGGCGCCAGCCTGTTCATGGGTGCTGGCTTCGGTCAACTGGCCCTGGACGGCGGCTTTGCCGGCCAGGTCCGGGTGAGCGTTGATCAGTGCCAGCTGGCTGGCATGATCGGCGCTCAACAGGATGTCGCTCATGCGCTGGTGCAGGGTTTCGATCTCGTCGATCGAAGCGTCCGCACCGAGGTCGTAGGCCTTTTCGGCCACCCATGGCGAATGTTCGTAGATGTCGGCGAAGGCTTTGACGAAAGCGTCGCGGCTCAGGGTCGACGGTTGCAGGGTTTGAAAACGGCTCATTTTGCAGTCCCTTGGTACGGGTGGGTTTCGTGCCAGTGGCGTGCGATGTCGACGCGACGGCTGAACCACACCTGTTCATGACTTTTGGCGTATTCGATAAAGCGCTTGAGCGAAGCGAGGCGACCGGGGCGACCGATCAGGCGGCAGTGCAGACCGATCGAAAGCATTTTCGGCGCCTCGGCGCCTTCGGCGTAAAGCACGTCGAAGGCATCTTTGAGGTATTCGAAGAAATCGTCACCCTTGTTGAAACCCTGCACCTGGGTGAAGCGCATGTCGTTGGTATCGAGGGTGTACGGAATCACCAAGTGCGGCTTGCCGGTCGGGTTGTTCGGTTCCCAGTACGGCAGGTCGTCGTCGTAGGTGTCGCAGTCGTAGAGGAAACCGCCTTCTTCCATCACCAGGCGACGGGTGTTCGGGCCGGTGCGGCCGGTGTACCAGCCCAATGGGCGCTCGCCGGTGAGTTCGGTGAGGATGCGGATCGCTTCGAGCATGTGCTCGCGTTCCTGCGCTTCGTCCATGTACTGGTAGTCGATCCAGCGATAGCCGTGGCTGCAGATCTCATGACCGGCCTCGACCATCGCACGGATCACGTCCGGGTGGCGCTGGGCGGCCATGGCGACGGCGAAGATGGTCAGCGGGATGTCGAATTCCTTGAACAGTTTCAGAATCCGCCAGACGCCAGCACGGCTGCCATACTCATAAAGCGATTCCATGCTCATGTTGCGCGCGCCTTGCAGCGGCTGAGCGGCCACCATCTCGGACAGGAAGGCTTCGGATTCTTTGTCACCGTGCAGAATATTCCGCTCGCCGCCTTCTTCGTAATTGAGTACGAACGACAGGGCGATGCGGGCATTGCCCGGCCAGTGTGGGTGAGGAGGGTTACTGCCGTAACCGATCAGGTCGCGAGGGTAGTCAGCGCTCACTGCAGTCTTCCTTCTTGTTCGTTGACAGGTGGGTGTGGCGGCCTGCAAGGCTGGCGTCACAGCGATGGGCTGATTGTATACAACTTTATCGCCAATTTGTAAGCCTGAATTTTCGCATTTTTCTCCGGCTGTCATCTTTTACGGTTAACGGTTCAAGCCTGCAAGAAACCTGCCTGACCAGTCAGCTAATGAACAGAAGGTTCAATGATCAGGCGCTTTGCCTGTGAATTGGCGATAAAGGCCGGGTTGGCGGGGGCGCGACGAAAAATGTCGTTTTTATTGTGTACAATTTTTTTGAAAAGTGTCTTAATCAGTCGCTCGCCGCAGCTTTTCGTGCTCCGAATCGGTGCGGTCTCCTTTTTATCTGACTTCGGGAGGCGCGAGGTCTGACTGCTCAAGGCAGGCAGGCGCGCAGAATCAATGGGACGTTTGACTACACACGTTTTGGACGCTGCACACGGTTGCCCGGGCAGCTCGATCAAGGTCGAGTTGTACCGCGTTGAAGGGTCGCAGCTGGAACTGGTCGCCAGCGCGCTGACCAACAGCGATGGCCGGGTCGATGCGCCGTTGCTGCAAGGCGAGGATTATCGTACCGGCGTTTATCAGCTTCAGTTCCACGCCGGCGATTACTACCGTGCCCGTGGCGTGCAACTGCCCGAGCCGGCCTTCCTCGATGTGGTGGTGCTGCGCTTCGGTATCTCTGCCGAACAGGAGCACTATCACGTGCCCCTGTTGATTTCGCCTTACAGCTATTCCACGTACCGGGGCAGCTGACCCCAAGCGGCTGCCCCCACCGGGAAGCGACTGCGCATATAGCTTCTTTGGTCTTTCGCCCGCTCACACTGCGGGCTTTTTTTTGGGTGGCCTAAGCCGCCCCGCCGGCAGAGCGACGAGGGGACGGGGGCGGTTCAGCGTTCCTTGAGAATGAACACCGAATCGGGCGCGGAATTGACCTTCAGCACGCCGCCGATCAGCCAGACCACTTTGTTCTGTGCCGCCGCAGCGCTCAGGGCATTGAATGCGTCCTTGCCTATTCTGTCTGGCAATTGCGGATCGGCCAGTTCGTTACCGGGCTGGTGGACAAGTCCGACCTTCTCGACTGCACCCAGCTTCAGGAAGAACATCTGGTCATGGCTCGCCCGTCTGAACACCAGCGTGGGCTTGCGATGCTCATGGGTCAGGGGATAGAGGTCGTAGCCGCTGCGGACCAGTAAAGCGCCCAGCAGTCGTCTCAGGTTCAAATCCGAAGGGTAGGTTTTGTAGTGATTCCATTCGATCGCAAAACGCTTTGGATCAAAGATGAGCTGTTGCAACTCACCGGTGCGGCCAGGTGGCAGCACAATGATTTTCCCCTCAGGTCGGTCAATCGCTTGCGCAACCGGCAGCATGATCAATGGATCGGCGTAGGCCGGCGTGACCGGAAACGGCTTCTGTTTCCACTGGTGCAGCACCGCCTGAATATTCAGCAGTCCGGTGGCCGTGGCGAGGGGCGAGTTGTCGGCCAGTTCGAAGAGTTTTTTGGCGATGGCTTGTGCGCTGACCTGCGACAGATCTGGAAAGGCCTTGGCGACCGATTGCGTTATGGGTTCATCGAAAAAACGCGTGCCGGGATTGATTTCGCCGGGGTCGTGCCCGATGCGAAAGGTCGCCATTGGCTGCAGGGAAGGGGCTGTGCGCAGCATGTGTTCAAAAGCATCAAAACCGGCTGGGTCGAAGTCAGGGTGCTTCACAAAAAAAGTCGTGAGCGTGCGTGCGGAACCGATCGGCACGATGGGGTAATGAAGCCAGCCCAACTGCACGGTTTCGATTGATGCAGGTTTGTTCAGGTGGCCCCACGGCAGCCAGGAATAGGCCGCGGGTGTAGCGGGCTCTGTGGCTGAAGATGCCGGTGTCGGCTCGTCCAGACGTGGTCGCTTGCTCGGCCCTGAGGAGGGGGCGGATTCATCGACATCACGCAGGCGCTGCTGATGAGCCGGCTCATGGGATGTCGAACCGGAGATTTTTTGGCGCCACAGCAGGCTGTCGGGAATTCGCTCAAAAAAAATCTCCGGGGCCTCATGGGTGGTCGCAAAGGCTTGCTGGTATTGCCCTTCAGGGTTTTTGCGAACCCTGACCGTGCCTTCGGCGGTGTCGACAAAGGTTTGCTTGAGTTTGTTGTAGCGCAGGCCATCCGTTGACGCCTCTGCCTTGGTCAACGATCGGGCATCGTCGGGTAGCAGATAAGTTGGCGTCTGCGCCGCTCCCGAAGTGCTTGCCGGCGTCTGCGTCGCATGCCAGCCCGGTCGCTCGATGCGCCAACTGGCCAGGCCTTCATTCTTCACCAGCAGCGGTCCGGCGACGCCGGGGGCGAAGGTCAGGGGGACGTGATAGTTGCCTTGCGCATTGCGCTCAACCACGAAGCGGCCCTCGGTGCCGAGCTGGGCGTATGTGCGTTGATCCGGCCCGATAAACAGTCCCGTCTGATCGCCAATAGGTTCCAGTTCGTGCAAACGGTGCTGTGGCCAGGCGATTTCATTGCGGGCAGTGCTGAAGCTATCCGCCGCGCGTCCAGGCATCTCGTGGACAACGATAGCGGCAGGGCGAGTTGTTGGCAGCGCAGCGGGGTTTGACAGATCCGAACCCGTCAACGGCAGGCCGCCAGGCGAAGGCAGGTCAGCGGTCGTGACGCGATGGCTGGAAGAGGGATCCGTCTTTCGTGTCGTTACGGAGGCATCGGTGGTTGTTGTCACAGCTGTTCTTTTTGGCGGTTTGGCCATGGGGGAATTCTCGTTCGGATAGGCGTTTTCAAGGCGCGAAGTGGCGCCTCGACACATGTTTCGGGTGCGCGCGTTCAGTGCGCGAAGCCGCTCTCGGAGTGCGTGCATGATCGGTCTTGAGCGGGGCGCGACAGGGGAGGCTCGGCCACGTCCAGCAATGACGCTGGCATCACTCTCTGAGGTAGCTGATGGCTGCAACGATTGATGACGTTGAGCTGCGAATGATCAATGCACAGGGTTTCAGCGTCCAAGCGCCAGCTGCGCTCGGGGAAGCTGTAACTCAATATCCCCGGGCGGTTATCTGCCACGACGATATTTCGTACATTCAGCACCTTGTCTGCCAGTGCGGTGAAGGGGGGTGGCAGCGGATCTTTCGAGGGCGTTGGTGCTTTGAAGAATCGGCCGTCCAGGCCGTCCGGATAGACTCGATCGAAAGACAGGTCGACGGTATGGACCAGCCCTTCTATGGTGATGACACGGATCTGATCGATGAGATCTTCGCTGTCGTAAACGGGCAGATGAATGGTGCAGGTGCCGATGTGCAGCTTGTTGTTTTCCAGTTTGATCGCTACGGCGCCCAGCGCCGTGGCATCAAGTTCCCAGGTCGACGAGTAGGGCAGTCTGATGGCGGCATTGGCCAAAGCCCCCGGGGTCGAGAGTTTTATCGTCATGTCGGCAACCAGATGCACCAGGTAGGTCGAGCCCTGACCTTCCAGACTCTCCATTGCGGTTTGTGCCGGTAGCGAAGCGAGTTTGGCACAGGCCCGACGTGTACCCAGCCTGTAGGCTTCGTTCTCAGGCAGGTCAAAGGTGAACCGGCCTGTACGCAATGGCATGGGCAGGTTCATTCGGGTGGTCCAGTGCTTCAGCGCGTGCATCTCGTAGTGGTTGTCCGCCGGGGCAACATCGGTTTCGGCTGTCAGTTTTGCATTGAAGGCGACACCGTCATTGAATATCAGAACGATTCTCTGGAGCGGCTTCGCGGCCATGGTTCTGAGGATTTTCGTCATGTTCATCGGGTCGGTGCCGCCACGGGCAAATGCAAAGTGGCGAAGCGTCAGTTTTTTTTCGCCAACCCGATATTGCAGATCACACCCGGCCATCAGGTCGTGGTCCTTGTCGGATTTTCTTGCGGTGAAGTGGGCGTCGGCCTGTTTCAGTTCATCGCTGGCGTAGTCCAGGTAAATTCGCGTAACCGCGTCCCGGCGCTCGACGAATTCAAGGGCAGTGTCCTGCGGCGATCGCGGCAGGTAATAGCCCGCATCTTGCTGATGCCTGATCGAGTACGTCGGGGTGTAGAGAATGATCGGTTTTTCTGCTTGCCCCTGTTTAGCGACGATGATTTCCAGCTCGACGGTCCTGCCATTTTCGAGAGTTTCCGGAAAGTCCGGCATCAGCACGAAACCGTCGCGGGTCATAAACGTCAGTTTGTTGTTCTTCAGAACGGATTCCGTATCGTTGCGGATGTACACGTCTTGCAGGGCAACCACGCTTTTGGGCGAATCCTGAAAATCGAATCGGGACGTAATGATCAGTGCTGTGTTTTCGATGACCCAACTTTCAATCAGGTCCATCCGCCAGTTCAAGACGACAACGCTCTGCTGATCGCCGTCTTCGGTGATCGATATCCGGCCTGCCTGGTGGGCAACGAAATATTCGTCAACGCCTGCCTCGCCCGAGGCTGAAGCACCGCCGTGCAAGAGATGGATCTGGTCGTTGCCCGCGCCTGCCTTTATCGTGTCCCGGCCACGGGACTTAATGATGTTGCGCTGTTCGGTGCCCGTGACAATGGATTGCCCATTGGTCACGGTTTCGATGTTTTCGATACTGTCCAGACGACTGTGGAGGGCGCGTTTTTTTTCACCTGCGACTGTCGGGTCGGCCACCGTTGTATGAAGCGTGCCGGCCGGCAGGTTGACGTCATAGCCTGAACCCTTGGCGCTGGCGCTGTAATCTGCCCCGCCCAGGACCAGAGTGTCGCTGCCTGCGCCACCCTGCAATGTCGAAGCGTCGAGAACGCTACCCCCTTGCCTGAGCAAATCGGCCGCGCCTTCAAAGACGAAACGGTCATCTTTTTCGCCCCCCGTCAGGTGTTTTTTCCCTGACTTGTAGTGGAACGTGTTGGTTTTTTTCTCAACGCCGACGATCGAATCCCGGCCATCGCCGATCAACCACAATACGCCCTTGTTTTCCGCCGCCTTACCCAGTTCTGCACCTGGTGTGCTGGCGGTAACGCCCGCGCGGGCATCGATGGTGTCATCGCCACCTTTTATCTGCGGCACGTTGACGGTTTCCCAGCCATCCTGCTTGGTCCACCAATTGCGCGTCCAGACCTGCTTCTGTGTGAGATGTACTTCAAATGTGCCGTTCACGACGGCTTCGGTAGCGTCCTGCAGTTCTCCATCCAGCAACTTCCGGGCGGTCGCTTTTAGCTGTTTCAGGTGTTCGGTCCTGGCTTTTGCCAGGCTATAGCGGTTCTGCACGTCCTGGTCTGGGTTCATGAAACAGAATGAGAACCAGCCGGTACGCCAACGCTCTTCGGTGGTGAGCTCGATGTAATCATCAATGTCATCGACGATTCTCACCGCGCCGTACACCTGTGATCCGATTGCCAGGATCGCTCCCGCCGCGAGGCCCACCGGGCCGGCAAAAGAGAATCCGGCCATCGCTGCGCCGCCAAGGATGACGGTCATGGCGGCACTGGTGATACTCAAGCCGGCGCTGACGTAATGATCCAGGGCTTCCTTGCCGGCCGCATTGTCAGCGGCGTTGAGGGACCTGATTGCGGTGTAGATATCGAAAGGAAGTGTCAACGCACCGCCAATCAGGCCTCCGGAGCGGCCCAATCTGACGGCGAATCGGGTTTTGGCAAAATCCTTGTAGGCGGTCTGCCCGGCCGTAATCATCTCGCTGGCCACTTTGTTGACCGCGACATCGGCGGCAATGGACCCGAACTCCGAAGCAATGCCGGCGGTATTAATGACGATCTCGGCGCTGTTATTGCTTTTGATTGCATCGACCACTCCGCGCAATCCCATGAATATGCCAAACCCCTGAATACCTACACTTGAGCCAAGCGTTGCATTGCTCTTGAGTACACCGACCCAGCGCGGGTTGTTGTCGGGAAGATGTGCATGGCGCAAGTCGAGTTTGTGCGCGCTGCTTAGAAGTTTTGAAAGTTTGCGGCGATATTGGCCGGGATCGGCTTGTGTCTCGTCGCTTGACCAGAGGATCGGTGGGGAAGTCAGCGGGCGTCGGCTGGCCAGCTCGAACAGAAGTGTCGTTAACAGATAACTGTCCGGTGCGCTGGCTGTGCGGATCTGTTTGTCTACTTCGTTGGCATTGAACTGCAAGGCGTTGATGAATGAGCGCCTGGGCGTGCGAAAAAAGGTGTTCTGTCCGGTCAGGCGCTGACCACCAAGGGTGGCGCCCAAGGCGTCGAGTGACACGCGGGTGATTGAAATGGACCCCATCTGCAGGGGGCCGAAGAGGCCATCGGTGATGGTCAGTTGGTCGGTTTTATGTTTGTTTCCGGAATGGCCGGTGGGCTTGTTTTTTGACAGGTCGAGCGTCGATGCATCATGTTCATTAACGCCAATGTCCATGTCGGTAATGATGACGGAGTCGTCGTGTATTAATGCGTCGCTGATAAGCGTGGCCATTTGAACATCCTTGTTCAGGCAGTTTTATTGAAAGTCAGCGCGATAATAAGGGGGGAATTTAGCGAAAGTATATCGATGGGTTGTTGCGGTGTATTGCGTGTAATACCAGGCAAACTTCGTCCGCGCAGAGGCCATCCTGATGAGCATGTTTACATCAGGATGGTGGGCGTTGACGGCCAATCAAGTTGCACTTTGAAACGCTCAGTGGCTGCTGAGTAGCGAGGCTGCCCCGGCGCCGCCAAACAGACCGGCACTGATCCGGTTGAACCAGCTCTGACCTTTGCCACTGCGCAAATAACGTGCGGCGCCGTGCGCGCCAAGTCCGTAGGCCAGCTTGCACAGCAGATCGAGCACGGTCCAGGTCGCGATCATCATCAGCAACTGCGGCAGGAAGGGCTGTTCGGCACTGAGAAACTGCGGCAGAAACGCGGCGAAAAACAGGATGTCTTTCGGATTGCTGGCGCCCAGCACAAACGCGCGGCCGAACAAGGCGCGAAAACGCGGTACGGCCGCCGCCTTCGGGACTTCGGCGCCCACCGCGGGCTGGCGCGATTGCTGCCAGCTCTGCCAGGCGAGGTAGAACAGATACAGGGCGCCGACGATCTTCAGCGCACTGAACAACTGCTCCGACGCCAGCAATAACGCGCCCAGCCCCAGGGCCGATGCACTGAGCAGGCAGATCGAGGCAATCACGCCACCGAGGAACGCCGGGTAAGAGCGGCGCAACCCGTAGTTCAGACTGTTGCTGATCATCAGCAACGACAGCGGCCCCGGAATCAGGATCACCACCAGTGCAGCACCGCTGAACAGCAGCCAGGTTTCCAGACTCATCACTTTGCTCCTTTCTCTTGTTGTCGAAATGCACAAAAGCCCCACCGGTGAGGGTGGGGCTGGTGGAAACCTGAACCGCGCAGTTGCTTACAGGTAGATGAACTTGGCGATGAAGATCGCGCAAAGTACCCACAGGCTGACGGAAATTTCCTTGTACTTGCCGGTCCCGGCCTTCAGCGCCACATAGGTGATGAAGCCCAGCGCGATGCCGTCGGCGACCGAGAAGGTCAGCGGCATCATGATTGCGGTGACGATGGCAGGAATCGCATCGGTGGCTTCGTCCCACTCGATATGGGCCATGCCGCCCATCATCAGCATCGCAACGTAAATCAGTGCACCGGCGGTGGCATAGGCAGGAATCATGCCGGCCAGCGGGGCGAAAAACATTGCCGCTATAAATAGCACACCTACGGTGACGGCGGTAAGACCAGTCCGACCGCCAGCGGCCACGCCAGCGGCACTTTCCACATAGCTGGTGACGGGCGGAACACCGACCACCGCACCGAACACGCTGGAGGCACTGTCGGCCTTCATCGCCCGCGAGAGGTTTTCGATTCGCCCGTCAGCGGCCACCAGATTGGCCCGTTGGGCAACGCCCATCAGGGTCCCGGCAGTGTCGAACATGTGCACAAAGAGGAACGCCAGCACGACGCTGATCATGCTGATGTTGAACACGCCAGCGACATTCATCGCCATCCAGGTGGGTGCCAGGCTCGGCGGGGCGGACATGATCCCGGCGTAATGCACCACGCCCAGGCCCCAACCGGCCAGCGTCACGGTAATGATGCTGATGAGAATCGCACCGAAGACTTTGTGGTAGCTGAGGATCGCAATCATCAGAAAGCAGATGGCCGCGAGCAGCGGGCCGGGTTCGCGCAGGGAGCCAAGCTTGATCAGCGTGGCCGGGCTGTCGACGACGATGCCGGCGGTTTTCAGACCGATCAGGCCGAGGAACAGGCCGACACCGGCGCCCATCGCATAGCGCAGGCTGACGGGAATGCTGTTGAGCAGCCATTCGCGAATGCGCGAGAAGGTCAAAATCATGAACAGCACGCCCGAGACAAACACCGCACCGAGTGCGGTTTCCCAGTTGTAGCCCATGGTGCCGACCACGGTGTAAGTGAAGAAGGCGTTGAGGCCCATGCCCGGCGCGAGGCCCACCGGCCAGTTCGCGTAGAGGCCCATTAACAGGCAGCCCAGCGCGGCGGCGATGCAAGTGGCGACGAACGCCGCCCCATGGTCAATCCCGGCATCGGCCATGATGTTCGGGTTGACGAAAATGATGTAGGCCATGGTGATGAAGGTTGTCAGACCGGCAATCAGCTCGGTCTTCACCGTGGTGCCATGCAAGCTGAGTTTGAACAGACGCTCCAGCAGGCCATTGCGTAATGGCGGCGTGAGCTCGAGCGGCGGTGCTTCGGATTTGCGGCTTTCCACAGCGAGTACTCCTCAAGAGTTTTATTGTTATTTCCAGGGCCGGACCCATGAGGGGTGGCAGCGGCCCTTTGAGGCATACGCGAATTTGTTGACTGTATGGTCAGGAACTCGCACGCAGTGGATTATGCTTTTGTGTACAAAGAAAGCAAATATTGTTTTATGTTTTGTCTGCGATTTTTTTGCAGATAGGGATATATGGCGAATCCTGGCCCTTCGCGAGCAAGCTTGCTCCCGCAGGGAAGTGCGCTCAAATGTGGGAGCGAGCCTGCTCGCGAAGGGGCTAGCCCGATCAATCGAAAACGGTCTGACTTTTCCCCAACGCCAGGTTCACCGCCAGCCACCCATTCACCGCCGCCTCGCCAGCCTCGGCAAACACCCGCTCCAGCAATTTGACCTGCTCACGCCGCAACGCCTGCTCGAACTTCGCGCCTTCCACCGTCAGCTCCAACAGGCGCTTACGCTTGTCCGTTTCAGAGGCCACGCTGTCGACCAGATGCATTTCCTGCAACTGGCGCAGCGGCATGTTCAACGCTTGCTTGCTGACGCCGAGCAAGGCCAGCAACTCCTTCACGCTCAGGTTCGGATAGCGTGCGATGAAAAACACAATGCGCTGATGCACCCGCGACAGGCCGCGACGCTCAAGCATTTCGTCAGCCTTGGCGGTAAACGCCTGATAGCCGAAGAAGAAAGCTTCCATGGCCTGCTGCTGGCTGGTAGGGTTTTTAAGGTCAAGCATATTGACGTACTCGCTCAAGCTGGCGTAATTTCAGTCAATGAGTTTGACTCATTTCTTGTACGCCTCGCTACGGTGACTTCCATGGCTTTTTCCGAACGTGTCTCGCGCCTTAAAAGTTCTTTGATCCGAGAAATCCTTGCCGCCGCGCAGCGTCCCGAGGTGATGTCGTTTGCCGGTGGCTTGCCCGCCGAAGGCATGCTGCCCAAGGTCGACTGGACCGACATGCCGCTGCCGCTCGGCCAGTACGGCATGAGCGAAGGCGAGCCAGCGTTGCGCGAGGCCCTGGCGGCAGAGGCGAGGGCGCTTGGTCTCGATTGTGAGGCGAGTCAGGTGCTGGTGGTCAGTGGCTCGCAGCAAACCCTGGATCTGGCGGCCAAACTGTATATCGATAACGGCACGGAAATTCTGCTGGAAGCGCCGACATATCTGGCAGCGCTGCAGATTTTTCAACTGTTCGGCGCCGATTGCCTGACGGTCGCGCAGGAGTCCGATGGCCCGAACCTGGTGCAATTGCGCGAGCGTCTGGAGCAACACCGTCCGGCATTCATCTACCTGATCCCGACCTTTCAGAATCCGTCCGCGGTGCGTTACAGCGAGGCCAAGCGCGCCGCGGTTGCCGCGTTGCTCGACGAATTTGGCGTCACCTTGATCGAAGACGAGCCCTACCGCGAACTGACTTTCGACGGCGGCAGTGCGAAACCGATTGCCGCACGCCTGAAGCGGTCCAGCTGGATCTACACCGGCACCGTGTCAAAAACCCTGTTGCCGGGCTTGCGTGTCGGCTACTTGATCGCCAGCCCCGACCTGTTCCCGCATCTGCTCAAACTCAAGCAATCGGCCGATCTGCATACTAATCGCATAGGTCAATGGCAGGCGCTGCAATGGATCGGCACGGAAAAATATCAGCAACATTTAAGCGCATTGCGCGATTTCTATCGGCAGCGGCGCGATGCGTTTCAGTTGGCGCTGCAAACGCATTTTACCGATCTGGCGGACTGGAGCATGCCGCAGGGCGGGCTGTTTTTCTGGCTGACGCTCAAGCAGCCGCTGGATACGCGGACCTTGCTCGATGAGGCGTTGGCCAATGACGTGGCGTTTATGCCGGGCGAGCCGTTTTTTCCTCAGCCGGACAAGCATCATGGGCACTTGCGCTTGAACTTCAGCCACATTGATCCGGCGCGGCTGGATGAAGGGCTGAAGCGGCTGGCGGCGGTGGTGCGGCGGGCGCAGATGGCGAGGGCGGCATGAAAACAATAAACCGGCTGAGGGCCGGTTTATTTTTGTCTGAGATTGTGGCGGCCTGTAATGGCCTCATCGCGAGCAGGCTCACTCCTACAGTTGGAATGGGTTGCACTGTAGGAGTGAGCCTGCTCGCGATAACGCATTTGGCTTCACCCCAAAACATCAGATCGCAGCAAACCGCTTATCCAGATAATCAATAATCGCCTTGGACTCATACATCCAGGTCGTCTCCCCATTCTCTTCAATGCGCAGGCACGGCACTTTGATCCGGCCGCCTTGCTCCAGCAGGGTCTGGCGGTCCTGCTCGTTGTTCTTCGCATCCTTGAGCGCGACGGGCACATTCAGGCGATGCAAGGCACGACGGGTCTTCACGCAGAACGGGCAGGCGTGAAACTGATACAGGGTCAGGCCTTTGGCGGCGGCGTCGACTTGCGCCTGAGCCGCGGCGGGGCGTTTTTTCTTGCCCGGGCGGGTCAGGACGTCGATGAAGATGACCAGTTGGCCGAGGCCGACACGAAGCGCTTTGACGAACACGTTACAAGCCTCACAGGGACAGAGAAGAAGGCGCGCAGCTTACCCGATTTTTCACGGGCGAAAAAAAACCGGCGATGACTGCCGGTTTTCTTCGTGCCGCGAATTACTTGATGAGGCTGAGGAATTCGCTGCGGGTTGCGGCGTTTTCCCGGAACTCGCCGAGCATCACCGAAGTGATCATCGAGGAGTTCTGCTTCTCGACACCGCGCATCATCATGCACATGTGCTTGGCCTCGATCACCACCGCCACGCCCAGGGCGCCGGTGACTTGCTGGACCGCGTCGGCGATCTGGCGGCTGAGGTTTTCCTGAATCTGCAGGCGGCGCGCATACATGTCGACAATTCGCGCAACCTTCGACAGGCCCAGCACCTTGCCGCTCGGGATATAGGCGACATGCGCCTTGCCGATGAACGGCAGCAGGTGGTGTTCGCACAACGAGTACAGCTCGATGTCCTTGACCAGCACCATTTCGCTGTTGTCGGAGCTGAACAAGGCACCATTGGTGACCTCTTCGAGCGTCTGTGCATAACCGCGGCAGAGGTACTGCATGGCTTTGGCGGCACGCTTTGGCGTGTCGAGCAGGCCCTCGCGGGAGACGTCCTCGCCCAATTGGCCGAGAATCGCGGTGTAATTCTGTTCCAGGGACATGAAACTACCTGTGGGGATTTTCGCAAAGGGCAAGGGTACGGTGGCGGACACAACCCTGCAAGTTCGGTGTAACGCGATTATTCGTCGCGCCCTTCCATCATGGTGCGTTTGAGCATCACGTAAACCGCGCCGGCACCGCCATGTTTCGCCTGGCACGAGCAGAAACCGAGCACTTGCGCATGCTGGCGCAACCAAGTGTTGACGTGGCTTTTGATCATCGGCCGCTTGCCATCGAGGCGCACGGCTTTGCCGTGAGTCACGCGCACGCAGCGGATTTCGAATTTGGTCGCTTCGGCGAGAAAGGCCCAGAGCGTTTCCCGGGCCTTTTCCACGCTCATGCCGTGCAGGTCGAGGCTGCCTTCGAACGGAATCTGCCCGACCTTGAGTTTGCGCATCTGGCTTTCCTGCACGCCGTCGCGGGACCACATCAACTCGTCTTCGGGGCCGACGTCAATCACGAACTGATCAGACAGGCCGTCAATGATGGTGGTGTCGCTGCGCACGGTGGCGGACTGGCGCAATTTGGCGATCTGCGCGCGGTCAGCCTTGGGTTTGCCAGTGTCGGCGCGGTCGTGCTTGATCGGCTTGACGCCTTGGATCGCACTTTTGAACAGGGAAAAATCGTCGTCTTGCATGTCAGCCTCCGCGAAGGGCGGCCAGTTTACCCAAGTCGAAACAAAACGGCCCGGCAAAAAGCCAGGCCGGTGGTTCAGTCGTGTTTTTTCATCAGGTGCGGGGACATGTTCAGCTCCCGCGACTGCCGTGCGCGACGGCGGCAGCGACGCCACAGGGCGACACCGAAATACAGAAACAGCAAGCCGACCGCGAGCATGATCGCCGAGCCCATCGGCGAAGCATTCAAGTCACCCAGCGCCGGCGGGCGGCCGAGCAGGCTGGCGGCGCCGGCCATGGCCAGCAGCACGCCAAAGGTTGCCAGCAATGCGGCGAACGCAGCGCCAAATCGAAAACGCCAGTTGCTTTGGCCTTTGGGCCGCAAACGGCGTGCGTCAAATCCATCGGATAACTTCATTCCGACCTTCCTCAATGGGTATCGGCCCTTCGACCGGGAGTTGACCGGGTTGTTCCTGAGGCTATGGCATTTGCGGCAAATCAGCGGAGATTGCGGATGAGCGGCGGTCTGCGCCGCTCATAAGGGCAGGCTCAGACCAGATCCTGGGTCTTGGCCAGTGTCGCGAAGTTGTCGGCCATGATCGCCATTTCCGCTTCCTGCACGCGTTCGGCGCTGAGCACGCCGCCCTTGAACGGCAGGTCACGCGTGGCGCAGGCGTCTTCGACCAGGGTGCAGCGGAAACCGAGGTTCTTCGCCGCGCGTACGGTGGTGCTGACGCTGGAATGGCTCATGAAACCGCACACGATCAGGTCCAGCGAACCGAGGTTTTGCAGGCGATCGAGCAGCTCGGTGCCATGGAACGCGCTCGGCAGCAATTTGCCGATGATGGTTTCATCGCCCTGCGGTTCGAGACCGGGGATGAATTCACCGCGCTCGCCCTGCGGGTCGAACAGGCCACCGACGGTGCCGAGATGACGCACGTGCACGATCGGCCGACCGGCGGCACGGGCTGCGGCAACCACTTGTTTGATGTTCGCGACGGCCGCGTCCATGCCGCTCAGGGCCAGCGGGCCACTGAGGTATTCTTTCTGGGCATCGATGATGACCACGGTGGCATGGCTCAGTGTGGCCGCTGCGTAACCGCGACCGCTGAGTTGAAACATCGTTTTTGGAACGGACATTCTGGGGCTCCTCGGGGTGGGGCTTTTGCGACATTGTCCTCTGGCTGAGCGGTTCTGTGAATCGCTACCATCGTAAACACCGTCGTTGCTGGCCTGCAGCCTTGTCAAGTTACACGTTCTGTTCAATAGCTGATGCAAAAAACAGAAAGCTCCTACCCGTCGCGCGATGTTTTTCCTGCGTCGTCGTCGCCGGTTTTGGCTGTTAGAATCGCCAGTCGTTTTTTTCTGGAGTTGCACGCCGTGATCACTTCCCGCCTTCGTACCCTGCGCGACCACATCCGTTGGGCCGTCAGCCGCTTCCATGGGGAGGATCTGTTTTTCGGCCATGGCACCGACAATGCCTGGGACGAGGCCCGGCAACTGGTACTCGGTGCGCTGCACCTGCCGTGGGAAATCGCCGACAGTTACCTCGATTGCGCGTTGGAGGATGACGAACTGGTCAACTTGCAGCGCCTGCTCAAGCGCCGCATCGAAGAACGTATTCCCACCGCTTACCTGCTGGGCGAGGCGTGGTTTTGCGGCATGTCGTTCATCGTTGATCAACGCGTGTTGATCCCGCGTTCGCCGATTGGCGAACTGATCGAAAACCGCTTCGCCCCGTGGATCGGCGACGAACCGGCGAGGATTCTCGACCTGTGCACCGGCTCCGGCTGCATTGGCATTGCCTGCGCCTACGAGTTCCAGAACGCCGAAGTGGTGCTGGCGGATCTGTCGTTCGAAGCGCTGGAAGTGGCCAACCAGAACATCGAGCGCCATGGCGTCGATGAGCGGGTTTACACGGTGCAGGGCGATGGTTTCGATGGTTTGCCGGGGCAGCGTTTCGACCTGATCGTGTCGAATCCGCCTTACGTCGACGCGGAAGATTTCGCTGACATGCCGGATGAGTATCAGCACGAACCGGAGCTGGGCCTGGCCTGTGGCGATGATGGTTTGAATCTGGTGCGGCGGATGCTCGCTGAAGCGGCGGACCACTTGACCGAGAAGGGCTTGCTGATTGTCGAGGTGGGCAACAGCCAGGTGCACGTTGAAGCGTTGTACCCGGAAGTCGACTTCGCCTGGCTTGAATTTGCGCGCGGCGGGCATGGCGTGTTCATGCTGACGGCGGAGCAGTGCCGCGCGCATCAGGCCTTGTTCGCGTCCCGCGTCTGACCTGACTGACTTATGTGGCGAGGGAGCTTGCTCCCGCTGGTCTGCGAAGCAGCCCCAAACATGCAATGAAGGTGAGCCAGACACACCGCATGTGCATGATTACGGCTGCTTCGCAGCCGAGCGGGAGCAAGCTCCCTCGCCACAGGTCATCGCTGATTTCAGCGGTGTGTCGCAATCCAGATCAACAATCCCGCCTGAAACACCGCAAACGCCACCAGACAAGTAATGGTGAAACGCAGCCCGGCGTCTTCACGCTTGAACTTGCTGACTTTCTCCTCCTGTTTTTTCAGCTTCACTTCCTGTTCGGCCAGGTTCTGCTCGGCCTGCTGCAGCATCTGCGCCGCTTCCAGAATCTCGACCACCTGCAACTTCTCGCTGTTCCAGTCGCCGAGCAAGTCGCCGACCTGCGCGGCCTTGACGCTGCCCTTCAAATGCTGAGCATCGGCGTAAGCGACATCGAAACCGTGTACGCGCAGGAAATGATCGCGACGCAGGCGCGTGTCTTCGTTGAGCGCGTCCTTGTTGTTCAGGTCCATGCCGTCGACGGTGTAGGCGGGCCAGCGCTTTTTCGCCCAGTTGATGCCTTGCGCGGCCATGAAGCGGCCGATGCCGCGATTCAGCGGTTCGATCTGCAAGCCGCTGTCCGGGCCGAAGCTCACGCGTTTGCTGGCGTGATCGACCCATACATCAAGATGATTCTGCTCTTTGCGCACGCGCTGGTTCGGCAGTTTGATCGCCATGCGCATCAGGCTGCGCTCTTTGCTGTTGCGCTCGGCGTAACCGAATTCGACAAAACGCAACGGCCGGCCACCCGTGTTGCGGTCGGTCTGCAACGGCGCCAGGCGGAGCATCTTGTGGTGCTCGGCCTGAACGTCCGCCCACGGCAGTTCGACCACTGGCGGTGCGTCTTTTTCAGCGGTGGTGTCGGGTGAAGTCGGGGTATCAGTCATAACGGCGAGATCCTGTCCAAGCCCTGCTTGTCGCCAGCCGATACGCTGGCGACAAAGGCTTATCGGCCGTTTTCTGCGGGACTGGAGGGCAAAAAGCAGTTAACGGGTGCGAAGTCCGCCAATAAATTCAATGATCGCCGAACCAAGTTCCGCTGCCAGCGGCAAATCTGGATCCTTGTACGAGGCCAACTGCCGCTTCATGTCGTTGTGCACGATGCGCAACACATGGTTCATGCCTTCGATGATCACCAGTTGCGCGTCCGGTTTCACAGCCTTGAGCCGCTGCGCATCTTGCGTACCGACCTGCATGTCGTTGCTGCCCTGAACGATCAGCGCCGGCATGTCCAACCGCGCGAAGGCGTTGGCCGGGTCCTGGCGGAACAGCGAAATCAGGTACGGCTGCACGCTCGGGCGGAAAATCACCTGCAGCGGTGGCGGCACGTTGTCATCGGTGCGGCCGGCCTTGAGGCTGTCGAGCAGTTCGTTGCTGCGCAGCATCAGCGGCGGCGGCAGGCTGCGCGCCAGTTGCTCGCGGATCACCTGATCGACCGGCCGCGCGCTGCCGGACAGGGAAATCACCGCTGCCGCCTGCAATGTCGGCGCGGCGAGGCTGGCGATCAGTGCGCCTTCGCTGTGACCGAGCAGAATCAGCGGGCCGAAGCGCGGATCGGCCTTGAGTTTCTGCCCCCATGCCACGGCGTCCGCCGCATAGGCTTCGACCGACAAATTTCGCTCATCCGGTGTTGCCGCCAGACTCGCGGCGACCCCGCGTTTGTCGTAGCGCACGCTGGCGATATTGTGTTTGGCCAGCACCCAGGCCAGGCGTTTCAGGCTGTCATTGCGCCCACCGTCGGGGTTGTTTCCGTCACGGTCGGTAGGACCCGAGCCAGAAATGATCAGAACAATCGGCACCGGACTGTCGGACTTGGGTAGCAATAGCGAGCCGAAAAGCTCGCCTGTACCGGTATCCAGAGATACCGGGCGTTGTAGGACGGTTGCCTGGGCAAAGCCCGTTAAGAGGGTAAGACTCAAGATCAAAACTCGCAGCATCATCACGCCATCATTCGCCAAGGTGCCGGTTGGACTCACCTACACCGCTAAGGTTCGAGGATGAACTACTCGGTTAGCCTGCGTATACTGGCGCGCATCACGAATTCGGGTTTGATTTCACGGAGCGTCCTGCATGTCCGGCAATACCTACGGCAAGTTGTTCACTGTCACCACCGCTGGCGAAAGCCATGGTCCGGCGTTGGTCGCCATTGTCGACGGCTGCCCGCCGGGCCTGGAGATTTCCCTCGAAGACTTGCAGCGCGACCTCGATCGCCGCAAGCCCGGCACCAGCCGCCACACCACCCAGCGCCAGGAAGCCGACGAAGTCGAAATCCTCTCCGGCGTGTTCGAAGGGCGCACCACCGGCTGCGCGATCGGCCTGCTGATCCGCAACACCGACCAGAAGTCCAAGGACTACTCGGCGATCAAGGACCTGTTCCGCCCGGCCCACGCCGACTACACCTACCACCACAAATACGGCGAGCGCGATTATCGCGGTGGCGGTCGCAGTTCGGCGCGGGAAACCGCCATGCGTGTAGCAGCCGGTGCGATTGCGAAAAAGTATCTGGCGAGCCAGGGCATCGTCATTCGCGGCTACATGAGCCAGCTCGGCCCGATCGAAATCCCCTTCAAGACCTGGGATTCGGTGGAAGACAATGCCTTCTTCAGCCCCGATCCGGACAAAGTGCCGGAGCTGGAAGCCTACATGGACCAGCTGCGGCGCGATCAAGACTCGGTCGGCGCGAAGATCACCGTGGTCGCCGAAGGGGTAATGCCGGGCCTGGGCGAGCCGATTTTCGATCGCCTCGATGCCGAACTGGCCCATGCGCTGATGAGCATCAACGCGGTCAAGGGCGTGGAAATCGGCGCCGGTTTTGCCTCGGTTGCCCAACGCGGCACCGAACACCGCGATGAGATGACCCCGCAAGGTTTCCTCAGTAACAACGCCGGCGGCATCCTCGGCGGTATCTCGTCGGGTCAACCGATCGTCGCTCATCTGGCGCTCAAGCCAACGTCGAGCATCACCACCCCGGGGCGTTCGATCGACATCCACGGCAACCCGGTCGACGTGATTACCAAGGGCCGCCATGACCCTTGCGTCGGCATCCGCGCGACACCGATCGCCGAAGCGATGATGGCCATCGTGCTGATGGACCACCTGCTGCGTCATCGTGGGCAGAACGCCGATGTGCGCGTCAGCACGCCGGTGCTGGGCCAGCTTTGATGGCTGGCTTTGACGCTGTCGCGGCATAACCGGCGTGGCGGCGGTTCCGTACTGGCGGCTGTCCAGTTTCTATCTGTTCTATTTCGCCTTGCTCGGTTCGACAGCGCCGTTCCTGGCGCTGTACTTCGATCACCTCGGCTTCAGCGCCGCACGTATCGGCGAACTGGTGGCGATTCCGATGCTGATGCGCTGCGTCGCGCCGAATATCTGGGGCTGGCTTGGCGATTACACCGGCAGGCGGCTGGCGATCGTGCGTTTTGGCGCGGTGTGTACGCTGCTGACCTTTTCGCTGATTTTCGTCAGCAAGAGCTACGCCTGGCTGGCGCTGGTGATGGCGTTGCATGCGTTCTTCTGGCACGCGGTGTTGCCGCAGTTCGAGGTCATTACCCTGGCGCACTTACAGGGGCAGACCTCGCGGTACAGCCAGATCCGTTTGTGGGGCTCGATCGGTTTCATCATCACCGTGGTTGCGCTGGGGCGGTTGTTCGAATGGCTCAGCCTGGACATCTATCCGGCAGCGCTGGTGCTGATCATGGCCGGCATCGTCCTCAGCAGTCTGTGGGTGCCGAATGCTCAGCCACCACAAGGCAATCGACCTGGCGGCGAAGGGTTTCTCAAGCAGTTGCGCAGTCCCGGGGTGCTGGCGTTTTACGCTTGCGTCGCGCTGATGCAAATGAGCCACGGTCCGTATTACACGTTTTTGACCTTGCACCTTGAGCGGCTCGGCTACAGTCGTGGCGTGATCGGCATGCTCTGGGCGGTTGGCGTGGTCGCCGAAGTATTGATGTTTATGGCGATGAGCAGAATTCTGGCGCGGTTTTCCCTGCGCCGGGTGCTGCTGGCGAGTTTTCTGCTGGCGGCGTTGCGCTGGGTCTTGCTGGGCTCGTTCGCCGAATTTCTCTGGATATTGCTGTTTGCGCAGATTCTGCACGCGGCGACGTTCGGCAGCTTTCATGCCGCTGCCATCGCCTTCGTGCAACGTAGCTTCGGCCCACGCCAGCAAGGCCAGGGTCAGGCGCTGTACGCGGCGCTGGCCGGCACCGGCGGGGCGCTCGGCGCGCTGTATGCCGGTTACAGCTGGAATGCCCTCGGCGCGCCATTGACCTTTAGTATTGCCAGTCTCGCGGCGTTCGCTGCTGCGGTTATCATTGCCACACGTATGCAAGAGGACAGGCCATGAGCCTTACCCGTGAACAGCTCGCCCGGCAGATCGTCGACGCCGGGCGCTTTCTTTATGGCCGCGGCTGGTCCCCGGCCACCAGCAGTAATTATTCGACTCGCCTGTCGCCAACCGAAGCGCTGCTGACCGTCTCCGGCAAGCACAAGGGCCAGTTGGGTCTGGATGATGTGCTCGCCACTGACTTGTCCGGTAACAGCCTGGAACCGGGCAAGAAGCCGTCCGCCGAAACTCTGCTGCACACCCAGCTCTACGCTTGGCGCGCGGAGATCGGCGCGGTGCTGCACACCCATTCGGTGAATGCCACGGTGCTGTCGCGCCTGACCCCGCAAGACTTCATCGAGTTCGAAGACTACGAACTGCAAAAAGCCTTCAGCGGTATTTCCACCCACGAATCGCGGGTGCGCGTTCCGATCTTCGACAACGACCAGGACATCGCGCGCCTCGCCGCCGAGGTGCAGCCGTGGCTCGACGCCCACCCCGATTGCGTCGGCTATCTGATTCGCGGCCACGGCCTCTACACCTGGGGCGCGCAAATGAGCGACGCACTGCGGCAGATCGAGGCCTTTGAATTTCTGTTTGAATGCGAGTTGAAAACCCGCAGCGTCATGAACCGTCACGGCTGACTTCAGCAGAAGCCGCCGTTTGCCTGATAGAAGGTTGTGCCCGACCGGTCTGCAAGAGCCGGACGGCAAGGCCGATACGAGGAATTGCCCCATGAGCAGCCTGTCCGTTTATCACGTTTCCAACCCTGAAATTCCCAACAAGGTGCTGACCCATTTCGAAGACATCGCCTCGACCCTGGCCGAGCAGGGCGTGCGCTTCGACCGCTGGCAAGCCGCCGCGAAGATTCAGCCCGGCGCCAGCCAGGACGAAGTGATCAGCGCGTACAAAGAGCAGATCGACAAATTGATGACCGAGCGTGGTTACATCACCGTCGATGTGATCAGCCTGAACAGCGATCACCCGCAAAAGGCCGAATTGCGTGCCAGGTTTCTGGAAGAACACCGCCATGGTGAAGACGAAGTCAGATTTTTCGTCGCCGGCCGTGGGCTGTTTACGCTGCACATCGACGATTATGTTTACGCCGTGCTCTGTGAGAAGAACGATCTGATCTCGGTTCCCGCCGGCACCAAACACTGGTTCGACATGGGCGAGCATCCGCACTTTGTCGCGATCCGTCTGTTCAACAACCCGGAAGGCTGGGTGGCCAACTTCACTGGCGAAGACATCGCCGGCCGCTTCCCGCGTCTGGAGGACTGAGCCGATGTCGATCAAAGTCATTCTCACCGACATCGAAGGCACCACCAGCGCCGTCAGCTTCGTTTTCGACGTACTGTTTCCGTATGCGGCCAAACACCTGCCGGACTTCGTGCGCCAGAACGCTTCGCGCGCCGATGTCGCTGAACAGCTTGACGCGGTACGCCGTGACAGCAGCGAACCGGCAGCCGATGTTGAACGGGTGGTTGAAATCCTGTTGAGCTGGATCGCCGAAGACCGCAAAGCCACACCGCTCAAGGCCTTGCAAGGGATGGTCTGGGCGCAGGGTTATCAGGCCGGGCAGTTGAAGGGACACGTTTATCCGGATGCCGTTGAGGCGCTGCGGCGCTGGCATGCTGCGGGCTATCAACTGTTTGTTTACTCGTCCGGCTCGATCCAGGCGCAGAAGCTGATTTTCGGTTGCTCGGAGGCGGGAGACCTGACGCCGCTGTTCAGCGGATATTTCGACACCACCTCGGGACCGAAGCGTGAGGCGCAGTCCTATCGCAACATTCAGCAGGCGGTGGCTGTTGAAGCAGAAGAAATCCTGTTCCTGTCGGACATCGTCGAAGAACTCGACGCTGCCCAGTCAGCCGGCCTGCAGACCTGTGGCCTGGCCCGCGAAGGTGGGGAATTAGCGGGGCATGTAACAGTCGACAGCTTTACCGGGATTGAACCGGAAGCTTTCTGACTCACCTCAAACAAAAATGTGGGAGTGGGCTTGCTCACGAAAGCGGTGTATCAGTCAGCATCTGTCGACTGACACACCGTTTCGCGAGCAGGCTCGCTCCCACACGTTTTGTTAAATGCAATTACAGCGAATGATACGTCGGCAGTGCAAAGCGCTGCTGGCTCTGCAGCATGGCGATTTGCGGCAGTTCGCTGGCCTGTTCGGCCAAGTCTCGGCGGATAGCGCTGATCGCCCACGACAGCTGGTCACCGGCGTGCAGTTGTTGATACGAGAGTGCACGTTTGAAGACTTTGCCGTCGCTGCTACGCAGGGTCAACAGAATGCCACCGTCAGGACGTGGCGCAGTGCTGACTTCGTAGTTGGAGAACAGCGATGTAAATTTTTCTTGGATCAGGCTCATGTCATCAGCTCCGTGTGTACTTGAATGGCAAGCATGCGGAGGTAGTTGCAGCGATTGTGCCAGCATCGAAAACTTTAAAAAGTCTTTAATTTCAACGAGTTACAAGCAATGCATTTTGCAGGCGTCGTGCAAACTGCATGAATGGCCATCGTGCATCCTGCATTTTGCGTGATTCTTGCCAGCGTTACGGAACCAAACGCTCGTACCAGAATCTCCGGCGTTGGCAGCGCACCAGCAGATACAAAACATTGCAAAAACCGCATGTACAGGCCGAGAAGGGCTGACGTATTTTCATTCTCGAACCGCGCTGCGACTGCGCCGGTTGCCTCAAGCCTTTGCCCGAAAAAATAAGAACACCGGCCCGAGATAAGGCCGACCGGGGAGCATTCATGCGTCACGTGCCAAGCGACACGATTACCTGGGGCATGATGCTCCGCAAGCTGCCGATGATTGCCAAGGCCCTGCCGCGGGTGGTCAAGGGCATGAAGGTGGCGAATGTCACGGACCCGACCCAAAGCTGTGGCCTTGGCTGGACCTTTGAGCAAGCGACCCTGCGCAATCCCGATGGCCCGGCGTTAATGCAGGGGGAGGTGCTGCTGACCTACGCGCAGGTTAATCAGTGGGCCAACCGTATCGCCCATTATCTGAGCGGGCAGGGCATCGGCAAGGGCGATGTGGTCGCGGTGTTTATCGAAAACCGTCCCGAACTGCTGGTGACGATTCTGGCGCTGGCCAAGGTCGGCGCGGTCAGCGCGTTGCTCAATACCTCTCAGACGCGCGACACGCTAATCCACAGTGTGAATCTGGTGGCGCCGGTCGCCCTGATCGTCGGCGGGGAGCTGGTGCCGGCATTTGCTGCTGTGCGCGAGCAGGTGTCGATTGCGCCGCAGCGCACCTGGTTCGTTGCCGATCAGGACACCTACAGCCACCCGGGCATTGCGCCCGAGGGCTACGTCAACCTGATCAGCGCCAGTGCCGACGCACCGAGCGATAACCCGCCGAGCAGCCGCCAGGTGTTTTGCGATGATCCGTGTTTCTATATTTACACCTCTGGCACCACCGGGCTGCCGAAAGCCGGGGTATTCAAGCATGGCCGCTGGATGCGCAGTTCGGCGAGCTTCGGCATGATCGCCCTCGATATGCGCCCTGACGACGTGGTCTATTGCACCTTGCCGCTGTACCACGCCACTGGGCTTTGTGTGTGTTGGGGCTCGGCGATCAACGGCGCGTCGGGTTTCGCGATTCGCCGCAAATTCAGCGCCAGCCAGTTCTGGAGCGACGTGCGCCGCTACCGCGCGACGACCCTCGGCTATGTCGGCGAGTTGTGTCGTTACCTGGTCGATCAGCCAGTGAGCGCCGACGACAACCGGCATGACGTGCGCAAGATGATCGGCAACGGCTTGCGCCCCGGCGCCTGGGCCGAGTTCAAGACGCGCTTCGGCGTCGACCATATTTGTGAGCTGTATGCGGCCAGCGACGGCAACATCGGATTCACCAACATCCTCAACTTCGATAACACCGTCGGCTTCTCGCTGATGGCCTGGGAGCTGGTCGCGTACGACCATGACAGTGGCGAGCCACTGCGCAGCGACGACGGCTTCATGCGCAAGGTTGGCAAGGGCGAGCAGGGTCTGCTGCTGGCCCGGATCGACGAAAAGGCGCCGCTCGATGGCTACACCGATCCGCAGAAGACCGCCCGCGTCGTACTGCACGACGTGTTCAACAAAGGTGACCGGTTTTTCAACACTGGCGACCTGTTACGCAACATTGGCTTTGGCCATGCGCAATTTGTCGATCGGTTGGGCGACACCTATCGCTGGAAGGGCGAGAACGTCTCCACCACCGAAGTCGAAAACCTGCTGCTGCAACACCCGCAGATCTCCGAGGCGGTGGCGTATGGCGTGGAGATTTGCAACACCAATGGACGCGCCGGCATGGCGGCGATTACCCCGGCCGAATCTCTGGCGACCCTGGATTTCGCCGAGCTGCTGAGCTTCCTCCGCCAGCGAATGCCGGCCTACGCCGTGCCGCTGTTCCTGCGGGTCAAGGTCAAGATGGAAACCACCGGCACCTTCAAATACCAGAAAACCCGTTTGAAAAAAGAAGGCTTCGACCCCGGCCAGACCGGGGGCGATCCGATTTTTGCCTGGTTGCCCGGCAGCGAAACTTACGTTCAGCTCAATGAGCAATTGTTAACCGAAATTCAGCAAGGCCAATACCGTTATTGAATCTGGCTATTGCCCGGTGATGAGAAAAAGGGGGTGACAGCTATCGCCGCGCTCGGGAAACTGTCGCCTTTCCGATTGACCGAAGTGGAGTTGCCTCATGTCCGACCAAAGCCGCCAGATGACCCCTGAAGAAGCTGCCGAATTCACCGAGCAGGTTTTCAACAAGGCGCGCGACGGTGATGCCGAAATGCTCGATCGCCTGGTGACCGCCGGTTTGCCGGTGAACCTGAAAAACAGCAAGGGCGACACGTTGCTGATGCTTGCCAGCTACTACGGCCATGTTGATGCCGTGAAGGTCTTGCTTAAACACAAGGCCGACCCTGAGATGCGTAATGGCAACGGCCAGAGTCCGATTGCCGGTGCAGCATTCAAAGGCGATCTGGCGGTGGTCAAGACGCTGGTCGAAGCAGGCGCTGACCTTGAAGGCTCGTCGTTTGATGGCCGCACGGCGTTGATGATGGCGGCCATGTTCAACCGCGTTGAAATCGTGGATTACCTGATCAGCAAAGGCGCCGATCCGAAAGCCAAGGACGCCAATGGCGTCACGGCGCTGGATGCGGCTCGTACGATGGGCGCAGTGGACACCACGGCGCAGCTGGAAAAACTGCTGGCCTGAAGGCCTGTGGCGAGGGAGCTTGCTCCCGCTTCAGTGCGAAGCGCTGGCAAAAAGAGTGGCCCCTCGGATTTTTTTTGGGCCGCTACGCAGCCCAGCGGGAGCAAGCTCCCTCGCCACGGGTGTCGGGTGCGCTGAAGAATGCGTTATCCTTCGCGCCCTCGAAATCCATCTTCGCCACAGGATCCGCCCTAATGAAAGCCGCACTCGTCGAACTCATCAGCAAAATCAGCTCCGGCTGCATGGGCGAGGACGAGATCCTGACAGTGGCCGATGAAGCGGCGCAGGCTTACGCCGATGCCGACGCTTTTCTGGCCGCCAACCCGGATATCAACTACGACGACACCTTCCCGATTCCGCTGGGCGAGTGGGTGGTGGTCGGCAGTCTGCCGGAAACCGTGCTGTTCCAGGCCGACACTTACGTCGATCTGTTCGCGCAAATCGTCGCCTCGTTCGGCCCGGGTGTGAACTTCAATCTCAAGCCCAAGCAACTGGCCAGGACCGAAGCGCTGACCGCACTCAACCGCATTCAGGTGCAGATGAGCAGCCTGAGCAAGGAAAACGGCGGTTACACGCTGATGAACTTCAGCCAGTTGCTCGACGATGAGCTGCAAATGGTGCTGGTCTACGGCAATGACGTCCCTCGGGTGCTGGAGTTGTGTGCCGAAGTCGGCATCGCCGCTGCGCCAGCGCTGGAAGCCTTGAAGGTCGCCGTTCACGTCTGAACGCAATAAAAGGGAACCCTGCGCGCGACCGTCTATCCTAAAAGTGCATGCCACTATTCTGGAGCGACACCATGGGTTCCACCTTCAATGGTCTGATCGGCCTGATCATCCTCGCCCTCGACATCTGGGCCATCATCAACGTGCTGAAAAGCGGCGCCTCCACCGGGATGAAAATCGTCTGGGTGTTGCTGATCATCCTCCTGCCGGTGCTGGGCCTGATCATCTGGGCGATCGCCGGGCCGCGGGGCAACGTCCGAATCTGATAAACACCGCATCCCATTGTAGGAGTGAGCCTGCTCGCGATTGCTGTCTATC
>NZ_JABWQS010000042.1:0-57553 GCF_014268545.1 Pseudomonas sp. SWRI81
CATGTGAGAGTAGGTCATCGTCAAGATTAAATTCCGAAACCCCAATTGCGAAAGCAGTTGGGGTTTTGTTTTGCCTGTGGAAAAGTTTTGCTCGTAATGACGAACAAAATTGCACAGTTATTTTTGAAGCAGAACACTAGAATAGCCCCACCTTATTCGGAGCCAGAGCCTGTATGTCAGAGTCGGTTGACGCCCCCGGGCTGTCAGATTTACCGCTGGAGGACTTGGTGGCCTGTCATGAGTGCGACCTGCTGATGCGCAAGCCACAACTTGCCCACGGCGAAAAAGCGCTCTGCCCACGCTGCGGTTATGAGTTATATGCCCACCGCCATAACGTGGTGCAGCGCAGCCTTGCCTTGGTGATCGCAGCATTGCTGTTGTACATCCCGGCGAATTTTTTACCCATCATGCAGCTCAACATCCTTGGACAATCTTCCCAGGATACGGTCTGGAGTGGCGTACTCGGCCTGTTCAACACGGACATGAAGGGTGTGTCGATTGTTGTCTTTCTGTGCAGCATGGCCATACCGCTGGTGAAGTTGTTGTGTCAGTTGTTCGTTTTGCTGACCATTCGTTTTAACGTCGGCCGCAGCTACGGCTTGCTGCTGTATCGCATTTATCACCACCTCAAAGATTGGGGGATGCTCGAGGTATACCTCATGGGTGTGCTGGTGGCGATCGTCAAGTTGGCGGACATGGCAGCGATCACTGTTGGCCTGGGCCTGGTGTGTTTCATTGGTTTGTTGTTGGTCCAGGTCTGGCTGGAAGTGGTGATGTCACCGCATCAGATCTGGCAGGCGTTATCAGGAGAAGATGCTCATGCGGGCGATTGATGCGGGCATTCTGATTTGCATCGAATGTCACGAATTGAACAGACAGGCCGCGGACACCGATGAGCAAACCTGCACCCGCTGCGGTGCATTGGTCCACGCGCGCCGGCCGAACAGCCTGGCGCGAACCTGGGCCTTGCTGATCACCGCAGCGATTATCTATATCCCGGCCAATGTGCTGCCGATCATGACGGTCAGTTCGCTGGGCCAGGGGGATCCGAGCACGATCATGTCCGGGGTGATTCAACTGGTGCAGCACGGCATGATTCCGATCGCCGCCGTGGTGTTCATCGCCAGTATTCTCGTGCCGACTTTCAAGCTGGTCGGTATCGCGCTGTTGTTGTTTTCGGTGCAGCGACGTCAGCCGTTGTCGGCCCGTCAGCGCATCTGGATGTACCGCTTCATTGAGTTCATTGGCCGCTGGTCGATGCTCGATATTTTTGTGATCGCCATTCTCGTGGCGGTCGTCAACTTCGGCCGGCTAGCCAGTGTCGAAGCCAACCTTGGCGCCATCGCCTTCGCCAGTGTGGTGATCCTGACGATGCTCGCCGCAGTAACTTTCGATCCCCGACTGATTTGGGATAACACGGAGTCGGACGACGACCATGACTGATTTGCCTGTAGCGAAAACCCGACCGGCTTCCAACTGGTCTGCGATTTGGGTACTGCCTCTGATTGCGCTGATCATCGGCGGCTGGCTTGGCTGGCGTGCCTGGTCCGAGACCGGTATCGAGATCCAGGTGCGTTTCGAAAGCGGTGAAGGCATCCAGGCCAACAAGACCGAGGTCATGTACAAAGGCATGTCGGTCGGTAAGGTCAAGACCCTCAAACTCGACGATGAAGGCAACTCCAAAGGGGTGATCGCCACTATCGAGATGAACAAGGATGTCGGGCAATACCTCAAGACCAGCACGCGTTTCTGGCTGGTCAAACCGAGCGTGACCCTGGCCGGTATCACCGGGCTTGAAACGCTGGTCTCCGGTAACTACGTGGCGATCAGCCCCGGGGAAGGCGAACCCGTGCGCAAGTTCAAGGCGCTCGCCGAAGAGCCGCCGCTGTCTGACGCCCAGCCAGGCTTGCACCTGACCATCAAGGCAGATCGCCTCGGTTCGCTGAGCCGTGGAAGTCCGGTGTTCTACAAGCAGATCAAAGTGGGTCAGATCAAAAGTTACCTGCTCTCGGAAGATCAGAGCACGGTAGAACTCAAAGTCTTCATCGAGCCGACTTACGCCAAACTGGTGCGCAAACACACGCGCTTCTGGAACGCCAGCGGCATCAGTATCGACGCCAACCTGTCCGGGGTGAAAGTGCGTAGCGAATCGCTGGCGAGCATCGTCGCTGGCGGTATCGCGTTCGCGACCCCAGAGAATCGCAAGGACAGTCCACCGACTGATCCAAGCCTGCCGTTCCGCCTGTATGAGGACTTTGACGCCGCCGCTGCCGGCATTCGCGTCAAGGTCAAACTCAGTGACTTCGAAGGTCTGCAGGCCGGCCGCACGCCGGTGATGTACAAAGGCATTCAGGTCGGCAATCTGAAGGCGCTCAAGGTCGATCCGGACCTGAACAGCGCCACCGCCGAGCTGACCCTCGATCCGTTGGCCGAAGACTATCTGGTCGATGGCACGCAGTTCTGGGTGGTCAAACCGTCGATTTCCCTGGCCGGCATCACTGGCCTGGAAGCGCTGGTGAAGGGCAACTACATCGCTGTGCGCCCCGGCGATAAAGGCGCTGCGCCGAAACGCGAGTTCGAGGCACGACCCAAGGCCCCGCCGCTGGATCTACGCTCCCCGGGCCTGCATCTGGTGCTGTTCACCGATGCCCTCGGCTCGATCGAGGTCGGCAGCCCGATTCTGTACAAGCAGGTCAAGGTCGGTTCGGTGCAGAGCTATCAGTTCTCCAGGACCCGTCAGCAAGTGGTCATCGGCGTGCACATCGAGAAGGAATACGAAAACCTGGTTAACGCGTCGACCCGCTTCTGGAACGTCAGTGGCATTACGCTGACAGGCGGCCTGACCGGTGGCATCCAGGTGAAAAGTGAGTCACTGCAAACCCTGATGGCCGGCGGCATCGCTTTTGAAACACCGCAGGCCAAGGCGCCGCTGCAAAAACGTATCCCGCGCTTCCGTCTGTTCGCCAGCCATGACGATGCCAATCAGAAGGGTGCGGTGGTCACCATCAAGGTCGACCGCGCCGATGGCCTGCGCAGCGGCACGCCGGTCCGCTTCAAGGGGCTGGATGTCGGCAAGATCGAAAGCGTCGATCTGACCGACGACCTGCAGTCGGTCATCCTCACTGCGCGGATCACCGAGGTGCCGGACAAGATCGCCCGCGCGGGCAGCCAGTTCTGGGTGGTCAAGCCGGAATTGGGGCTGATCAAGACTGAAAATCTGGAAACCCTCGTCACCGGTAAATACATCGAGGTACAGCCCGCGCCGAAAAATCTCGGGCCGCAGAAAAACTTTGTCGCCTTGGCGCAAGCACCGGAAGTCACTCGACAGGAAGCCGGCCTGAGCCTGGTATTGAGCGCTGCCCGTCGTGGCTCGCTGAAGCCAGGCGTGCCGGTGACTTACCGTGAAATCACGGTCGGCAAGGTGACCGGATATGAACTGGGGCAGACTGCGGATCGCGTGCTGGTACACATTCTGATCGAGCCGAAGTACGCGCCGCTGGTGCGCAGCGGCAGTCGGTTCTGGAACACCAGTGGCGTAGGTTTCGATTACGGTTTGTTCAAAGGTGTGACGGTGCGAACCGAGTCGCTGGAGACGCTGATTCAGGGCGGTATCGCTTTCGCCACCCCGGACGGCGAGCGCATGGGCAATCCGGCGCGGGCCGAGCAGACATTCCCGTTGTTCGACAAGTTTGAGGATGAGTGGCTGACTTGGGCGCCGAAGATTCAGCTCGGTAAGTAATCTGAAGTTTATGTGGCGTCTATCAAGACGCCTTCGCGAGCAAGCCCGCTCCCACAGGGGAACGCATTCCAACTGTAGGAGTGAGCCTGCTCGCGATAGCGCACTTCCAATCAACACAAAATCCAAGCCATAAAAAAGGGCCGCGATCCCAACAGATCGCGGCCCTTTTTATTACCTTCAACTAAAGCCGATCAAACCGCATCCAGCTCCGGCTCATCCGCTTGAACATTCAACGTGGCCTTGACCGCATCATGCCGGCGGATGTACTTCCAGTCCGCCTCATCGATGTAGATCCCCGTCGGGCCGCTGCCACCTTCCAGGTCAATCGCCACACTGGCGCAGACCTGCGGCTTCACGCTCGCCAGAATCGGCACGAAGCCCAGTTGCAGACTGGTTTCCAGCAAGGCCGCCTGGTTTTTCTCGTCGATGTCCGCCGCCTCGTCGAGGTAGTACGGCAGACGCACGCGGCCGGCCAGATCGCGGTCCATCAAGTGCAGCAACAAGTACATGTTGGTCAGCGCCTTGATGGTCATGGTCGTACCGTTGGATGCCGCGCCGTCGATGTCGGTGTGGATCACTGGCTGACCATTGACCTTGGTGATCTCGAAGGCCAGTTCGAACAAGTCCTTGAGACCGAGCTGGTTGTGGTTTGCCGCCACCAGCCGCGCCAGGTATTCCTTGGCCTCTTCGTTCTTGTTGTCCTGCTCGGCGCTCTGGCTCAGGTCGAATACCGACAGCGTTTCGCCTTCTTCGTACTGGCCGGCGCTGTGGATGATCTGGTCGATGTGCTTGAGCGCTTCCTTGTTCGGCGCAAGGACGATGCGGAAGCTCTGCAGGTTGGAGACCTGACGCTTGTTGATCTCGCGGTTGAACAGCGCCAGTTGATGCTCGAGGCTGTCGTAGTCGCTGCGGATGTTGCGCAGGGTGCGGGCGATGTCGGTGACTGCCGCGCGCCGCGCTTTGCCCAGCGTCAGCGCTTCATCGGTGCGATGCGCGTAAGCGTTGATCAGCAGCGACAGGCGCCGCTCCATATCGTCTTCGCTGTCGAACTTGGCCACACCTTTCAGACGGACCTGCGCATACAGCGCTTCGATCTGGCCATCGGCACGCAGCAGGCCCTGCCAGCTGTCTTGATAGTCGTTGAGCAGCGGCAGCAGGTTGTCCATCGAATCATCGACCGGATCCATGAACGGCGTGCCGAACGGCAGATCCGCCGGCAGCAACTGACGACGGCGCAATGCATCGTCGAGAGTGCGTTGCTTGGCTTCCATGTCAGCGATCTGCCGGCCGACCAGTTGCAGCTTGGCCGACAGTTGCTGGACGCGCTCGGTGAAGGCGTCGCTGGAGCGCTTGAGTTCGTCCTGCGCGGCTTCCATCTGCGCCAGTTGTTCGAGCTTGTCGCCTTCTTCGGCGCTCAGGGTCTGGGTGCGACGGAAATCTTCCAGAGCTTTCTGCGCGTCCAGCACTTGTTGATACAGCGCCTCGGTCTGGGTCTTGCTCGCGGCGCGGTCGGCGGCCACGGCTTGCTGGGTCTTCAGCTGCTTGAGCTCTTTTTCCAGACGCTCTTTCTGATCACGCAGCGCGGCGCGGTCGGCCAGCGCTTGCAGAGCTGGCGGCTCGATGTGCGAGATGTCGATGGACAGACCCGGCACTTCGAAACGCTCGCCTTTGAAGCCATCAAGAATCAGCTCGACCGATTTGACCCACTCGCCGTTCTCATCGAGGGTAATGCCGTGTTCGCCCAGCGGCAGGCTGAACAGAGCGCTGTTGAACAGGCGCATCAGACGCTCGACGTCCTGTTGCGAAAACTCTTCGCGCAGGCGCGCGTAGCTGTTGTTGTCGGCGTGATCGAGTTGCTGCTTCACCGACTTCAGGCGTTTTTCCAGATCGCGCAGGCGCTCTTCGAGATCTTCGGCGCTGAACTGACGCGACTGCGCCAAGGCACCGGCCAGTTCGTCGTGGGCATCTTTCGCGGCGAGTAATTGCTGCTCGAGCACTTTGACGTCATCGACCAGGGCGAAGCGGTTTTTCAATACCGACAGCTCGCCGAGCCAGCGCTGAATACCGGAGATCTCGCGCTCCAGGCGCATCAGTTCCTGTGTGCCGCCGCGCTGATCGTTTTGCAGATCGTCTTGCTCGCGGCGGTAATGTTCGGCCTGAATGGTCAGCTCTTCCTTGCGCGCAGTCGCGTAGTCCGACCAGGTGCCGAGCAAGGAATCGAGCAGCGGCGACAGGCGATGCAATTTGCCGCGCAGCACGTCGCGCTGCTTCACGCCGTTGGCCAACGCTTCGACCAACGGGCCGGCAGCCACCAGCGAGTTGTAATCCTGCTCCATGCGCCGCACATCGCGGAAGGCTTCTTCGCACGCGGCGATGTAATCGACGCTGCCGGAACGCAAGCTGTGCTCGAAAGCATCGAGGAACAACTGCTTGAGCTTGGCCGCGGTGATTTCGCGCATGTGCAGCAAGTTGATGAACAGCGCACGGAAAGTCTTCAGGCTCTGCTCGCTGGTCGAACGCAGCGGGATCAGCGTCAGGTCGAGCGGGATCGAAGTGTGACCGCCGACCAGCAAACGGCGCAGTTCGTCCGGCTTGAGTTCGTAGGCCTTGAGGCCTTCTTTCTCGAGATTGCTGAACAGTTCTTTCTGGCGCAGGCAGGTGTCGTTTTTCTGGTAATGGGCCAGATCGAGCTTGCCGGCATAGGCGAAGAACTGGTGACCGAAACCACCGCCCGGGCCGCGACCGACCACACCGATCACGTGCGGGCCGTGGGGCAGATTGACTTCGACGAGGATGTAACTGGTGTCGGAAGCAAAGTAGAAACGCCGCGATTGTTCGAGGCTGTACTTGCCGAAACTCATGTCTGACATGCGCGCCAGAATCGGGAATTGCAACGCGTTGATCGACGCCGATTTACCGAGGTTGTTCGCGCCGTAGACCGACAGCGGTTCTTCCAGCGGGAACAGGCCGAGGCTGTAACCGGCGGTGTTCAAAAGGGCAAAGCGGCGGATGCCGTAGCGTTCCTGGCTCATGCGTCGGACTCCTGTTCTTCGGCAATGGCGCGGGCCAGTGCGTCTTCTTCGCTTTCTTCTTCAAATTCGCTCAGGTCGAGCGGATCGTCGGTGGCGAGGAATTTCGCCTCGGCTTCTTCGTCGATCAACACCGGCGCCGGCAGCGGCAGGACGCTGTGTACGCTGGCCGCCAAATCGCGGTCCTGCTGCACCGACAGGCACACATCGAGGAAGCGGTGCATCGGCGGCAGGAAGCGGTACACGCCGTTCTCTTCGCCGGCGAAACCGAGCTGAGTCATGCGGCGCATGATTTTCTCTTCGAGCTCTTCAACGGTCTGCACCTCGGCCTGAATGAACAGGTCGCGGTATTTTTCCAGCAGCGATGGCAACTCTTCGCGGCCGAGGCTGCCGCCGTCGAGCACGGCGATCGGGTCGCGGCCCTGATCGGCCAGGTGCTCGACGAGGATAAAGGTGAACAGCGCCAGACGCTGTGCGGTCTTGTTCACTGCAGCGGCGGCCATGTCCGGCACGAAGTAATAAAAGCCACGGGTATCGCAGACCAGTTCAAAGCCTAGCGCCTTGAACAGCGTGCGGTACTGGTCCTGGAAATTCGACAGTTGTGCGTACAGCTCAGGATCACGGCGGCTGACGTGGTAACCCTTGAACAACTCGCGGAAGATCGGCGCCAGTTGCGACAGTTCGGAAAGATCAAGATGCATGGGGGATGCTCGCAGAATCCTCGGCGGCAGTGTCGCTGGCCGAGAGCAGGGCGAAGGAGCGCAGGCTGACCTGGTGCTCGTGAGTGTGGTATTCGCGGCGTTCCAGACGCTCGCGCTTGAAGCGTTTTTCCCGCGACAGGCGCGAGAACCAGTAAAGCAATTCGTCGGTGGCGCCGTCAGGTTCCTGCTCCAGCAGCCAGGTCATCAGATCCGGCATCGGCAGCGATTCTTCACAACGGTCGACCATCTCGCGCACGGTGCGTGGCGCGCGTGGAGCATCGCCGGTCTTTTGTGTCTTGTGCGCCTTGGGGAAACGCGCCGGTTTCGGCTCGAAACGCGCCAAGGCGTAAACGTAAGCTTCGACCTGACTGGCGCTGCCGAGGAAAGTGCTTTGCGGGCGGGTGAACAGGGGCATCGCCGCCTGCGGTACGGCGTCGATGCCTTTACGGCGAATCGCCGCCAGCGCCAGTGCGGCGCCACGGGTCACGGCGTTGTGCCGGCGCGCTTCTTCACGCAACGGCAGCAGCAGTTCGCGGGCATGGCGTAGGGTCAGTTGCGCGCTGGTCTGCATTTCGAGGATGCGTGCGTGGGTGCGCAGGAGCATGTCGTCATCGACCAGATGGCCGAGGCGCTGCTGTTCGCTGAGCATCTTCAGCAATACCGTTTCGACCTTGCGCACGCCTTGTTCGAAGGCGCCGTCGGCGTTGACCAGATCGATCATCGGTTCGACGTATTCGTCCCACGTCGCCAGCACTTCGGCATAACGCTGACGCAGCGGAATCTGCCGGTCGCTGGTCTTGGCCCGTTCGGCGACCGCCACCAGCGCCTGTTCGTCGTTGTCGAGTTTCTTCAGTACGTCGCGCACGCGCATGTCGAGCAGACGCAATTGGCGGGCCAGGTCGTTGCCGTCGCGAACGTCGAACGCGTCCTGGATATAACCGGCCAGACGTTCGAGGTGGCGCAGGTAGGCTTCGATCTCCAGGCACAGCCCCAGACGGTGTTCGCGGCGCAGATAGGCAAGGAAGTCATGAATTTGCGCGTTCAGCTCGAAGCGGTTCGGGCTTTTCGCCACCGGAACCAGAATATCGAGGCGGATCCACACGTCGAGCAGGCTGGTGATGTCCTGCGGCGTGCTGTCGAGTTGTTGGGCGGCCAGTTGCGTGCGCAGTTCGTTGAGGCTCAGGGTGCCTTGGTCGAAGTGCTCGCACAGTGGCTCCAGAAGTGCCCAGTGTTCAGCGAGGGCGCGCAAGACGCGCTTGGGTTCGATCATCGGAATGGCCGGCTGGTTGGCGATTAAAAGCGGCGATTGTACTGCATCGCAGGCGTGTCGATTCACTCTCGGGACGGGCTGTCGCATTCTTTGCTTAAAGCGCGTCGACAAAGAGTGTCGATCAACAACGGGCGATCTTGAACGAAGGGCGGTAGAATCAGCACACTTTCCGTTATCCACAAGTGGCCGACCCTTGCTTATCGAGTCCCGCCGCCGCGCCTATTTGAACGCCATGCAGGTGGTCAACTGGCTGCCGCGCACCGAACTGCCTTTCGCCGCACCGTCGCGGCCCGAGCTGCTGCAGATGCCCGAGCCTGAGGTCGAGGTTGCGGTTGTGCCGGCGCCTCAGGCCGAAGCGCCGGTAGCCCCTGCCGCGCGTACGCCCGAGCGGCCGAAAATCGAAGTGCCGCGTCCGTCGTTGGCCAGTACCCGAAACGGCGCCAAACCGGTGGAGGTGGTCGACGACACGCCTGTGGTCGTCAAGCCTGCGCCAGTGCCGCCGCCGCGTTTTGCCCTGCAACTGCTGCGCGCCGGACGCTGTCTGCTGCTGGTCGAGTTACCCACAGGCGACGCGTTCCAGAGCCGCGATCCGGCGTATTTGCTGCTCAAGGACATGTTGCGCGCCGCCGGTCTGCCGGATGCGCCGCAGATCGTCGGCGAGCCGGTGCGCTGGCCATGGCTTAACCGCGGCACGCTGGATCAAGGCCCGGAAGCGGCGCGTGACTTCGTTCAGGGCTTCCTGTCCGTGCAAATGGAAACGGCGCCATGCGCCTGCCTCTGGTTGATCGGTCTGCCGGCGGTGCGGTTTGCCGGTGAAGCGGACGCGGAAGCATTCAATCGTGAATTGCAGATCGAAGGTCTCGGTTCGGCCTGGGCCATTCCCGGTCTGGAATTGTTAATGGAAGAGCCCCAGCGCAAGGCCGCTGTGTGGCAAGCCATGCGTCGGCTGATGGCGCGCTGGAAAGAATCGAATGAGTGACGCGGTAACCTTCCGTTCGATGACCGAGGCGGATCTCGAGGCAGTGCTGAAAATCGAATATGCCGCGTACAGTCATCCGTGGACTCGGGGGATTTTTCTTGATGGACTGGGCAAATACCAGATCTGGCTGATGTTCGAAGGGCAGCAGCAGGTTGGACACGGTGTGGTGCAGATCATTCTCGATGAGGCACACCTGCTCAATATCACCGTGAAGCCGGAAAATCAGGGGCGTGGACTAGGGCTGACGTTGCTTGAGCATTTGATGTCGCGTGCGTATGCGGCCGAGGCTCGGGAGTGTTTTCTTGAGGTGCGTGACAGCAATACCGCGGCGTTCAAGTTGTATGAACGGTATGGCTTCAACGAGATTGGACGGCGTCGGGATTACTATCCGGCGGTGGGTGGGCGCGAGGATGCAGTGGTCATGGCCTGCACCCTGGTGGATTAGGCCTTAAAAGCATCGCGAGCAGGCTCACTCCTACAATTTGGAATGCGTTCCCCTGTGGGAGCGAGCCTGCTCGCGAAGGCGTCCTGTCAGGCAGTGAAAATCAGCGCTTGCCATCCAGCGGATCCAGATCCGCCATCTCAGCTTCATCCAGCCCGTCACCCCCGCCGATGTCATTCTCATCGACCACACTCAAATCCCAATCCGCCTGCTCACCCTCGCCGATTTCCTCGGCATCCCGGGCGCCATCGTCGCGAATCAGGGTTTCCGGGCTCATATCATCGTCGGTGGGCTGACGATCATCCATCGACGCGCCCGTCATACCCGCCTCACGCACGCGCTCACGGGGCATCAGTTGGTCGCGTTCACGCTCGGGCAGCTCATCACCAATCTTCGCGGTCTCCTCGTCGTCAAAATCCAGCTCACGCACCGAACCCATGCGGTCTTCGTTATCATCGATGGGCTCCGGTTGCACCGCATCATAAGGGCGTCGTGAATCAGTCATGGCAATTCCTCGTACTGTGGGCCTTACTGAGGTGGACTCACCGGGCGCGCAAGAATTCCAACGGAAACACTTTGCGATGATGGCGTGACCCCGACGGGCGGTTGTCTGTCATACCAGCGCATCTTTCTTGAGGCCTTACACATGCACGATTTACAAGACCTGATTGATAACAACGAGCGTTGGGCTGACGCGATTACCAAGGAAGACCCGGATTTCTTCGCCAAACTGGCGCGCCAGCAGACCCCGGAATACCTGTGGATCGGTTGCTCCGACGCACGCGTGCCAGCCAACGAAATCGTTGGCATGCTGCCGGGTGATCTATTCGTTCACCGTAACGTTGCCAATGTGGTGCTGCACACCGATCTCAACTGCCTGTCGGTGATCCAGTACGCGGTCGATGTGCTCAAGGTCAAACACATCCTCGTCACCGGTCACTACGGCTGCGGCGGCGTGCGCGCATCGATGCAGGATCGCCAGTTCGGCCTGATCGACGGCTGGCTGCGTTCGATCCGCGACCTGTATTACGAAAAACGCGAAGAGCTGGCCAAGTTGCCGACTGAAGAAGAGCAGGTCGACCGGATGTGCGAACTCAACGTGATCCAGCAGGTGGCGAATGTCGCGCACACCAGCATCATCCAGAACGCCTGGCATCGCGGGCAAAGCCTGTCGATCCACGGCTGCATCTATGGCATCAAGGACGGCCGCTGGAAAAGCCTGAATACGACCATCAGCGGTTTCGAGCAGTTGCCGCCGCAGTATCGCTTGCGTCCGGTCGGCGCGCCTTGATCGCACCTTTCAGTGTGATCATCGGCAGCGCCAGCGTTGCAGAAAGTGCAGGCCCTCGATCGTGGGTGGTTCGTCGTAACCGGTGATCCACCCGCGGCAACGTGGCGAACCGCACTGGCAAGCGAACTGGCGCAGCAGTTTGTCTTCGGTGGTGGCGTAATCCATGGTCAAGCGTTCGCCGCTGTGGATATCTTTCAGCGCCCATAGCCATAACTCGCTCACGTCGAGAAAGACGTTGGGGTCGCAGGCATGCTGGAGCAATCCGCAGAAGCGCGGATCGTAGACATGAATGCCGGTCAGCAATTGCCGCGTGTGTCGGCAGCGGTAGGGCAATAATTGACCGGAAACCCTGCACATTCGCCGCGCTTGCAGGAATTCGCGGCGCGTTGCCACCGCTATCCCGTGGCCGCCGCCGTCGTGGACGATTTCAAAATCGCTGCTGGAAGGAAAACCGAGACGCACGGGCAGGCCGGCGAACGGATAGATACCTTTGGTATCCGGTGGTGCGGTTGAAGCCATGGCGTGGGTATTCATCACGATCCTTGTCGCAATGCCATTGCGACTTCCTCGGTTGACGTCCTGTCAACTTGCGTATCACTTGGATCCAATCTTGTCGCATTAGGTATAGCCGGTCTACTGTCAGATCTGACAGGCGATTTAGGCGTATTCCCGCGTCAGCCTTTGCCGACACGGGAACCACACCGAAGCGGTTACAGGTGCGGCGCTGCAACGGCCGGTTTTGGCAGAGGCGCTCTGAGTTGCTGGAGTTGCGCTTTGACCGGCGTGCTCGCGCACTGGGTGGCGGCCTGCTCCGGGGTCAGGTTGCGGATCGAGGTGTAGAACAATTCGCAGGTTTTGACCTTCTGAGTGACTTGCCAGGTCTGCGTGCAGCTATTGAGCAGAGCGGAAGGGTCGCTGCCCGGTTTGCTGCCCATCCCCGCCTGCCAGCAAGCCGCACTCAAATCCTGTCCCATGACGCGCAGGCCCGCCGCGTCAGCCTTGGCCTGGGCATCGTCGCCGGTGTAGCTCTTCGGGTCGGCGGCGTACCAGATATAGCTCGGGTGGTTGGAACCCAGCACCGGCACGTTCACCCCTTCGCTCGGGCTGATGGTCGCCAGCCCCAGTACAGCCACCGTCGGCCCGTATTGCTGCTTGATCCAGTTACGCACCGGTGCGCCGAACGCGACCATCGGCAGCGTTGTGCCGCTGGCGGTCTGGCTGAACTGTTTGACCAGCGTGGTCTGGTAATCCGTGAAGTAAGCATAAACGCCTTCCAGATCACTGCCGGCGTTGGACGGCGCGGCAATCGGGGCGATGTCGATGATGGTCTGGAACGCCGGCGTCTGATCCGCCGGGATGCCGTTGTCGGTGAGCAGCGTTGCCCAGCGATCGGTGGTGTTGGAGCGCAGGTAATCTTGCGCCTGGGTCAGGGAGTAATCCGGCGGGAAGTGCAGCAACTCGACGCTTTTGCGGTTTTCCAGGGCCATGCCCAGCGGCAGGAACAGGTACCAGCTGTAAGCCCACTTGCCGTCGGCGTTGAGCTTGCTTGCACCGCTATAGGCCAGGTCGCCGGCATCGAGCAGCGCGGACAGCGGCTTGTCGTAGCCCGCAGGGACGCCGGTGATTTCGGCGTAGAGCTGATCGTTATCGGTTTTCACCCGCACTTTTGCATCGGGATAACCGTCGCGCTGTACGCTCTGGCTCAGGTAATGGGCGACGGTCTGCTCCAGCGTCCAGTTGCGGAAGCAGATCACGCTGCAGTTGTTGGGGTAGGCGAAGAGGCGGGTGACGCGCTCGGTACTGCCCAGCTTCAGGTCGACATCGGCGTGGGCGGCGGCGCTCAACGTGAGCGCGGCGAGGGCCAGTGCGGCGGGGGTAAGTCCTGCGAATTTGAACATGCTCAGATCCTTTTCAGCGTGGGTTCCCCGCGAACGTGGGGGCGCTTCATAGTGGATCAGCTGTGTTTGACAGGAAAGCGGTTGGTTGTGGATTCTTGCCGGAATGCTGTTTGCTCAGGCAGTGCACATGCAATGTTACGGCTGGGCCAGCAAGCGCGCTGCCGGGCACGCGTGCGCACTGCTAGACTGCAGCGACATTGAATTTTTCACGGGTGAGTCATGAAACCTTCTACTGCTCTTGATATGCAAAGGTCCGCCGTCCGCGAAGTGATCGGGCGCTTTCGCGTGGCCAACCCGCGTGTATTTGGTTCGGCATTGTCGGGAACGGATCTGGACGGTAGCGATCTGGATCTGCTGGTTGATCCGCTGCCCGGCACCACGCTTTTTGATCTGGGCGGACTTCAGGTTGAACTTGAAGACCTGCTAGGCGTTGCGGTCGAAGTATTGACGCCGGGAGACCTGCCAGTGAAATTTCGTCAGCAGGTGCTTGATCAGGCGCGCCCCGTCTAAAACAGCGAGCAAGTCCTTGCGAAGTATTTGAATGCACCTGCCCTTGAGCAAGTGCATTTACATCAACCTACGGCATCACCGGCGGCGTATACGCCAATGTCGTCCCCAGTGCCCACAGCAACAGGAGCACCAGCGGCGTGTGCACCAGCAATTGCACGAACGAGAAGCCGATCAGGTCCCGCGCTTTCAAACCGAGCACGCCGAGCAGCGGCAGCATGTAGAACGGGTTGATCAGGTTCGGCAATGCTTCGGCGGCGTTGTAGATCTGCACCGCCCAGCCGAGGTGGTATTGCAGGTCGTTGGCGACTTGCATCACGTACGGCGCTTCGATGATCCACTTGCCGCCGCCCGACGGAATGAAGAAGCCGAGAATCGCCGAGTACACGCCCATCAGCAACGCGTAGGTGTCGTGGGAGGCGATGCTGACGAAAAACGTTGAAATGTGATGGGCCAGGGTCTGTGCGTCTGCGCCTTTGACCGTGGTCATCAGCGCGGCAATCGAGCCATACAGCGGGAACTGGATCAGCACGCCGGTGGTGGTCGGTACCGCGCGGGCCACGGCATCGAGAAAGCTGCGCGGGCGCCAGTGCAGCAGTGCGCCGAGCATGATGAACAGGAAGTTGTAGGTGTTCAGCCCGGAAATCGCCGTAATCGCCGGTTTCGTCGAGAACTCATGAAACAGCCATCCGGCCGCCAGCAGCACCAGCACAATGATCAACAACGGGCTGTGTTCCAGCCATTCGCCCGGGCGGGTGCGCGGTTGCAGCGGCGGCAGGTTGAAGGCCGGGTCGATGCCGCAGGCCTCGGCGTCGCGTGCCGAGTTCGGCCCGGGGGCGGTGGCGTAGGCGATGATGATCGAGATAACGATCAGCGCCAGCAGCATGACGCCGGACTGCCAGAGGAAAATGGTTTCGGTGAACGGAATCACCCCGGTGATCGATAGAATCGACGGCGGCAGGCTGCCAGGGTTGGCCTGCAACTGCGCGGCCGATGACGACAAGCCCAGCGCCCACACCGCGCCGAGGCCCAGATAGGCGGCGGCACCGGCGGCGCGATAATCCATTTTCAGATCGGTGCGGCGGGCGAGGGCGCGTACCAGCAGCCCGCCGAACACCAGCGACAGGCCCCAGTTGAGCAGAGACGCGACCATCGAGATCAGCGCTACCCAGGCTACGGCGGAGCGACCGTTCTTCGGGATGCGCGCCAGCTTGTCGATCAGTTTGACCGCGGGCGGTGAGCTGGCGACAACGTAGCCGCCGATCACCACGAACGCCATCTGCATGGTGAAGGGGATCAAGCTCCAGAAGCCGTCACCGAAGGCCATGGCTGCAGCGGTGGGTTTAGCGCCCATGGCCAGCGTGGCCAGGGCAACGATGATCACGGCCAACGCGGCGAACACCCAGGAGTCGGGAAACCAGCGTTCGGCAAAACTTGAACAGCGCAGGGCAAAGCGCGCGGAGCGGCTATCTTCGATATCAACGGCCACGGGATGTACCTCGGATTTTTATGGTTATTTTGGCCTGGCGGGCCACAATTTCAGCAATGTCACCGCCCCTTGTGGGAGCGAGCTTGCTCGCGAAGGCGTCAGGTCAGTCAACAGTGATGCTGAATGTACCGGCCTCTTCGCGAGCAAGCTCGCTCCCACAGGGATTCATGGTGGTTGGTAAATTGTGACCCGGTAGACAGGCACTAACAGTAAATCAAGCGCCGCCCTTTTGTTGAGCAGGTTTTTCGCAAACCGAGACTATGGTCTGACGGGTTGTCGATCAGTGCTTTTGCGTAGACCATGGGCGCCTTGGTTTTTGCCGATGCCTGAGTTTTTTGTCATGACTGCCAATTCCCCAGCCCGACCGGCGCCCTTCAGCCGTTCCGACTACAAGACCCTCGGCCTTGCGGCGCTCGGCGGCGCGCTGGAAATCTACGATTTCATCATTTTCGTATTCTTCGCGCTGACCCTGAGTCAACTGTTCTTCCCGCCGGAAATGCCCGAGTGGCTGCGTCTGCTGCAGAGCTTCGGCATCTTCGTCACCGGTTACCTGGCGCGGCCATTGGGCGGGATACTGATGGCGCATTTCGCCGACCGCCTGGGCCGAAAAAAGGTTTTCAGCCTGAGCATCCTGATGATGGCGCTGCCGTGCCTGCTGATCGGGATCATGCCGACCTACGCCCAGATCGGCTATTTCGCACCGCTGCTGTTGCTGGCGCTGCGCATCCTCCAGGGCGCGGCGGTGGGCGGCGAAGTACCAAGCGCCTGGGTGTTCGTTGCCGAGCATGCGCCGACCGGCCATCGCGGCTACGCGCTGGGATTTCTTCAGGCAGGCCTGACCTTCGGTTACTTGATCGGCGCACTGACCGCGACCTTCCTCGCGCAAGTTTTCACGCCCGCAGAAATCCTCGACTACGCCTGGCGTTACCCCTTTCTGATCGGCGGCGTGTTCGGTGTGATCGGCGTTTATCTGCGTCGCTGGCTCAGCGAAACCCCGGTGTTCATGGCCATGGAAGCGCAGCGTGAGGCGCGGATCGAACTGCCGCTGCGCACGGTGCTGCGTGAACACCGTCTGGCCATGCTGCCGGCGATGTTGCTGACCTGTGTGCTGACTTCGGCGGTGGTGGTGTTTGTCGTGATCACGCCGACAATGATGCAGAAAACCTTCGGCATGACTGCCAGTCACACCTTCGGCCTCAGCGCTTTGGGCATTGTCTTCCTCAATATCGGCTGCGTGGTCGCCGGGCTGTTGGTCGATCGCATTGGCGCGTGGCGCACGGTCATGCTGTACAGCCTGTTGCTGCCGCTGGGCATTGGCGTGTTGTATGGTTGCCTGATCATGGGCGGCCATTGGCTTGGCCTGGCTTATGCCGTGGCCGGTCTTGCCTGCGGTGTTGTCGGTGCGGTGCCGTCAGTGATGGTGGGGCTGTTCCCGGCGCGTATTCGCGTGTCGGGCATTTCCTTCACCTACAACATTGCCTACGCCGCGTGGGCAAGTATCACACCGCTATTGCTGATTGGTCTGATGCCGTGGAGCCCATGGATCTGCGTGATGTTCTGTGCAGTGATGGGCGCGGTGGGGATGCTGACGGCGGCTTATTTCGGTGCGCGCATGCCGCGCACAGGACCGTGTCAGGCTGCCGGCGCCGTCTGAGCCGAAAGCGCCGAACTATTTTCGACTGACGGGTCGCAAAGTCGCTTCAGAAAAGCCTTTCAAGGCCGATGGCTAGGTAGTACGCCGCTTCCAACCCTGCCATCGGTGCTTTCCCATGTTCAATAAACGCTTGAAGCAAGAGCTGGCCGCTCTCCGTGAAGAACTCTCCAGCCTTGTACAAGTGAAGGAAAGCCTGGAAAGCGAAATGCTCGCGCTGACCCTCGAACCCGACGGGCGGATTCGCTCGGTCAATCAGAACTTCCTCAGCGAGATGTTCTACAAAAGCCAGGACCTGATCGGCCGGGCGATTGAAGACATCGTGCCGGCCCACGTCAAAACCGACGAATTCCATCAGCGCTTCAAGAACGCCATGACCCGCGGCGAGCATTTCGCCGGCGCCGTGCGCCTGTTGCGCGGCAACGGCGCCGAAGCGTGGCTGCGCTCGATCGTGCAACCGGTGCGCGCCTCGGATGGGCGGATCAGACACATATCGTTCTACGCCAGTGACCTGACCCGCACCATCGAGGCCTCCCGCGAGCATGAAAACCTGATCGGTGCACTGGTACGTTCCACTGCTGTGATCGAGTTCGACCTCAACGGTAATGTGCTTAGCGCCAATGACCGCTTCCTCAACGGCATGGGTTACAGCCTGGCGCAGATCAAAGGCAAACATCACCGCACGTTCTGCGCTCCGGAAGAATACACCAGCGCCGAGTACCAGAACTTCTGGCGGCGCTTGAACAGCGGTGAGTTCGTCGCAGGCCGCTTCAAGCGTATCGACAGCCATGGTCGTACGGTGTGGCTGGAGGCGTCTTACAACCCGGTGGTCGATGCCAACGACAAACTGTACAAAGTGGTGAAGTTCGCCACGGTGATCACCGATCAGGTCAACCGCGAGCAGGCGGTTGCCGACGCGGCCAGCATTGCTTACAGCACCTCGCAACAAACTGACAGTACCGCGCAGCGCGGCACCACGGTAGTCACCGAAGCGGTGAACGTGATGCGTGATTTGTCACGCCACATGCAAGCCGCCGGTGAGGGCATCGAAGCGCTGAACGAACAATCGCTGGTAATCGGCACGATCGTCAAAACCATCAGCGGCATTGCCGAACAGACCAACCTGCTGGCGCTTAACGCCGCGATCGAAGCCGCCCGTGCCGGCGAACAGGGCCGTGGTTTTGCCGTGGTCGCGGACGAGGTGCGGCAACTGGCCTCGCGCACCAGCCAGGCGACCGATGAAATCATCGGCGTGGTGCGGCAGAACCAGGAAATGGCGCGTAACGCCGTGGCGCTGATGACCGACGGCAAGCTTCAGGCTGAACAGGGCCTGGCGTTGGCGGCGGAGGCTGGGACGGTGATTGTCGAGATTCAGGACGGTGCGCAGAAGGTGGTGGATGCGGTGGGGCAGTTTGCCAATCAGCTCTCCCACTGACACCGCACTGATCGTTCCCTTGTAGGAGTGAGCCTGCTCGCGATTGCGGTATGACATTCAATATTAACGTCGACTGACATACCGCAATCGCGAGCAGGCTCACTCCTACAGGTTCTGTGTTTCTTCAGTGGCAGCGCTACAATCGGCTCCTTTTCTCCCGGAGCAGATCCCATGAGCGACTCCCACCGCCGTCCGGTGCCCTTGAACAAAGCCTATCGCCTGCTCAACCACGGACCGACCGTACTGGTCAGCGCCGCCCATGACGGCCAGCGCAACATCATGGCCGCCGCCTGGGCCATGCCGCTGGATTTCGAACCGCCGAAGGTCGCCGTCGTCCTCGATAAATCCACCTGGACCCGCCAGTTGCTCGAAGCCTCCGGCACCTTCGTGCTGAACGTGCCGTGCGTCAATCAGGCCGATATCGTGCAAACCGTGGGCAACACCTCCGGTCTGGACATCACCCGAACCCAGGGTCAGGACAAATTTCAGGCGTACGGCCTGCAGATCTTCGCTGGCGAACAGGTTGAAGCGCCGCTGCTGGAGGGCTGCGTCGCCTGGCTCGAATGTCGCCTGCTGCCGGAGCCGCGCAACCACGAACAATACGACCTGTTCCTCGCCGAAGTCATCGCCGCGCAATCCGACGAGCGCGTGTTCAGCGACGGCCGCTGGCATTTCGAAGGGCATGATGGCTTGCGCACGCTGCACCATGTTGCGGGCGGGCATTTCCTGACGATTGGCGATGGGGTGGACGGCAAGACGCTGACGGTTTAAATGGCGTTGATGGAAAACCTTCAGCGGATGTAGCAAGGTAGAGGCCAAATTCCATCTATCAGGCGCAACGCACATGGACTTATCTGTTGCCGGTTATCTCGCCCCGTTGCTGTCGCTGGCGCTGTTGTGGACGCTGGCCGTAGTCACGCCCGGGCCGAATTTCTTCAACATCGCGCAACTGGCGGCCAGTCAATCCCGTCGGCATGGCGTGGTGGCTGCGCTGGGCGTGGCCACCGGCACAGTGCTGTGGGGGCTGGCCGGCGGCCTTGGGATCAAGACTTTGTTCAGCGCCGCGCCGGCCCTTTATCTGGGCTTCAAGATTGCCGGTGGCTGCTATCTGATTTATCTGGGCCTGAAGCAATTCAAGCGCAAGGCTAAGGTTGCCCCCGGTGCACCGGCTGCGCCCCGGCAGACTTATTTCGGCGTCTACGCTCGCGGTTTCCTCGGCAACATGACCAACCCGAAATCGGCGTTGTTCGTCGCCACCATCTTCGCTACGGCCATGCCGACTCACGTACCGCCAGTCCTGCTGGCGCTGGCCGTGCTGACCATGGCGACGCTGTCGTTCAGTTGGTATTGCAGCGTCGCGCTGTTCTTCGCCAGCCGCCGGGTTGCCGGCGTTTACGAGCGGTTACGCCAGTGGCTGGATCGGTTGGCGGGTGGGTGCTATCTGTTGTTTGGGGTGCATTTGGTGGCGAATCGCTGAGTCTCCAGCCTCAACAGTGTTTCATAGGTTTGATCAGGCTTTCCGCAGGAATCCCGAATAACTCATGAAGCTTCCAGATCATTGGCAAGGTCAGTGCTCGCTTGCCGTTCAATACCTCATAGACCCGGTTCGTTCGACCGATAGCCGGAGCCAGATCAGCAGCCGACAGGCCTGATTGTTCCATCCGGAATTTGATGGCATCGATCGGATTCGGCAGATCCAGCGGAAAGCTCTTGGCTTCGTAGGCCTCAATGAGGGTGATCATGATTTCGAAGTAGTCACCTTCAGGGGTCCCCGGTTCTGGCTCGTTGTCGAAGAGCGCAGATATATTTTTAAGCGCCGCTCGGTAGTCTTCCTCGTTATGAATCGGGCGTATGTTCATGGGTTACTCCATTTCGACGGTATCAGCGTCGATCGCATCGTACTGCTTGTGAGTACCGACGAATTTTATATAAATCGCGCCGTAGCGATAGGCCACAGCTACGATCAGGAGAAAGTCGTTGCCCTTGATGTTGAACACAACTCTCCGGCTTTATTTCCTGAAAGGTTCCTTACTCTATCTGCCCCAGCTAATTTTCGGGGTAGGAAAAGGCGACGAGGTGCATATGAACAGAGCCTATCGCCGACAAAAAAAGCCTACCTCCCGGTAAGCCTTTTCTGTCCACTTCGTAATACTAATCCCCCAGCGCTTCTCCCTCACGTCGAGGATCGGCACCCCCCGTCAACGTTGCTTTTCCCTGCGCATCCTTGACCCGCACGATTGCCTGCGTGCCGCTGGTCATGTCGATTTCGCTGATTGTGTGGCCCTTGTCCTTCAATGCCTGAATCAGCGCCGGGCTGAACTGGCCTTGTTCCAGTTCGGTCGGGCCGTTGCGGCTGCCGAAGTTGGGCAGGCTGATTGCGCTTTGCGCGTCGAGGTTCCAGTCGAGCAGGCCAATGGTGGTTTTGGCTACGTATTCGATAATTTGCGAGCCGCCAGGCGAGCCAACCGTGGCGAGGAAGTCACCAGTGTTGCGATCAAAGATCAATGTTGGCGCCATGGACGAGCGTGGGCGTTTGCCCGGTTCGACGCGGTTGGCAACTTTCTGGCCGTTCTCTTCGGGGATGAAAGAGAAGTCGGTCATCTGGTTATTCAGCAGAAAACCCTGAACCATCAGGTGCGAGCCGAACGCGGCTTCGATGGTGGTGGTCATCGACACGGCGCCGCCGAGGTCATCCACCGCCACCACTTGCGAGGTTGAGATGCGCAACGGCGAACGATCCGGCGCGTAGGCCACTTGCACGCCTGGCGGTGTGCCCGGTTTGGCGCTGCCCATGCTGCGCTCGCCGATCAGGCTGGCGCGGCTGGCCAGATAGGCCGGATCAAGCAGACCTTTGACCGGCACCGGGACGAAGTCGGTGTCGGCCACGTATTGCGCGCGGTCGGCGTAGGCCAGGCGTTCGGCCTCGGCGATCAGATGCACGGCTTGCGGATCCGGTTCGATGCCGGCCGGCTTATTGGTTTTGACTGGTTTGAGCGGGGTCAGGGACAAACGCGGGTCGCGGGCCAGCGCCTGCAACGTGCCGAGAATCTGCGCCACGGCAATCCCGCCTGACGACGGTGGCGGCATGCCGCAGACCTGCCAACGCTTGTAGTCGGTACACAGCGGCGCGCGCTCCTTGGCCTGATAGCGCTGCAAATCGCTAAGCGACAGGCTGCCTGGATTGGCGTGTTGTTGAACCTTGGCGACGATCTCTTCGGCGATCGGACCTTTGTACAGCGCATCGGCACCTTCGCTGGCGATGCGCTTGAACACGGCGGCCAGTTTCGGGTTTTGCAGGCGCGTGCCGACGGCTTTGATGCTGCCATCGGCATTGAGGAAGTACGCGGCCATGTCTGGCGACTGGCGTATCAGTGGATCGGCAGTCAGCAGCGAATGCAGGCGCGGGGAAATCGCAAAGCCTTGCTCGGCCAGTTTGATCGCCGGCTCAAACAGCTTCGCCCACGGCAAGCGACCGTGTTGCCGATGCGCCAACTCCAGTGCGCGCAACACCCCGGGCGTACCGACCGAGCGCCCGCCAATCTGCGCTTGCGTGAAGGCCATCGGTTTACCATCAGCAGTCAGGAACAGCTTCTCGGTGGCCCCGGCCGGCGCCGTTTCACGGCCGTCATAAGTGCGCACCTGCTTGCCGTCCCACAACACAATCATCGCACCGCCACCGATCCCGGAAGACTGCGGTTCAACCAGCGTCAACACCGCCTGCATCGCAATCGCCGCATCAATCGCCGAACCACCCTGGCGCAACATCTCCCGCCCGGCTTCGGCCGCCAGCGGATTGGCAGCGGCAGCCATGTGTTTGCTGGCGTGGCGGGTTTGCAGACCAGCGCGGTAACCGGAAGCGGCTTCCGGTGCCAGCGGCAAGGAAGAAGAGGGCGGGGCGTTGCATGCGGTGAGGGTCAGAGCGCTGACAAGCAGTGTCAGGGCTGGCAGGCGAAAGCGCTTCAAGGGCTGGGCTGGAAACACGCGGGCTCTCCGTCCGTGGGTAGAAGTCTTGGGGGACTTTATCGAGCGGGCGGGCGGGGTGCAAACCGGGTGGGGATTTGATGCTTGGTCAATCGTCCTCGACGGTGCGTTCTAAACCCGGTTGGTGGTGATGGATTCAATCAAATCAATGGCGTCTGTGGTTGTAGCTCTTCGCCCCGGCTGGAGTACCTTTTGTGCATTTCTCCTACAGAACTTTCAGGTCGACAACCTACGCGCCGCAGCCTGAGGATGTTTTCTGTAGTTTTTCCAGGATGGATATCAGATGAAGAGGATGAGTCCGTTGCCATTCGATTTTATTTTCGGTCGGCCATTGTCATGAGCATTTCCAATGAGGATCGCGATTTTCTGGTGGCGATGGGCAGTCGCATTGCTCACTTACGCACAGTGCACGAGATAACACAGACGCGGTTTGCACGGGCTTTAGGTCTTTCCCGGCAGACCTTTCAGGGTTACGAGGAGGGCACGCGCAGCATGCCGGTCACGACACTGGTGAAGATGGCATTTGCGCTGCGCGTGCCTGTTGAAGACCTGCTCGGGGTTCCCTCGTACACGGAGACGCCCAGACGCAGCTTGACCTCGACGTGGTATCGACGGCTGCAGTCCATCAATGAGCTTTCGAAGGTTCAACAGAAGGTTATTGCGCAGATGCTCGACGCACTGATCGCTCAGGCAGCGACCAAAACAAGCAACGAAGAAAGAGAAATTTGAAGTAACCCTAAGAACGCGGAGCCAAGGTGCGCCAACACCCTGGCCCCGCTAACCACAAGCAGCTAAACAGGAGCTAATCATGGCTAAAACCAATCATACGTCATCAACCCCCATCACTGAACGCCGGTTGAAAATCGCCGCTGATTTTTACCCGGCCCACACAAAGGACACACCCTACAGCCCCGGCAAGCCTGTGCCTTGGATCAGGCTGCGCGGGTTGTGGTTGCGGCAAGCGGGATTCGAGGTAAACGAGAACGTCAAAGTGCGCGTGATGAAGGGGTGTCTGGTGATTACGGCGGAGTAGAGCAGTAGATGGGGGGCTTAGGTAAATAGGCAACACTGGCGCATTAAGAGAAACGCTGCTATCCCTTAAGGATAGTGGCGTTTTAGCTGAGCATTTCGCCGGTTACCTTTTTATGGTTATCTGAGTCCATAGTTTGATCGTGCGAGGATCAGCTCTTCAAAGACAACCCGGTGCAGGTGCTCCATATCTCCCGAAGTATTAAACAGGCCAAATCCTAAGGAATTATGTCGAGCAGCGCTAGGCCATGGGGGAAAAGCTCTCTTTTTAAAGATGGCTATTTCAAAAAGTGTTTTGATTTATCTGGAAATTACTAGCGGTATAGGCCCGTTACACCAGGATTACACCCGAATAGTGACGTGGCATTATCTTGAATTCCAGATTTGCGTATGTGAGATCAGACGAAGTAAGTATTGAAAGTTAGACGCTAGGAGCATATACAGAAAACCCGGCGCTGGGCCGGGCTTGTCTTACGGCTTATAGAGCCAATCTCTTTCTTCTGCAATGGTCCGAAGGATTTTTGATTTTCGTTTGATATCGTTTTTCTCGTTCCCATCAAAGTCAATAATGGCGTGCTCTTTGAACGGCTCAGGATCGGGGAAAGCTGGAAGCTCCAGCGCTCCACACTCGGCAACCGTGACAGCTACCACCCCGACAGACCTAAGGCCCAGTGACTGAACGAAATGATCGTGAGCATTCGGTGGGTCGATTTGGTCACCATCGTAGCAAGAAAGTTTCTTATCATCTTTCGGCGTGGGACTAAAAGCTTGCGATGTGATCTTTCCATCCTGAATGAAGCTTGGATTAATTTGTCGCAGCAGATGCGTACTCTCCTTCATCAAATCTCTCCCTTTGCGGCTTTGGAAATTAAATCGACGAGCGCCTGTTTGTGGGTAGGATCGTCCAAGGAAAGCACTTTGGATATCTCTTGCATTGTCTCGGTGTTGAGGCAATGAAGGTCGCCAGATAGGCTGGCGAGATCAATTTCTAAGCTGACGTCCTGATTTCCGGTTCGCCATTCAAGCTGAACCCCACCCTCTTCTGTAGGGTAGATATAAGGGCTAGGCAGCGTAGGTGGATAGGTGTCGACGAAAAAGCTCTCAAGCCAGTCAAAGTCGGACGACGCTGGAACGAGCCCGCGACCATCCAGCCAACCGACTTTAAGAAGTCTCAGCTCGTCGATTCTAGCCAGTGGATCGTTGGTATCGATAATGGCGGCGTCCTCAATAACATCAAATGAGTGTAGCCGTTCATAGCGGTCAAATCGACCAACGCCCGAGACTGAAACCTTGAGCCCGGTTCGGTAGCCGCTCATCGCCTCAAGGATGGTATCCAAGTGAATAGCGTCAACCTTGGCGGCAATTTTTCTGCCGCCTGGCAACTGCAGTTCGAAACTCATCTTGCTTTGATCAAGCTCAGACACGAGGCCGCGAACTGTTATTCGTCCGTGAGTACCTCGTTCTGCGATGCGAGTAACAGACGTCGGCGAGTTAGCTTTGTGAGCCGTGCAGGGCGATCTTTTCCCGGGAAAAACTCCAGAACCTCTCCCTCCCTAAGCCCCCTTCCAAATCTGTCAAAATAGCCAAGCAGATTTGCAGGAAGGTGATCAGTGATAGGTTCGTTATGCTCGGCGGCATTGATCGCTCCCCCGATGGCTTGAACAGCGCGGAAAAAGTAATCCTCATTTGCTGCGGGAAATAGGCCGGCTGAGTCGTCAATGTAATCAATAGTAATGCCAGGTATCGCGCTACCGTCCTTGACTTCAGAGAGACCAATGGAAAGCGGGTCTGTAAATCCTTTTGGCGCCCTAATGCGAACGTTGTTTTGCACGAATATCCACTTGGCAACCGCTATTACGAATTCCTCCAGAACAGATATGTCCTTAAGAAGCTCAAGCGGGATAGTGTGCCCATCAAATCGAGCGCCGACAAACCGCGGTTCAATCAATGGTTTTTTCATGAGCGATCCCTATCCCTTGATTTCTGTTGTCGCATGAATTTCTGCAATTCCCTGCCCATTTCTGGTGGGGAGAAATGTCGCAAGTGGGCGCCGTTTGATGACGAAAGGCGCACGCTCCGCCTTGTTCCATCCCAGCATAGCCTTAACCAAGCATCACAGTCGCAGCTCCCTAGAAAGCTGCCATCGTTAAGAATGTATTCGTGCAAAGGCATCCGATTCTTCCTTTGACGGCGTTGAATCGAACCATGGTGGATTGTCGGTCATATGGGGAATCAAAGCACAGCGTCGCAGGTGGTGTAATTTACGAAATATCCGTTTCGTACGCTGATCGGATATTTTTCCTATAATTTTCTTCTTGAGAAATGCGTCAATTCGGTCTGCTGACGTGAAGCGGCCGATCTGAGCTGTAGGAGTAAGCTCGGGAAAGATTTTTCTCAAGGCATAAAAAAACGGCCTACCTTTCGGTAAGCCGTTTTTTAGTACTTGGTGGCTACACAGGGACTTGAACCCCGGACCCCAGCATTATGAATGCTATGCTCTAACCAACTGAGCTATGTAGCCAAGTGGCGCGCATTATTCCCCTGAAATGATAAAGCGTCAAGCGTAAATCAAAAATATTTCTTCCTGTTTTCAACCGCTTATCCTCAAGCCCCGAAAATCGGGGCCGGGGAGGGCGTCAGCGCAGCTGGAATCTGGCGGTATTGGCGCTCAGGGCCTGGCTGCCCTGGCTCAAGGTGTCCGCCGCGAGGTTCACGGCGCGCGCGCCTTCGAGCAAACGCACCGCCGCTTGATCGACCTGCTGGATATTGCCGCTGACCTCATCAGCGGTGCTCGCCTGCTCTTCAACGGCCGTGGCGATCTGCGCCAGGGTGTCGGTGACGCTCTGTACCGCGCTGGCGATTTCCCCCAGGCGTTCGCCGAGACCGGTGACCGCTTCGGCATCGGATTGCGCTTGGCCGCAAGCGGCTTCCATCAGGCTCACGGCTTCGTTGACCGTGGCGCGCAGGCTGTCGACGGTGCCCGCAATCTGAGCGGTAGACGATTGAGTGCGTTGCGAGAGGCTGCGCACTTCGTCGGCGACCACGGCAAAACCGCGTCCCTGTTCACCGGCGCGTGCGGCCTCGATGGCAGCGTTGAGTGCGAGCAGGTTGGTCTGCTCGGCGACGCCGCGAATGGTGTCCACGACCAGTTGAATCTGCTGGCCTTGCTCGCTGACCCGGCCCAGCGCTGCGGCAGTGTCGTTGAGGCGCTGATTGAGTTGCTGAATGCTCGCCGTTGTGCGTTGGCTGTCGCGGCTGCTGTCTGCGGCGATACGCCGGGTGTGCTGGGCGCTGCCGGACGCCTGTTCGCAGCTTTGCGCCACGCCTTGCGAGGTGGCGGCCAATTGCGTGGCGGCAGCGGCGATCTGGCTGATCTGCAACTGCTGCGCCTCGACTTCGCCGAGGGCGCCGCTGGAGTGTTGGTTGAGGCTGCGCACAGCATTGCTCAACTGCGAAGTCTCGTGATCGACGCCAAGCATGCTGCTGCGCAGTTGCACCACGGCAACGTTGAGCGCTGTGCTGATCGCCGCCAATTCATCGCGACCCATCACCGGCACTTGCAGGCTCAGGTTGCCGTCGCGCAAGGCTTCGGCGAGCAGGGTGATGCCGCTGGCGCTGCGGCGGATTGATGCCTGCAGGCAGACGAACAGGTACAGCGCGGCCAGCAGCAAACAGCCGAAGATCACGGCAACAAGGATGAACTGGCGGATCGCCGTGCCGTGATAGGCATCAAGCCGCTGATCCAGCGCTACCAGCGATTGCTGGCGCAGGGATGCCAGATCAGTGAGCAACGCATCGAGGCTACGTTCGAAGTCTTCCGGTTTCAGGTTAATGCTGCCGCCGAACACGCCGTCGTCGAGTACCTTCAGGCCGCTGTCGAGGTGTTTGAGGCTGTCGTGGTATTGGCTGGCCCAGGCTTGCAGATCGGCTGGCAGACGCGCTTCCAGCAGCCCCGCCGTTTTCACCAGTTGCTCGCGGGCGTCGCCGATGCGGCTGCGCAGGTCGCGCAGTTGCAAGCGGCTCTGCAAGGTGAACTGGCCGGAGACGACCGAGGCCTGACCGACTGCCGCGAGGCGACCGACCCGCTCGATCAGGTCCGGCGCGTGTTGCGTGGAGATTTGCGTCAGCAGGTAGGTTTCCAGCCACGGCGCCAGCGTCAGGCGATTGTCCATGACAATCTGCTCGCGCAAGGCTTGCAGTGCGCCCAGGGCATTGGTGAAACGGTCGTAACCGTCCGGCCACCAGCCAACACCGCTGAGGCTTTTCGAATCCAGACTCTTGAGCGCCGATTGCAGCGCTTGAAAGCGCGCGAGGGTTTCGCCCTCGGCGCCTTCCTGGTTCAGCGCGTTACCCAGGTCGGTGGTGGCTTGCAGCACCGCCGGTTGCACGCCGTCGAACGCGGCCATGGCGGCAAGAGTGGCCGGTGTCGGCTGGCGATTGGTTTCCGTGGCGCGCCAGCGGGCGGCGCGGTCACGTTGAGCGGCGAGCAGGTTGTCCAGCGCATCCAGCGCCAGCAATTGACGCACCCCGGCGCGCTCGCCAGAAATCAGGTTGAGCTTCTCTTTATAGTCCTGGCCGATCATCAACAGGCTGCCGGCCAACGGCAGAATGAACAGCAGAAACAACATCTGGAATTTACGCGCGAAGCCAAACCGCCCCAGCAATTTGATCCCCGGTGAAAGGAAAGCCTGCATGCCTCATGACTCCTCTGGACACCACGCACCATTGGCGTGCATCGCGAGCTTCTCGCCCACGACCGTGCCCTCTAAAAGGCCTCGAAAGTTCACCTGTGCCCGCTCTGTAGGCCGGCTCTGTAGCGAAACTTCCCATTGTCGAGCGCCTTTGTAAGGCGATCGTGTTCAAGGGCAGAAGCAAGGCAAGATTCAGACCATGGCGTTGCGCTATCATTTTTTGTCGGCGGCCAGCCAGTTAGTTAGCTGCCTAAGGGGATGGCGCTCACGCACCGAAAAATGGCACATTGACGTACCTGCCTGCGGGCAATTCTCTGCTGTCCGGAAATTTCCATGGCTATCAGCAACGTTCAGACCGCCGCTGCCTCGGCGACCGCTGCTCCCCAAAGCAGTCCACTGGTAATGCGCATCATCGGCGCGGTGGCGCTGGCGCATTTGATCAACGACCTGATCCAGTCGGTGCTGCCGTCGATCTACCCGATGCTCAAGGCTAACTATGGCTTGACGTTCACCCAGGTCGGCCTGATCACCTTGACCTTCCAGTTGACCGCGTCGCTGTTACAGCCGTGGGTCGGTTATCACACCGATCGGCATCCGAAACCCTGGCTGCTGCCAGCGGGTACGGTGTGTACCTTGATCGGCATTCTGATGATGTCGGTAGTTGGCAGCTTCCCGTTGATTCTGCTGGCAGCGGCGTTGATTGGTATCGGCTCATCGACCTTTCACCCGGAAGCGTCGCGGGTCGCGCGGCTGGCATCGGGCGGGCGCTATGGCCTGGCGCAGTCGACGTTTCAGGTCGGCGGTAATGCCGGTTCCGCGTTCGGCCCGTTGCTGGCGGCGGCGATCATCATTCCCTTCGGCCAAGGCAATGTGGCGTGGTTTGGTCTATTCGCCGTGTTTGCATTGTTCGTGCTGTACCGCATCAGCCGCTGGTATGCCAATCACCTGAACCTGTTCAAGCTCAAGGCCGGACAGGCGGCGACGCACGGATTGTCGAAGGGCAGGGTGACCAGTGCGCTGGTGGTGCTGGGCTTGCTGGTGTTCTCCAAGTACTTCTACATGGCCAGTTTCACCAGTTACTTCACCTTCTACCTGATCGAGAAGTTCGACCTGTCGGTGGCCAGTTCGCAGCTGCACCTGTTCCTGTTCCTGGGCGCGGTGGCTGCGGGCACGTTTTTCGGCGGGCCGATTGGCGACAAGATCGGGCGCAAGGCCGTGATCTGGTTTTCCATCCTCGGCGTGGCGCCGTTTACGCTGATCCTGCCGCACGTCGATCTGTTCTGGACCAGCATTCTCAGCGTGGTGATCGGCTTCATCCTGGCCTCGGCGTTCTCCGCCATCGTGGTGTATGCGCAGGAACTGGTGCCGGGGAATGTCGGGATGATCGCCGGGATTTTCTTCGGACTGATGTTTGGTTTTGGCGGGATTGGCGCGGCGCTGCTCGGGCATCTGGCGGATGTGCACGGGATTGAGTACGTGTATTTCCTGTGTTCGTTTCTGCCGCTGTTTGGCGTGTTGGCGATCTTCTTGCCGCGTACCAAAAAGGCCTGACCCCACACAGACCAATTGTAGGAGTGAGCCTGCTCGCGATAGCGGTGTGTCAGTTAACAAATATATATCTGATACACCGCTATCGCGAGCAGGCTCACTCCTACAGTGGGAATGCGGTGTGGCGGAGAATGTTTCAGGCACAAAAAAGCCGCGTATCAAACGCGGCTTTTTCTTGGGCGGCTGTCGCTTAGACGTTAAAGCGGAAGTGCATCACGTCGCCGTCCTTGACGATGTAATCCTTGCCTTCCAGGCGCCATTTGCCGGCCTCTTTCGCACCGGCTTCGCCTTTGTACTGGATGAAGTCGTTGTAGGCGATGACTTCAGCGCGGATAAAGCCTTTTTCGAAGTCGGTGTGGATCACGCCAGCGGCTTGTGGCGCGGTGGCACCGACTTTGACGGTCCAGGCGCGGACTTCTTCGACACCGGCGGTGAAGTAGGTCTGCAGGTGCAGCATTTCGTAGCCGGCGCGGATCACACGATTCAGGCCAGGCTCTTCCAGGCCCAGGGCCTCGAGGAACATGTCTTTTTCTTCGCCGTCATCGAGCTCGGCGATTTCCGCTTCGATCTTGTTGCAGACCGGAACGACCATGGCGCCTTCTTCTTCGGCGATGGCACGAACCACGTCCAGGTGCGGGTTGTTCTCGAAACCGTCTTCAGCGACGTTGGCGATGTACATGACCGGTTTGGTGGTCAGCAGGTGGAAGCCCTTGATCACGGCTTTCTCATCCGCGCTCATGTTCTTCATCAGGCTGCGTGCCGGCTTGGCTTCGGTGAAATGCGCGATCAGTTGCTCCAGCAGCGCTTTCTGAACCACTGCATCCTTGTCACCGCCCTTGGCGTTGCGCGCGACTTTCTGCAGTTGTTTTTCGCAGCTGTCGAGGTCGGCGAAAATCAGTTCCAGATCGATGATTTCAATGTCGCGTTTCGGGTCGACGCTGTTGGAGACGTGGATCACGTTGTCGTCTTCGAAGCAGCGCACGACGTGAGCGATGGCATCGGTTTCGCGGATGTTGGCGAGGAACTTGTTGCCCAGGCCTTCGCCTTTCGAGGCGCCAGCGACGAGGCCTGCGATGTCGACGAATTCCATGGTGGTCGGCAGGATGCGCTTCGGATTGACGATGGCCGCCAGTGCTTCCAGACGCGGATCCGGCATCGGCACGATGCCGCTGTTCGGCTCGATGGTGCAGAAGGGGAAGTTCTCGGCCGCGATACCGGACTTGGTCAGGGCGTTGAACAGGGTGGACTTGCCGACGTTAGGCAGGCCGACGATGCCGCAATTGAATCCCATGGTGTTTCCCCTCGGAGTAGAGTCAGGCCTTCTGGCTGTGCAGGTTTTTCATCGCGCGGTTCCATTCACCGGCGAGGATATCCGGCAGCACGCCGAGGGCAAAATCGATGCTGGCATCGAGTTTTTCCTGTTCGGCGCGTGGCGCACGACCCAGGACAAAATTTGAAACCATACTGGCGACGCCCGGGTGGCCAATGCCAAGCCGCAGGCGGTAGAACGTGTTCTGATTGCCCAGTTGCGCAATGATGTCGCGCAACCCGTTATGACCGCCATGGCCGCCGCCTTGCTTGAGCTTGGCAACGCCCGGAGGCAGATCGAGTTCGTCGTGCGCCACGAGGATTTCTTCAGGCTGGATGCGGAAGAAACCGGCGAGTGCCGCCACGGCCTGGCCGCTGCGGTTCATGTAGGTGGTGGGAATCAGCAGACGAACATCCTGACCCTGATGCGAATAGCGCCCGGTCAGGCCGAAATATTTGCGATCGGCCACCAGATTCACATTCTGTGCGTGGGCGATGCGCTCAACAAAAAGGGCCCCTGCGTTATGCCGGGTCTGTTCGTATTCAGCGCCTGGATTACCCAGGCCAACGATCAGTTTGATGGCAGTCACGATAGGGGCCCTTCCTTGGAGTGGTGGATAACATCGCCGCGATCAGGGAAAGCGGCGAAAGTGGACGAAAAATGCTCATTTACCATGGATGTAAACTTCGCGTTCTCGCCCGCTTTCTCGCTACGTTCCAGTCCGCGATGTTACTTGCTCACTCAGGCTATACAGAGTGAATTACTCTGCTGCGCCTTCTTCGGTAGCTTCTGGAGCAACACGGGGAGCGTGGACGTTGGCAACAGCCTTGTCATCGCCGTGTGCCAGAGCAACGAACTCAACGCCTTTAGGAGCTTTGAGGTCCGACAGGTGAATGATCGAGCCGATTTCAGCGTCAGCCAGGTCGACTTCGATGAATTCAGGCAGATCTTTCGGCAGGCAGGACACTTCGATTTCAGCGATAACGTGCGAAATCTCGCCGCCTTTCTTCACTGGAGCAGCTTCGTTGATGAAGTGCACAGGAACGATGGCGGTCAGTTTCTGGCCGGCAACAACGCGTACGAAGTCAGCGTGCAGCACGTGGCCTTTGGACGGGTGACGCTGCAGTGCCTTGATGATGACGTTTTGCTTGGTGCCACCAACGTTCAGCTCGATGATGTGGCTGTAAGCCGCTTCGTTTTCGAGCAGTTTGGCAACTTCTTTGGCCAGCATGCTGATGGATTCAGGGGCTTTTTCGCCACCGTAAACTACAGCTGGAACCAGGCTTGCGAGACGACGCAGGCGGCGGCTCGCACCTTTCCCCAGGTCGGAACGCACTTCAGCATTCAGAGTAAAATCGTTCATTGTGTATCTCCAAAATAGCCATGACCGAGTGGCGTTTGCGACCAGCGCCGAACACGGTATGGGCAAAAAAGCCCCGCCCCGACAGGTATGCCGGGGCGGGGCGCTTTTCGTCAACGAGACATTTCGTGAAGGGCAGGGCCCTTAACGGAACATCGCGCTGATCGATTCTTCATTGCTGATGCGGCGAACCGCTTCGGCAACAACCGGTGCGATATCCAGTTGACGGATACGTGCACAGGCTTGTGCTGCTGCGGACAGCGGGATGGTGTTAGTGACCACCAGCTCGTCCAGCACGGAATTTTCGATATTCTCGATGGCCCGGCCCGACAGCACAGGGTGTGTGCAGTAGGCAAAGACCTTGGCTGCGCCATGCTCTTTCAGGGCCTTGGCCGCGTGGCACAGAGTGCCGGCGGTATCGACCATGTCATCGACGAGAATACAGGTACGCCCTTCGACATCACCGATGATATGCATCACTTCAGAGTGATTGGCTTTCTCACGGCGTTTGTCGATGATCCCGAGATCAACGCCCAGCGACTTGGCCACGGCACGTGCACGCACGACGCCACCAATGTCCGGGGATACGATCATCAGGTTTTCGAAGCGCTGATCTTCAATGTCATCCACCAGAACCGGGGAGCCGTAGATGTTATCTACCGGAATATCGAAGAAGCCCTGAATCTGGTCAGCATGCAGATCAACCGTGAGAACACGGTCGATGCCGACTACGGTAAGCATGTCAGCGACGACTTTCGCGCTGATGGCCACACGTGCGGAACGCGGACGGCGATCCTGACGGGCATAACCAAAATAAGGAATAACAGCAGTGATACGAGTAGCCGAGGAGCGGCGGAAGGCGTCAGCCATCACTACCAGTTCCATCAGGTTATCGTTTGTCGGAGCGCAGGTCGGCTGAATAATGAAAACGTCTTTACCGCGAACGTTTTCATTGATCTCGGCTGTAATTTCGCCGTCGGAAAACTTGCCGACAGAGATGTCACCGAGAGGGATATGCAGCTGACGTACAACACGCCGAGCCAGATCGGGGTTAGCGTTCCCCGTAAAGACCATCATCTTGGACACGCGCAGTACCTAGAGGCTGAGGGTAACCTGGATGAGTAGAGAAAATGGCAGGGGCGGCTGGATTCGAACCAACGCATGGCAGGATCAAAACCTGCTGCCTTACCGCTTGGCGACGCCCCTGTATCTGTTGCTTCAAGTGCCTGGCACTTGATTCCTTTAGAGCAGACTTTGCAGCTTGCGATGCAACATCGAAACGTTGCTTCCTTTTGCTACAAACCCTGAAAGGGTCTCTGTCAGAAGGGCCGAGACTTTATCAGCTTCAGCTTTGCTTGGGAAGCCCCCAAACACACAACTTCCAGTTCCGGTGAGCTTTGCTTCGGTAAATTTACCTAACAAATCCAATGCGTTACGTACTTCTGGATAACGCCTTGCAACCACCGGCAAGCAGTCATTTCGACTGTTTCCCTCGGGAACGGGGCGCACTTTAATGGGCGGCGTGTTACGTGTCAACAAAGGATCGGAAAAAATTTCTGCCGTACTTACAGAGACTTGCGGCACGAGCACCAGATACCACGGTTCTTCGGGATCGACCGGGGTCAGTTTCTCGCCCACGCCCTCGGCAAACGCCGCATGGCCACGGACGAAAACCGGTACGTCAGCGCCCAGTGACAAGCCCAGAGCGGCCAGGCGATCTTCATCCCAACCCAGTTGCCAGAGATGGTTGAGGCCGAGCAAGGTCGTGGCCGCGTTCGAACTGCCGCCGCCGATACCGCCGCCCATGGGCAGCACTTTGTTAATCCAGATATCGATGCCCAGCGCGCAGCCGGACTGTTGCTGCAACATTTTCGCTGCGCGCACGATCAGGTTGCTGTCGTGGGGCACGCCGGCGAATTCGGTGTGCAGCTGGATCACCCCGTCATCGCGCACGGCAAAGGTGATGTCATCGCCGTAATCGAGGAACTGAAACAACGTCTGCAACTCGTGATAACCGTCTTCGCGGCGACCCAGAATGTGCAGCATCAAATTGAGTTTGGCCGGCGAAGGCAGGGTCAGTCGTGCAGCGGCCATGGGTTATTGCCCCAGCTTGCGCGGTTGCCAGGTCTTGATCACCAGCGTGACGTCAAGATCAGTGCCGTGCAGCTTTATACGCTCGGGTAGCCAGTAGCCGTTCTGCTGGGTGTAGGCGGTGTACTCGACTTTCCAGCCATCCTGTTCGAGGCTGGCCAGGCGGCTGTCGGCGTCCAGATTCAGGCGACTTTTGCTTTCCGGCGCTGGCAGGCCACGGACCCACCAGGCCAGATTCGACACTGGCAGTTTCCAGCCCAGTTGCTCCTCCAGCAGGGCTTCCGGGGACTGCGATTCGTAGCGGCCCTGGTTGGCGACTTCCAGCGATACCTTGCCCGGACGACCGGTCAGGCGTGCCGCGCCGCGACCCAATGGGCCGGACAAACGAATGTCGTAGTAATCCTGGCGTTGCAGCCAGAACAGTGTGCCGCTGCCGGAATCCTTTGGCGCGCGGATGCCGATCTTGCCGTCGATCTGCCAGCCATCGAGGCCGGTCAGTTGTTGTTTGTTCGCCGCCCACTGGGCCGGGCTGCCGTGGCCTTCGACAGATTCACGGGCGCCGAAACCCGCGCAACCGGCGAGCAGGGCGATAAAGCTGAAAACAATAACGTGGCGCAAAAACATGAGTTAAAGAGTCTCGGATCCGGTCAGGCGCTTGATGGTGCTGCGCAGGATGGTGCTGTCGGGCTGATCCTTGAGGAACTTGCCCCACACTTGTCTGGCTTCGCGTTGATTGCCCTTGGCCCACAACACTTCGCCCAGATGCGCGGCCACTTCGTGATCAGGAAAACGCTCGAGCGCCTGGCGCAGGTATTTCTCCGCGTCGTCCAGATTGCCCAAGCGGTAATTCACCCAGCCGAGGCTGTCGAGTACGGCCGGGTCTTCCGGGTTGATCTGGTGGGCCTGCTCGATCAGCGTTTTCGCTTCAGCGTAGCGGGTGGTGCGGTCGGACAGGGTGTAGCCCAGCGCGTTGAGTGCCATGGCGTTGTCCGGGTCGCGCTTGATGATCAGGCGCAGGTCTTTTTCCATCTGCGCCAGGTCATTGCGTTTTTCTGCGAGCATCGCCCGGGTGTACAGCAGATTGAGATCGTCCGGGTATTTCTGCAGGGCCTGCTGCAAAACTTGCCAGGCTTTGGCTTCTTGCTTGTTGGCCGACAGGGTTTCCGCCTCGATCAGGTACAGCTGGATCGCATAATCAGGCTGCTCGTCACGTTCGGCGGCCAGTTTGCTTTGTGCTTCAGCGGTTTTGCCGTTGTTCATCAGGATATCGGCCTGACGCAGTTGCGCCGGCAGATAGTCGTTGCCCGGACCGACCTGCGCGTATTCGATCAACGCGCCTTGCGGGTCGTTACGCTCTTCGGCAATGCGCCCCAGGTTCAGGTGCGCCGAATCGACATGGCTTTCGCGCGCGATCAGGTCTTCCAGATAGCCTTTGGCTTCTTCCCAGGCCTTGGCTTCCAGGCACACCAGCGCGAGGGAGTAGCGCAATTCGTCGTCTTCCGGGTACTGCTGAACCAGGCTGGAGAACTCGGTCTTGGCGTCATCCATCCGGTCCTGCTCGACCAGCATGCGCGCATAGGTCAGGCGCAGGCGCTTGTCGTCCGGGTATTTTTTGATGCTTTTCTGCAACAGCGGCAGCGCTTCGTCGCCACGGTTCAACACTTGCAGCAGACGCGCGCGCAGCAAAATCGGGGCAACTTCGCCGTCTTCCGGCGGGTTGTCTTCGAGCAGCGTCAGGGCGCCTTGATTGTCGCCGTCCTGCTGCAAGAGCAAAGCCTTGCCAAAAATCAGTTGATTGTTGTTCGGGTGCCGTTGCAGCAAACGGTCGAAGCTTTTCATCAGGCCGTTGCGGGTTTCCTGATCGGTGTCGGCGGCCGACAGCGCGAGGAAATCGAAATGGGTGTCGCCCTTGCCCTGCAGGACTTTTTCCATGTAGACCATGGAGTCGTCGTAACGCCCGGCGCGGGCCAGTTGCACGGCGGCGGCGCGTTGCGCTTCGAGGTCGTCCGGAGCGTTTTTCGCCCAGATCAGAGCGGTGTCGAGGGCCGGTTGATCGGCGCCCAGGTATTCGGCGATGCGAAAGGCGCGCTCGGAAACACCCGGGTCCTGCGTGTTGATGGCCTGGGTCACGTAGTTGTCCAGGGCAATGTCGAAACGATTGCGCTGACCGGCGAGTTCGGCGCTCAGCAGGCTGAACACGGTTTCCTCGCTGAAAGAGCTGTAGACCTTGGGTTTTTCAGGCGCGGGCGTGGTGTCTTCGGTCGGCGGAGTACCGTCCGGCGCAACGGGGGCCAAGGCTTGGCAGCCGCTGAGGAAGACAAAAGCGAGGAGCAACGCGGAAGATCTATTCATATAGGAAGAGGACGACTAACCTGCGGTCGGATCATCATGACACAAGCCTTCGGCCAAACATAACCGAGACTCAATTGTGGCCATTATAGGGGCTGACGATTGGGACAATAGTCAGCGGTAGTTGTTCTGAATCTTTCGAAGTAGGACAATTGCCGGCTTCACGTCACCATCAGCGACCTTGAATGGCCTTCCTTGCACTCGGTATCAACCACAAGACTGCATCAGTAGACGTGCGCGAGCGCGTGGCCTTTACGCCTGAGCAACTGGTGGAGGCTCTGCAACAGCTCTGCCGACTGACCGACAGCCGCGAAGCTGCGATCCTCTCCACCTGCAATCGCAGTGAGCTTTATATAGAACAGGATCAGCTGTCGGCCGATACCGTGCTGCGCTGGCTGGCCGATTATCACCATTTGAGCCTCGAAGAGCTGCGGGCCAGTGCTTATGTGCATGAAGACGATGCGGCCGTTCGTCACATGATGCGCGTCGCCGCAGGACTCGACTCGCTGGTGTTGGGCGAACCGCAGATTCTCGGCCAGATGAAGTCGGCCTACGCCGTGGCCCGCGAGGCCGGCACCATCGGCCCGCTGCTGGGACGGCTGTTTCAGGCGACGTTCAATGCGGCCAAGCAGGTGCGCACCGACACGGCCATCGGCGAAAACCCGGTCTCCGTGGCGTTCGCCGCGGTCAGCCTGGCGAAACAGATTTTCAGCGACTTGCAGCGCAGCCAGGCCCTGCTGATCGGCGCTGGCGAGACCATTACGCTGGTCGCCCGCCATTTGCATGAACTGGGGGTCAAGCGCATCGTCGTCGCCAACCGTACGCTGGAGCGCGCCAGTCAGTTGGCCGAACAGTTTGGTGCCCACGCGGTGCTGCTGTCGGACATCCCCGCGGAACTGGTGCGCAGCGACATCGTCATCAGTTCGACCGCCAGTCAGTTGCCGATTCTCGGCAAAGGCGCGGTGGAAAGCGCGTTGAAGCTGCGCAAGCACAAGCCGATCTTCATGGTCGACATTGCCGTGCCCCGGGACATCGAGCCGGAAGTCGGCGAACTCGACGACGTTTACCTCTACAGCGTCGACGATCTGCACGAAGTGGTCGCCGAAAACCTCAAGAGTCGTCAGGGCGCAGCCCAGGCGGCGGAGGAGATGGTCTCGGTCGGCGCCGACGATTTCATGGTGCGCCTGCGCGAGCTGGCGGCGGTTGACGTGCTCAAGGCCTATCGTCAACAGAGCGAACGGCTGCGCGACGAAGAATTGCAGAAGGCCCTGCGCCTGCTGGCCAACGGCGGCAACGCCGAAGACGTGCTGGGCCAATTGGCCCGTGGCCTGACCAACAAACTCTTGCATGCGCCCAGCGTGCAACTGAAAAAGCTGTCTGCCGAAGGCCGCCTCGATGCGCTGGCCATGGCCCAGGAACTCTTTGCCCTTGAGGGCTCACCGGATAGTTTTTCGGATAAAAAACCGCAATGAAAGCGTCACTGCTCAACAAGCTGGACATTCTCCAGGACCGTTTCGAGGAACTGACCGCGCTGCTCGGCGACGCCGAAGTCATTTCCGATCAGGCCAAATTCCGCGCGTATTCCAAGGAGTATGCCGAACTGGAGCCTGTAGTGGCCGGCTATAAAAAGCTGCTCGGCGTACAAAGCGATCTTGAAGGCGCGCAGGCGCTGCTCAAGGACAACGACCCCGACATGCGTGAAATGGCTGTGGAAGAAGTCCGCGAAGCCAAGGAGTTGCTGGTCACGCTGGAGTCTGATCTGCAACGCATGCTGCTGCCCAAGGATCCCAACGACGGCCGCAACGTGTTTCTCGAGATCCGCGCCGGCACCGGTGGCGACGAGGCGGCGATCTTTTCCGGGGACCTGTTCCGCATGTACTCACGCTACGCCGAGCGCCGAGGCTGGCGGGTGGAGATCCTCTCGGAAAACGAAGGCGAGCACGGTGGCTATAAAGAAGTCATCGCCCGCATTGAAGGCGACAACGTTTACGGCAAGCTCAAATTCGAATCCGGCGCGCACCGCGTACAGCGTGTACCCGCCACCGAATCCCAGGGCCGTATCCACACCTCGGCCTGCACCGTGGCGGTGTTGCCCGAGCCGGACGAACGGGAAGCCATCGAGATCAACCCGGCGGATTTGCGCGTCGACACTTTCCGCTCCTCCGGGGCCGGTGGTCAGCACGTCAACACGACCGATTCGGCGATCCGCATCACCCACATCCCGACCGGCACCGTCGTCGAGTGCCAGGAAGAACGTTCCCAGCACAAGAACCGTGCCCGGGCGATGGCGTGGCTGTCGGCCAAGCTCAACGATCAGCAGACTGCTGCGGCGGCCAACGCCATCGCCAGCGAGCGCAAGTTGCTGGTCGGCTCCGGCGATCGCTCCGAGCGGATTCGCACCTACAACTTCGCTCAGGGCCGGGTCACCGACCATCGGGTCAACCTGACGCTGTATTCGCTTGATGAAATTCTCGCCGGCGGCGTGGAGGCCGTAATCGAGCCGTTGCTGGCCGAATACCAGGCTGACCAACTCGCCGCGATAGGTGAATAAATGACCATCATTGCCAGCCTGTTGCGCGCCGCCGAGCTGCCGGACTCGCCCACTGCGCGCCTGGACGCTGAACTGCTCCTTGCCGCCGCTTTGGGCAAGTCGCGCAGTTTTCTGCATACGTGGCCCGAGCGCATTGTGCCGAGCGAAGCGGCGCTGACCTTTGCCGAGTACCTGCAACGGCGCCGCAGTGGTGAGCCGGTGGCGTATATCCTCGGCCAGCAAGGTTTCTGGAAACTCGACCTGGAAGTCGCGCCGCATACGCTGATTCCGCGCCCGGACACCGAGTTGCTGGTGGAGGCGGCGCTGGAACTGTTGCCAGCAACCCCGGCAACGGTGCTTGACCTCGGCACCGGCAGCGGCGCCATCGCTCTGGCCCTGGCCAGTGAGCGTCCGGCGTGGAAAGTCACCGCCGTGGATCGTGTGCTCGAAGCCGTGGCCCTGGCCGAACGCAATCGCCAGCGCCTGCAATTGGATAACGTCACGGTGCTCAGCAGCCATTGGTTCAGTGCACTTGAAGGCCAACGCTTTGGCTTGATCATCAGCAACCCGCCCTACATCGCCGCGGCCGATCCGCATCTGATCGAAGGTGACGTGCGCTTCGAACCGGCCAGCGCACTGATCGCAGGGGAGGACGGCCTCGACGATTTGCGCCTGATCGTCGCCCAGGCGCCGGATTATCTGCAGGCCGGCGGCTGGCTGATGCTCGAGCACGGCTATGATCAGGCCCAGGCTGTGCGGGATCTGTTGCTGAGCCGTGGCTTTGAAGAGGTTCACAGCCGTACCGATCTGGGCGGCCATCAGCGCATCAGTCTGGGGCGCCTGCCGTGCTGAATGATCAGGAGTTGCTGCGCTACAGCCGGCAGATTCTGCTGCAACACATCGACATTGACGGCCAGTTGAAGCTCAAGGCCAGTCGGGTGTTGATTGTCGGCCTCGGCGGACTTGGCGCGCCGGTGGCCCTGTATCTGGCGGCGGCGGGCGTGGGCGAGTTGCATCTGGCGGATTTCGATACGGTCGACCTGACCAACCTGCAGCGCCAGGTTATTCATGACACCGACAGCGTCGGTCTGAGCAAAGTCGACTCGGCGCTCAAACGCCTGGGCGCGATCAATCCCGAGATTCAACTGATCGCCCATCGTCAGGCGCTGGACGAGGACTCACTGGCCGCTGCCGTAGCGGCGGTGGATCTGGTACTGGACTGTTCGGATAATTTTGCCACCCGCGAAGCGGTCAACGCCGCGTGTGTTGTCGCACGCAAACCTTTGGTCAGCGGCGCGGCGATTCGCCTGGAAGGGCAGTTGTCGGTGTTCGACCCACGGCGTGCCGAAAGCCCTTGTTATCACTGCCTGTATGGTCACGGCAGCGAGGCCGAACTGACCTGCAGCGAAGCCGGCGTGGTCGGGCCGCTGGTCGGTCTGGTCGGCAGCCTCCAGGCGCTGGAAGCCTTGAAAATTCTGGTCGGCTTCGGCGAACCGCTGGTTGGCCGCTTGCTGCTGATCGATGCGCTGGGTTCGCGTTTCCGTGAGTTGCGGGTCAAGCGCGATCCAGGCTGCAGCGTCTGTGGTTCGCGCCATGCGTGAAGCGCCGATCGGCGTGTTCGACTCCGGCGTCGGCGGCTTGTCGGTATTGGCAGAGATCCAGCGTTTGCTGCCCAATGAATCGCTGCTTTATCTCGGCGATTGCGGGCACATTCCTTACGGTGAAAAAACCCCGGAGTTCATCCGTCAGCGTTGCAGCGTGATGGCTGCTTTTTTCCGCGAGCAGGGCGCCAAGGCGCTGGTGCTGGCGTGTAACACCGCGACAGTGGCGGGCGTCGCCGATCTTCGTCGCGACTATCCCGACTGGCCGATTGTCGGCATGGAACCGGCGGTCAAACCCGCCGCAGCGGCCACGCGCAGTGGCGTAGTCGGCGTGCTGGCGACGACGGGGACTTTGCAAAGCGCCAAGTTTGCCGCGTTGCTTGATCGCTTCGCGGCTGATGTCAGAGTCATCACCCAGCCGTGTCCGGGGCTGGTCGAACGGATTGAAAACGGCGATTTGCACAGCGCCGACCTGCGCACGTTGTTGCAAGGTTATGTCACGCCATTATTGGCTCAAGGCTGCGACACGATCATTCTTGGCTGCACGCACTATCCGTTCCTCAGGCCGCTGCTCAGGTCGATGATCGGCGACGATATAAGCCTGATCGACACCGGAGCCGCCGTGGCCCGGCAGCTTCAGCGTTTGCTTGCCGAGCGCAATCTGCTCGCGGACGGTCCGAGCCTGCCCGTGAAGTTCTGGACCAGCGCTGATCCGCAATCTCTCAGAAAAATCCTACCGTTGCTGGGCCAAACTGCGTCGAATGTGCAAAACTTCGACTTGTAAAAAAAATGTGAAATAACTAAAAAACGCTGAACTTCTGACCAAGCGCAGATTTCTATAGTGACAGAAGCACTAAAAACCAAACGATCGTTCCGGAAAAGGAAGTTTCAAAGTGAAGCGACTATTCTGCTTGGCCGCGATTGCGGCCGCACTGATGGGGCAAAGTCTTTCTGCACAGGCTGCGGACGTAGAGTTTGCGGTGGGCGGGACCAGCGATTCGACCATGACTTATCGTCTGGGCATGAATTTCGATTGGGACAAGAGCTGGCTGCAGAGCGATGTCGGCCGCCTGACCGGTTACTGGAGTGGCGCCTACACCTACTGGGAAGGTGACAAGACTTCCAACAACAACAGCCTGTCGTTCTCGCCAGTGTTTGTTTACGAATTTGCCGGTCAGTCGGTTAAACCTTACGTGGAAGCCGGTATCGGCGTGGCGTTGTTCTCCAACACCGAATACGAAGACAACAAACTGGGCGGCTCCTTCCAGTTCGAAGACCGTCTCGGTTTCGGCCTGCGCTTCAATGGCGGCCACGAAGTCGGAATCCGTGCCACGCACTATTCCAACGCCGGTCTGTCCAGCGACAACGATGGTGTAGAAAGCTATTCACTGCATTACTCGATGCCGCTGTAATCAGTCGCTACGCGCAATCCCATTGTGGGAGCGGCCTTGCTCGCGAATGCGGTGTGTCAGTCAGCACAGAGGGCGCTGACCCACCGCATTCGCGAGCAAGGCCGCTCCCACAGTTGTTTCTGTGGTGTTCGAAAATCAGCGGTAGGCGGTAGATATGCCTCGGCGCTCTTCGATGCACTCCGGTGCGCCCATTTCAAACTCGCGGCAGATCAGTGGGCGTTTCTCGTAGATCGTGCACATCATGCTGTCGCGGTCCAGCGCCGCGCACCAGCCGTCGTCCAGGCGCAGCATGACTTCGCCGCCCCACTCATCGGTATCGATAAAGCGATCCGGCACGCCAGTGTCGGTGATCAGCAGCACTTCGAGCTGGCAACAGCACGCGGCGCAGGTCGAACAGGTGACTGCCGGTTCGGCGATTTGCGTATGAGGAATGGTTTTCATGGCGCCAGTGTAAGGCAGTGATCGCTGTGGGTGTGAACGCGCAGACGGACGCTCAAGGCGCCAAGCGTCGAGCCATTACGTGTAGCAGTGGAAACAGCAGAGCCCAGAGCAGGCCGATGACGATCAGCGTGGCGACCTCGCCGTAGGGGAATTGCACCCCGGCCAGGCGCCCGCCGCCGTAGTAGGACATCGCTCCGCCCACCGCACCGAGCCCGCTGGCCAGCCACCATGGCCGGGCGCTCCATTCAAGGCAATGACGCAAAGTCGTGGCCAGCAGCGCCCAGAGCAGCATCAGCCAGAGCGGAATCAGTGGCGCAGCATCCTCGAACCGAAACACCCCGAGGTAACGCAAAACCCCGTCCACCGCCGTGCCGACAATGACCACGCAAAGAATCAGACGGCCCTCCGCCGCCCAACTGCCGATCCAGCGCAGATGGATCACCAACACCGCCAAGGCCAGCAGTAGCCACAAGCTGTTGCCGCCCAGCACGCAGGCCAGCCAGCCGAGCTGAAACAGCACGGCATTGGCCGCACGCTCAAGCATCGAAGCGGCCGAGCAGAGGCATCGGCATCGCCGCCGGTTTGGCCAGTAACAGTTGCGCGGTGCCGATGGTGCGTTCGAGAAAGCCACCCTCGCAGTAGCACAGGTAAAACTCCCACAGCCGCAGGAAATAATCGTCGTAGCCCAATTCATTCAAACGGCCATGGGCCAGGCGAAAGTTCTCGTGCCACAGGCGCAGGGTCCTGGCGTAGTGCAGGCCGAAATCTTCCATGTGCAGCAGGTTCATGTCGGTGTCGCGGCTGACCACGTCGAGCATTTTCTGCACCGAGGGCAAGGCGCCGCCAGGGAAGATATAGCGCTGGATAAAGTCGACGCTGCGCCGGGCCTGTTCATAGCGCTGTTCGCGAATGGTGATTGCCTGCAACAGCATCAAGCCGTTGCTCTTGAGCAGGCGCGCGCATTGCTTGAAATAGGTCGGCAGGAAGCGATGGCCGACCGCTTCGATCATCTCGATCGAGACCAGCTTGTCGTACTCGCCGCTGAGGTCGCGGTAATCCTTGAGCAGCAGGGTGACGCGATCCTGCAAGCCCAGTTGTTCGATGCGGTTGGCGGTGAACGCGTACTGCTCTTTCGACAGGGTGGTAGTGGTCACGCGGCAGCCATAATGCTGCGCTGCGTAGAGCGCCATGCTGCCCCAGCCCGTGCCGATTTCCAGCAGGTGGTCGCTGGGCTGGAGGGCAAGTTTCTGGCAGATCCGTTCCAGTTTGTTCAACTGCGCCTGTTCCAGCGTGTCGGTGGGCGTGAGGAATTGCCCGGCGGAATACATCATGGTCGGGTCGAGAAACTGCTCAAACAGTTCATTGCCGAGGTCGTAATGCGCCGCGATGTTTTTCTGCGAGCCCTTGCGCGTGTTGCGGTTGAGCCAGTGCAAGCCTTGCACCAATGGCCGACCAAGGCGCGCCAGCCCCCCTTCCATGGCATCGAGCACATCGAGATTACTGACGAAGACGCGGACGACGGCAGTCAGGTCCGGTGAACTCCAATAACCGTGGATAAACGCTTCGCCGGCACCGATGGAACCGCTGCTGGCAATCAGGCCCCACAGCGCCGGATCGAGCACATGGACTTCGCCGAGCAGAGCGCTGCCGGGCATGCCGAAGAGCATTTGCTCGCCATCCTCGACGACCATCAATTGCCCGTGTTTGAGCTGCGCCAACTGGCGCAGCACGCCACGGCGCAGCAGCGAGCCGGTCAGACCGTTGGTGCTCAAGCGACTGAGCGGCAGGCTAGAGGATTTCATGGTGCGGCTCCTTCGGAGGCACAGAGGCGGTTTGGAAGCTGCCGTCGGCAGCCTGATGAGCGAAGATCGGCGCGCGCTTGAGCAGCAGTCGCAGCGCTTGCCAGTAAATCGCCAGGGCGGTTTTCGCTGTCATCCACGGAAAGCGCCGCAGATAGCCGTGCAGGCTGCGACGATCGAGCGGTTCGCGGCGCAGATTGAGCGTGGCGTCGAACAGTTTGTGGTCGCCCTGCCAGTCGGCCATGTGCACGCCGAGGGTTTGCGCGGCCGGGCTGAAACTCATGCGGTACTCCAGATCCCGAGGCAAAAACGGCGAAACGTGAAACGCCTTGGCCACAGCGAAATGCTGATGAAAATCCACCAGGCTGGTCGGCGTCTGCGCTGGCAGCACGTAGTGATAACGCTCGCGCCACGGCGTATTGGTCACTTCGCAGACAATCGCCGCCAGTTGCCCGTCGGCTTCGTGGCAGTAGAAGAAACTCACCGGATTGAACGCCAGCCCCCAACTGCGTGGCTGGGTCAGCAGGCACACCGCGCCTTGCGGCTCATGACCGATGGCCGCGCCGACCTGCTGGCGTACGGCGTCGATCAGGCGCATGCCGTGAGCGGTAAATGCTTTTAGATAATCGCTTTCGCGGAACGAAAACGGCGCAAAGCGACCGCGACCGGCCAGGGGCGACAGGGCCAACACGGCCTCCTGCTCGCTCAGGTCGAGATAGAGCAGGCCGATCCGGTAACGGAATTGGTGGCGACGGGGCGAGAAGCGTCGGTGGCCGATCCAGCCCGAATACAGGGCGCTGTTCATAAGGTCTCACCAAACGAAGCCGCCACGCGCAAGGCGCTGACCACACCATCCTCATGAAAACCATTGGCCCAGTACGCGCCGCAGTAATGCGTGTGTTGCGCACCATCGAGTTCGGCCCAGCGATTTTGCGCGGCCATCGCCGCGAGGCTGTATTGCGGGTGGGCGTAGGTGTAGCGAGCGAGGATCTTATCGGGGGCGATGCCCGCGCTTTGGTTGAGGCTGACGCAAAACGTCGTGTCGGTCTCGATGCCCTGCAGGATGTTCATGTTGTACGTCACCGCCGCGCGGGTATGGCCGGGCCCGCCAAGGCGATAGTTCCAGCTGGCCCAGGCCCGTTTGCGCGTCGGCAGCAGGCCGGTGTCGGTGTGCAGCACCACTTCGTTATCGGCATAGGGCAGGGCACCGAGGATCGCCCGTTCGGCATCGCTCGGGATGGCCAGCAGTTGCAGGGCCTGGTCGCTGTGGCAGGCGAACACCACTTTGTCGAAATGTTCGATGCCGGCCGGGCTGTGGATAACCACGCCGTGTTGGTTGCGTTCGACGCGAGTCACCGCGCAATTGAGGCGAATATTGCCCTTGAACGACGCCGTCAGCGGCGCGATGTAAGCACTCGAACCGCCGACAATGACTTGCCACTGCGGCCGATCGCTGACGGACAGCAGGCCGTGATTCTTGAAGAAACGCAGAAAAAACTGCAGCGGGAAATTGAGCATTTGCGCCATGGGCATCGACCAGATGGCCGCGCCCATCGGCACGATGTAATGCAGGACGAAGCGCTCCCCGTAACCGCCAGCCTTCAGGTATTCATCGAGTGTGGTATCGGCGCCAATGCGCAACTCGGCGAGATCACGCTGGGCTTGTTTGTTGAACCGCAGAATGTCTTTCAGCATGCCCCAGAAACCCGGCGACAAGAGGTTGCTGCGCTGGGCGAACAGGCTGTTGAGGTTGTTGCCGTTGTATTCCACACCGGTGTCCGGGTCGGTCACCGAGAAACTCATCTCGGTCGGTTTGAAAGCCACGCCGAGCTGGTTGAGCAAGCGGATGAAGTTCGGATAGGTCCAGTCATTGAAAACAATGAACCCGGTGTCCACGGCGAACTCCTGGCCTCGGTGCTTGACCGGCACGGTGTGCGTATGACCGCCGACCCAGTCGCCAGCTTCGAACACTGTAATGTCATGACGGCGCTTGAGCAGGTAGGCGCAGGTGAGCCCGGCGATACCGCTGCCAATCACGGCGATTTTCATATCGGGTCTCGCTGCGGTGGGTTTTTGCGCACCATGCGTTTGCCGATGGCGAGCTGAGCGCGGGCGGGCAGTTTCGACAGCGGCCACAGCGCCGCCATGAACAGCGCCGGAAAGGCAATTTCCAGCGGACGGTCCTTGAGTTTGGCGTAGATGTGACGAGCCGCTTTATCCACAGGCCAGCTCAGCGGCATCGGGAAATCGTTCTTCTCGGTCAGCGGCGTTTCGACGAAACCGGGACTGATCACCGTGACTTCAATGCCTTCATCCGCCAGATCGATACGCAGTGATTCGAACAGATAACGCAGCCCGGCCTTCGATGCGCCGTAGGCTTCAGCCCGTGGCAGGGGCAGGTAAGTCACCGAGCTGGCCATGCCGACCAGGTGCGGCGCGGTGCCTTTGCGCAGCAGGGGCAGGGCGGCTTCGATGCAGTAACTGCTGGCAAGCAGATTGGTGCGCACCACGTGTTCGATGATCGAGGCATCGAACTGGCGGGCGTCGACATATTCACAGGTGCCGGCGTTGAGAATCACGCTGTCCAGCGAACCCCAGGCCTCGGTGATCTGCTCACCGATTTCGCGCACGGTCTGACTGTCGGTCAGGTCTCCCGGCACCACCAGCACCTGTCCCGGATAGCGTTGGGACAGGACTTTAAGTGGCGCAACGTTGCGTGAGCTGACGGCCAGATGCGCGCCGCTTTTGAGGATGTACTCACACAATGCAGCGCCGATGCCACTGCTGGCCCCTGTCAGCCAATAACGCCGTGGAGGTGTACGACTCATCCCATTCTCCTTTTCAGCCAGGCAATCACCCGGCCCAATATTGGCAAGTGTTCATATAGCAGCGCCCCGGCATCGAAATAATCCCGGTGGCGATAAACCTTGTCCCGCCAGAGCAGGTGCGAACAGCCGTTGACGCGAATCTCGCGGCCGCCGGCCAGACGCGGGTGGCGGTAACTCATGACCCAGCGCAGGTAACCCTCACCGTCGGCAATTTGGTCGAAACCGTGAAAATCGAAACGCAGATCGCTGACGTTGGCGTACAACTCGGTGAAGTAATCTTGCAGTTGCGCCAGACCCTGCACTTCATGCAGTGGATCGGTGAAATGAATGTCGCTGCTGTACAGCTCGCCTAGGCGATGCAGGTTGTCTTTGTTCAACCCGGAAAATTGCCGGGCGAAGCTGCGCAGGAATTCACTCATTGACGGCTCCGGCAGGCTGGCGCGACGGCAGATTCTTGAACGCCGTCAGCGCGCGGTCGCGTGAAGCGCCGAGGTTGACGATCGGCGCCGGATAATCCGCTACGCCGAACAGCCCTCCAGCGCTGGCCGGGTTGTGTACTTGCTTCTTGTTGAGCCCAGCCAGTTCCGGCAGCCAGTGCTTGATGAACACGCCTTCGGCGTCGAACTTTTCCGACTGGCTGACCGGGTTGAAAATGCGGAAGTACGGCGCTGAGTCGGTGCCGGTCGACGAGCTCCATTGCCAGCCGCCGTTGTTCGCCGCCAGATCGCCGTCGATCAGGTGGCGCATGAAAAAGCGTTCGCCTTCGCGCCAGTCGATCAGCAGGTTTTTGGTCAGAAACATCGCCACCACCATGCGCAGGCGGTTGTGCATCCAGCCGGTTTCGAGCAATTGGCGCATCGCTGCGTCAATGATTGGCAGACCGGTGCGCGCCTCTTGCCAGGCCTTTAAATCTTCCGGCGCGTTACGCCAGGCCAGGGCTTCGGTTTCCGGGCGGAAGGCGCGGTGCCGCGAAACTCGCGGATAGCCGACCAGGATGTGTTTGTAGAACTCGCGCCACAGCAGTTCATTGATCCAGGTGACCGCGCCGACCTTGCCGCTTTCAAACTCGCCCTGATTGCTGTGCAGCGCGGCGTGCAGGCACTGGCGTGGCGAGATCACCCCGGCGGCGAGATAAGGCGAGAGCTGGCTGGTGCCGGGCTTGGCCGGGAAGTCGCGTTCGCTCTGGTAATAGTCGATCTGCGCATCGGTGAACGTATCGAGACGGCGTCGCGCTTCTTCTTCGCCGGCCGGCCACAATGCGCGCAGCGATTCGCTCGGCGTGGCGAAGCCTTTGACGGCGTCGGGAATCGCATCGCTGGCGATGTTCAGCGCAGCCTGTTTGCCCGGTGCCTTGACCCGTGACGGCAGCGAACGGTGCAGGCGTTCGTAGCAGACTTTGCGGAACTGGCTGAAGACCTGAAAGTAAGTGCCGGTCTTGGTCAGTACGGTGCCGGGTTTGAACAGCAACTGATCCAGATAACTGTGGAATTCGATGCCCTCGGCCCGCAACGTTTCGGCCACGGCTTCATCGCGACGGCTTTCATGAACGCCGTATTCCTCATTGACGTGAACCGCTTCGATCTCCAATTGCCGGCAGAGCTTGAGCAGTTCTGCCGGCGCCTGGTCCCAGTGCGCTGCGCTGCGAATCAACAGCGGGATGTTCAGCGCGCCGAGACTGTGGCTCAGCTGGCGCAGGTTGCGCAGCCAGAAATCCACCTTGCACGGCGCATCGTCATGTTCCAGCCATTGCTGCGGGCTCAACAGGTACACGGCCACGGTCGGGCCGCGCGCTGCGGCGGCCGCCAGGGCAGTGTTGTCGTGTTGGCGCAAGTCGCTGCGCAGCCAGATCAGTTGCATGTCGTTGGACTCATCATCAAATCAGGCCGCGCTCGAGCAGTGCCTGGTGCGCAGCAAGCGGATCTTCAGCCAGGAATAAATCGGCGGATTCGGCAGTTCTGGCGGACAACTCGGCGTGGTGGATATGCACCGCCGGTCCGGCGATCAACGTCGGGCAACCGACGTTTGCCAACAGCTTTGGCAACTGCGCCAGTTGCAGGGCTTTGCTGGAATACAGCAGAACGCCACGGGCCTGGAGCTGTTCGACGGTCAACGCAAGTTCACCGGCCGGCAGCGGCCAGTCGAACACCTGCACCGGGCAATCAGCGCTGCTGATCAGCCACGCGCACAGCCACAGTTGGGGTTCCAGTGGCAGGTCGGAATGATTGATCAGCAGCAGCGGTGCGGCATGCAGTTGGCGGTTGTTGTGGTAGATGCGTGCGCCGAATTTACTGCGCAGCCAGGACAGGAAAAACACCCGCTCCATCTGCGCGCCGAACTGGCCCTGCCAGCGCTGTTCGAGTTCGCTCAGCAACGGCATCAGCAGTTGTTCGCACAGCGTGCGCGGCGGGTACAGCGCCATGGCTTGGTTGACGCTGTCATCCAGCGTGCGTTCATTGAGTGCGGTAACCGCGGCGAGCAGCGTCTGCTGCAAGCGTTGCCAGTCGTTTTCCACGGTTTCGCTGAACGCTTGCGGCGTGTCGAGCAGAGGCTTGACCTGGCTGACGGCAACGCCACGGTTGAGCCAGGTGAGAATGGCCAGAATCCGCTGCACATGTTCGGCTGAATACAAACGGTGGCCCTTGGGCGTGCGCTGTGGCACGACCAGCCCGTAGCGGCGTTCCCACGCACGCAAGGTAATGGCGTTGACCCCGGTCTGCCGCGCGACTTCGCGGATTGGCAGCCAGCCCTCGTCGAGGGCTTTCTTGAAGTCGGCGCCGAGGTCTTCCTGGGCGCTGCTGTCGGTTTTTTCGTTCATTAGATAGCGTTTCGCAGACTGAGGTTTTCCGGATGCGGCTGCAGGTACACCTGCTGCGCAATGTAGGGATCCGGATGGAGGCGAAAATGATGCTTGAGCAGGGTCAACGGCACCACCAGCGGCACGATGCCCTGACGGTACTGGCCGATGACCTGCTGCATTTCCTGTTTGTCTTCGGCGCTCAGCGATTGTTTCAAATATCCGCTGATGTGCAGCAGCACGTTGCAATGGGTACCGCGGGTCGCGCATTTTTTCAGTGCGGCCATCAGTTCGCTGAAATAGCGCGGGCCGAGCTCCGCTGGGTCGCTGTCGGCCATGTTGCCGAGCAATTTACCCAAGGCTTTGTATTGCAGCGGGTTGTGCGCCATCAGCAGGTATTTGTAGCGCGAGTGGAATTCAGTGAGGGCGCGGCGGCTCAGGCCCTGGGCGAGCACTTGCTGCCAGGCGCTGTAGGCAAGCACGCGGGTGATGAAGTTTTCCCGCAGCACCGGATCGTTGAGGCGTCCGGCTTCTTCCACCGGCAAATCCGGATGCTGTGCACAGAACGCCTGAGCGTAAATACCACGGCCGCCGCCATTCACCGGAGCGCCGTTGGCGTGATAGACCTTGACCCGCTCCAGCCCGCAGGACGGCGATTGCTGCATGAAGATATAGCCGCAGAGATCTTGCAGCTCACCGGCCATTTTTTCGCCGTATTCGGCCAGTGGCCGGGTGACGTTAATGCTCGGATTTACGGTGCCGACCGCCTCGGGCTGTTGCGGGTCGCCGACCAGCCGAATCGGCTCGCGAGGAATGCCCATGCCGATGGCGACTTCCGGGCACAGCGGCACGAAGTCGAAGTATTCCGCCAGGGTTCGGCTGCACAGCCGTGATTCCTTGTGCCCACCGTTGAAGCGCACTTCTTCGCCCAACAGGCAGGCGCTGATGGCGATCTTCGGCTTGGACAGGGAAGCAGTAGACATGAGCACCTCGAATCTATACCTGTACAGAGGGTTGTCTCTGTACAACTTTGCTCAGCATAGATCCGTGGATGTACAAGTCAAATGGTTTGTATAAGTTTTTTTGTAGGAGTGAGCCTGCTCGCGATGGCGGTGTGTCAGACGGATTGTTTTGACTGAGACACCGCCATCGCGAGCAGGCTCACTCCTACAGGGGGGAATTTATTTCCAGCCTGGTAGCCAGTGTTCATTGTTCTGCAGCGTTCGCCAATCCAGGCGCTCGCTGCGCTGGGTCAGCACCGCCTGCAATTCAACCTCCAGCACCGTGCCGTCTTCATCACGGATCAGTTCGGTGACCAGAAAATGTTTCTCGCGATTCTGCGGGTGGGCTGCTGTCCATTTCGACAGCAGCAATTTGCGCGGGTTGATGCGATTCATTGCAGGTGTTCGTGCAAGCGACGTGCAGCCTCCTGGCCGCTGAGCCAAGCCCCTTCGACCCGTCCGGACAGGCACCAGTCACCGCAGGCGTACAGGCCCAGATCGGCGTCGGCCAGCGTCGTCCATTCATGGCCGGTGGCGGGGCGCGCGTAGAGCCAGCGATGGGCGAGGCTGAAGGTTGGCGCGGGCATGGCGCTGTGCAGTAATTCGGCGAACGCACCGTGCAGTTGCTCGATCACGGCTTCCTTGGGCAAGTCGATATGCTGTCGGCTCCATGCGCTGGTGGCGTGCAGCACCCAGGTGTCGAGGGTGGTGTCGCGTCCGGGTTTACTGCGATTGCGCGCCAGCCAGTCGAGGGGGCTGTCCTGCACGAAGCAGCCTTCGATCGGTGTATCCAGCGGTGTCTCGAAGGCGAGGGCGACGGCCCAGGTCGGGTCCATTTTTACCCCGGCGGCGGCCCCGGCGAGTTTCGGTGCGGCCGCCAGCAGCGCTGTCGCTTGTGGTGCTGGCGTGGCGATGACCACATGGCTGAACGGCCCGTGGGTGAAGCCTTCGGCGTCTTGCAGGTGCCAGTGCTCTTCACCGCGATAAACCTCGGTGATCCGGCAGGCAAACTGCACGTCCAGACCGTCGAGCAGGCCACGGGTAATGGCGCTCATGCGCGGCGTGCCGACCCAGCGGGTCTGCTCGTCCGGGGACAGGTTCAACTGCCCGCCCTGAAAGGTGTACAGCTGCGGCGCCCATTCGGCGGCCCAGCCCTTGCTTTGCCAGCGTTGCACTTCCGTGACAAAACGCCGGTCGCGCGCGGTGAAATATTGCGCACCCAGATCCAGCGAACCTGCATCGCTGCGCTTGCTGGACATGCGCCCGCCGCTGCCGCGGCTTTTATCGAACAGTTGAACGGTATGCCCGGTCTCTGTCAGAGCCTGGGCGGCGGAGAGTCCGGCGATGCCGGTGCCGATGATTGCGATAGGTACAGTCATAGGGGCCTCGTTTACCTTTCTGTACAGACTACGCCGTCGATGAAACCTGTACAATTATGTTTTTTGGTATAACTTCTAGCATTCTCGTTCTGACAGCTTGGCCTATTGTTAAACCATAGAGCCTGCTCGATCGAAAAGATCCCTGCCTATAAAAATAGACTAGTGATCCGGGTTAAACGCCACGCGAGGAAGATGTCATGCACATATTGCTGACCGGCGGTACTGGTTTGATAGGACGTCAGCTCTGCCGGCACTGGCTGGAGCAGGGGCATCGCCTGACCGTGTGGAGTCGACGCGCGCACAAGGTCGCGCAGATTTGCGGGCCAGACGTTCGCGCAATTGCACGTCTGGAGGACCTCGGCGAGGAGTCGCTGGACGCAATCGTCAATCTCGCCGGCGCGCCGATTGCCGACCGGCCATGGACCCATCGACGCAAGGCGTTGTTGTGGAGCAGCCGTATCACCCTGACCGAGACCTTGCTGGCGTGGCTGGAAACTCGCGTACAGAAACCGGCGTTGCTGATATCCGGCTCGGCGATCGGCTGGTACGGCGACGGTGGCGAACGCGAGCTGACAGAAGAATCGCCGCCCGGCATCGACGATTTCGCCAGCCAGCTGTGCATCGCCTGGGAAGAGACCGCCCTGCGCGCCGAGAACCTCGGCATCCGCGTGGTGCTGCTGCGAACCGGTCTGGTGCTGTCGGCCGAGGGCGGCTTTTTGTCGCGGCTGTTGCTGCCGTTCAAGCTCGGGCTGGGCGGGCCTTTGGGCAATGGTCGGCAGTGGATGCCGTGGATTCACATCGACGATCAAATCGCCCTGATTGATTTTCTTCTGCACCATCATCAGGCGAGCGGTCCTTATAATGCCTGCGCGCCGAAACCTGTGCGCAACCGCGAATTTGCCAAGACTCTGGGCAGTGTCTTGCACCGCCCGGCGTTCATGCCGATGCCGACCCTGGCGCTGAAGGTCATGCTCGGCGAGCTGTCACTGTTATTGCTCGGCGGCCAGCGCGCCACGCCGGCACGTTTGCTCGAAGCGGGCTTTACCTTCCGCTTTACGGATTTACGCGCGGCCCTGGATGATCTCTCCAGCCGCCTCTGAAATAGGACGTTGCATGACCGATCACGCTTTGCTTCTGGTCAACCTGGGCTCTCCGGCCTCCACCTCGGTGGCCGATGTGCGCAGCTACCTCAATCAATTTCTGATGGACCCGTACGTGATCGACCTGCCATGGCCGCTGCGGCGGCTGCTGGTGTCGCTGATCCTGATCAAGCGCCCAGAGCAATCGGCGCATGCCTACGCGTCGATCTGGTGGGAGGAGGGCTCACCGTTGGTGGTGCTCAGCCGCCGCTTGCAAGCGCAAATGACCGAGACGTGGAAACACGGCCCGGTCGATCTGGCGATGCGTTACGGCGAGCCGTCGATCAAAACCTGTCTGTTGCGGCTGGTGAAAGCAGGGCACAGGAAAATCACCTTGGCGCCGCTGTATCCGCAGTTCGCCGACAGCACCACGACGACCGTGATCGAAGAAGCGCGGCGCGTGCTGCGCGAGAACAAGCTCGACGTGAAGTTATCGATCCTGCAACCGTTCTACGATCAGCCGGAATATATCGAAGCACTGGCCGCCAGCGCTCGCCCACATCTGCAGCAGGATTACGATCATTTGCTGCTGAGCTTTCATGGCTTGCCGGAGCGGCATCTGACCAAACTCGATCCGACCGGCAAACATTGCCTCAAGGGCGCAGATTGCTGCCAGACCGCCTCGCCGGCGGTATTGGCGACCTGCTACCGCGCGCAATGTTTCCGCACCGCCGCCGCCTTCGCCAAAACCATGGGCCTGGCGGACGGCAAATGGTCGGTATCGTTTCAGTCGCGCCTGGGGCGAGCGAAGTGGATCGAGCCTTACACCGAAGCGCGGCTGGATGAGCTGGCCAAAAGCGGGGTGAAAAAGATTCTGGTGATGTGCCCGGCGTTCGTCGCTGACTGCATCGAGACGCTGGAAGAAATTGGTGATCGCGGCAAGGAACAATTCCGCGAAGCGGGGGGCGAGGAGTTGGTGCTGGTGCCCTGCCTGAACGACGACCCGCAATGGGCCAGGGCGTTGGCGACTCTCTGCGAAAGAGCGCCGCTGGCCCTCTAAAGCAAATCGCGAGCAGGCTCACTCCTACAATTTGGAATGCGTACCCCTGTAGGAGTGAGCCTGCTCGCGATAGCGATGTCTCAGACGATGAAGATCTAAAGACTTAAATCAGCGGCTCATCCGCCTTCTTCTGCTTCCAGCCGTCATTGCCCGGCAGGATCAGGTTCAGCGCAATCGCCACCACTGCGCACAGTGCGATGCCTTTGAGGCCGAAGTCATCCGGGCCAGTGCCGGTGCCGACCAGCACACCACCAATGCCGAACACCAGCGTCACCGAGACGATCACCAGATTGCGCGCTTCGCCCAGGTCGATCTTGTGGCGGATCAGGGTATTCATGCCCACCGCCGCGATCGAACCGAACAACAGGCACAGAATCCCGCCCATCACCGGCACCGGAATGCTTTGCAGGAGCGCGCCGAACTTGCCGATGAACGCCAGGGTGATGGCGAAGATTGCCGCCCAGGTCATGATTTTCGGGTTGTAGTTTTTGGTCAGCATCACCGCGCCGGTTACCTCAGCGTAGGTGGTGTTGGGCGGGCCGCCGAACAGCCCGGCCGCGGTGGTGGCGATGCCGTCACCGAGCAGGGTGCGATGCAGGCCCGGCTTCTTCAGGTAATCGCGACCCGTCACACTGCCAACGGCAATCACGCCGCCGATGTGCTCGATCGCCGGGGCCAGCGCTACCGGAACGATGAACAGAATCGCCTGCCAGTTGAACTCCGGCGCGGTGAAGTGCGGCAGGGCGAACCAGGGCGCCGCGGCAATCTTCGCGGTATCGACCACGCCGAAATAAAACGACATGGCGAAACCGACGAGCACACCGGAGATGATCGGCACCAGACGAAAGATGCCTTTGCCGAACACCGCCACGATCAGCGTGGTCAGCAGTGCCGGCATCGAGATCAACATGGCGGTCTGGTAGTGGATCAGCTCGGTGCCGTCGCCAGCCTTGCCCATCGCCATGTTCGCGGCGATCGGCGCCATGGCCAGGCCGATGGAAATGATCACCGGGCCAATCACCACCGGAGGCAGTAAACGGTCGATAAAACCGGTGCCTTTGATCTTCACGGCAAGGCCGAGGAAGGTGTAGACGAAACCGGCCGCCATCACCCCGCCCATGGTCGCGGCGAGGCCGAACTGGCCCTTGGCGAGGATGATCGGGGTGATGAAAGCGAAGCTCGACGCCAGAAACACCGGCACCTGACGCCCGGTGACGATCTGGAACAGGATCGTCCCCAGACCTGCGGTAAACAGGGCCACGTTCGGATCAAGACCGGTGATCAGCGGCATCAGCACCAAAGCGCCGAACGCCACGAACAGCATCTGCGCGCCGGACAGCACCGTGCGCCAGAGCGGATCGTTGAACTCTTGCTGCATGCTCACGCGTCCTTCTGCTTGGTGCCGAAGATCTTGTCACCGGCGTCGCCAAGCCCAGGGATGATGTAACCGTGCTCGTTCAGACGTTCGTCGATGGACGCGGTGTAGATGGTCACGTCCGGGTGCGCCTTTTCTACGGCGGCAATGCCTTCCGGCGCGGCCACCAGGACCATGGCGCGGATGTCGCGGCAACCGGCCTTTTTCAGCAGGTCGATGGTCGCGACCATGGAACTGCCGGTGGCGAGCATCGGGTCGATGATCATGGCCAGGCGTTCGTCGATTTCCGGAACCAGTTTTTCCAGATACGTGTGGGCTTGCAGGGTTTCTTCGTTGCGGGCAACGCCCACAGCGGACACCTTGGCACCCGGGATCAGGCTCAGCACGCCTTCGAGCATGCCGATGCCGGCGCGCAGGATCGGCACGACGGTGATCTTCTTGCCGGCGATCTTCTCCACCGACACGGTGCCGCACCAGCCGGCAATGTCGTAGGATTCGAGCGGCAAATCTTTGGTGGCTTCATAGGTCAACAGGGCGCCGACTTCCTGAGCGAGCTCGCGGAAATTCTTGGTGCTGATATCAGCGCGGCGCATCAGGCCGAGTTTATGACGGATCAGCGGATGGCGGATCTCGAGGATGGGCATGGGAAAGGCTCCGGCGGCGGGCAAAAAAACCGGCCTAGATTAATCTATCCGACAGTGATGTCCTATAGGACATTCTGTACGTTAGTCCATAAGAGCTTGATTCGGTCCTGCGAGATGCGTACCTTTGCCCGCTTTTCGCAACCATGCCCCCCACCCGCCAACCCCTGGAGAGCGCCATGTCCGCTGATCTCGAGCATATCCGTCAAATCATGCGAGAGGCTGACTGCCTGTACACCGAGTCTGAAGTCGAGGCGGCCATCGCCCGCGTCGGTGCACAAATCAACGAACAACTGGCCGACAGCAACCCGGTGGTCTTCTGCGTGATGAACGGCGGCCTGATCTTCTCCGGCAAACTGCTGACGCATCTGCAGTTCCCGCTGGAAGCGTCCTACCTGCACGCGACCCGCTATCGCAACGAAACCAGCGGCGGCGACCTGTTCTGGAAAGCCAAGCCGGAAGTCTCGTTCATCGACCGCGACGTGCTGATCATCGACGACATCCTCGACGAAGGTCACACCCTGGGCGCGATCATTGATTTCTGCAAACACGCCGGCGCGCGCAAAGTACACACCGCCGTGCTGATCGACAAGGACCACGACCGCAAGGCGCGGCCTGACCTGAAAGCCGATTTCGTCGGCCTGCCGTGCATCGACCGCTACATCTTCGGTTACGGCATGGACTACAAGGGCTACTGGCGCAACGCCAACGGGATCTACGCCGTTAAAGGCATGTAAGAAACCTGCATTGCCCCCTGTGGGAGCGAGCCTGCTCGCGAAAGCGTCGTGTCAGTCAGCATGAATGTAACTGACACATCGCGTTCG
>NZ_JABWQS010000043.1:0-55614 GCF_014268545.1 Pseudomonas sp. SWRI81
CGCGATGGCGGCGTGTCAGGTTTATAAAATATCGACTGGAATACCGCCATCGCGAGCAGGCTCACTCCTACAGGTTACGATGTCGGCTGCACGCCCTCGAACAGACTGCGATCGAACCTCGACGCAGTCAGAATGTCACTCGGGATGCCGTTGTTTTTTTGCCAAGGATCGATATGACCAGCCTCAACCCCCAAGACACTTTTGTCCCCGGACGCCTGCAACAGATGTCCACGCGCATCGCCTTCTTCATCGCCGGTCTCGGCATCGCCGCGTGGGCGCCGCTGGTGCCGTACGCCAAGGCACGCGCCGGGCTGGATGAAGGCACGCTGGGGTTATTGCTGCTGTGCCTGGGCGTCGGTTCGATTCTGGCGATGCCGCTGGCGGGGATTCTTGCCACGCGCTTCGGTTGCCGGCGCGTGGCCACCGGCGGCACGTTGCTGATCTGCGCCGCGCTGCCCTTGCTGGCGACGGTGTCGTCGATTCCGGCGCTGATCGCCACGCTGTTCATGTTTGGCGCAGGCCTGGGCACGGTGGATTCGACGGTGAACTTGCAAGCGGTCATCGTCGAGCGCGCCAGTGGCAAGCACATGATGTCGGGTTTTCACGGTCTGTTCAGCCTGGGCGGAATCGTCGGCGCGGCCGGCGTCAGCGCCCTGCTCGGCCTCGGCCTGACACCGCTTGCGGCGATGCTGGTGGTGGTCGTATTGCTGATCGGCGCCCTGCTCAAGTGCGTGCCGCACATGTTGCCCTACGGCAGCGAAAGCTCCGGCCCGGCCTTCGCCATTCCCCACGGCATCGTGCTGTTTATCGGCGGCATGTGCTTTATCGTTTTCCTCACCGAAGGCGCGGCGCTGGACTGGAGCGCGGTGTTTCTGGCACAGGAGCGCGGGATCGACACGGCGTATGCAGGATTGGGTTACGCAGCGTTTGCCTTGACCATGACGGTCGGGCGTCTGCTCGGTGATCGCATCGTGCGCAAGCTCGGTGCTACGCGGATCATTCTGTTTGGCGGCCTGCTGGCAGCGGCGGGATTGTTTCTGGCGACGTTCGCGCCGAGCTGGCAAGCGGCGCTGGTCGGCTACGCGCTGGTCGGTGCCGGCTGTTCGAACATCGTGCCGGTGCTGTACACGGCGGTGGGCAAGCAGACGGTGATGCCGGAAAGCATCGCAGTGCCGGCGATTACCACACTGGGGTATGCCGGGATTCTCGCGGGGCCAGCGGTGATCGGTTTTGTCGCCCATGCCAGCAGCCTGAGTTTTGCCTTTGGGCTGATGGCGGTGTTGCTGGTGGCTGTCGCGATTGGCGGCAAAGTCCTTAAAGTCTGATCTGTGGCGAGGGAGCTTGCTCCCGCTGGGTTGCGCAGCGCCCCCCGCTTTGGGGCCTGCTGCGCAGTCCAGCGGGAGCAAGCTCCCTCGCCACAGTGGCAGCGGCTAGAAACCGACGCTGGCCTGCACAAAGAACGTGCGCGGCGCACCGACATACATCCCCGAGTTGTTGTCACTGGAGCGAGTGAAGTACTGCTTGTCGAAGACGTTCTTCACCCCGGCACCGAGCTTGAGGTTCGACAGCTGCGCGCCGAAGTCATAGCCGCCGCGCACGTTCCAGGTCACGTAGCCTGGAATGTCACCGTACTGCCCGTCCGCCGTGCCTTCGGTGATGTAATTGCCGTTGAAGCTGCCGTCGGCGTTCACGCCAGTGCCGGGTGAGCGCTGTTTCGATTGGGCAAAACCATCAATGTTGTAGGTCCAGCGGTTGATGTCGTAACGCAGGCCCACGGTCGCCACCTGCCGCGAGTAGAACGGCAGATCGCGGCCCTTGAAGCCGGGAATCTCGCCTTCATAGGTGGCGCGGGTGTAGGTGAATCCGGCGTTGGCGGTCAGGCCATCGAGGCGTGGATCGAGCGCGGCCATGTCGTAATGCACCGATGCTTCGAGGCCCTGGTGCTTGGTCGCGCCGAGGTTGGTCCAGCCGACATCGTTACTGATGTATTGCAGCTCGTCATCGAAGTCGATGTAGAACAGCGTCACTTCCCCGCCCCAGACGTCATCGTTGTAGCGCGTACCGATTTCGTAGCTCTTGGCTTTCTCCGGCTGCAGACCGTTGGCGGTGCTGTCACCCGAACCGCCCTGGCCGAGCTGGAAATACTGCAGGCTGCCGAACGAGGTTTCGTAGTTGGCGAACAGTTTCCAGGCATCGGACAGGTGATACATCACGCTCAGTGCCGGCAGCGGTTCGTTGCTTTCGATGCTGCGGTTTTTTTCCGGCACCGGCCGCCCGGCGGTGTCGAGTACGGCGCGGTCATGCCAGTCGGTGCTGATGTGTTCGAAGCGGATACCCGGGGTGATCGTCCACTGGCCGACGTCGATCTTGTTGTCGACATACACCGAGTTGGCCTCGGTGCCGCCGGTGCGGTCCTGGAACACATGACCGTCGGACGTCGGCCTGACCACCGGCTGATTGTTGACCAGCGCCAGACGGCTCGATTCTTCGTGCATCGCCTCTTTCAGATAACGATAACCAACGCTGACTTCTTGAGTGGTCGGGCCGACATCGAACACCCGCGATACCCGAGGTTCGATGCCCAGGGTGTAATACGAACGCGGGTACGAGCTGAGGGTTTTCTGATCGCGCGCAGCGATGGTGCTGCCACGGAAGCTGTCGGTGTAATAGGTGAGGATCTCTGCCTGGGTGCGCTCGTCGATCTGCCGAATCCACTTGAACGACACGTCTTTGCGCCGACCCGTGAACTGGTCATAGTCGCGCACCGATTCATACGGTTTGTCGTCGTACTGCTTCTGCGTCAGACCGCCGGGCATGTCGGCGCTGGCGTCGTAGTAGTGGAAGTTGAGGCTGAAGTCGTCCTGATCGGTCGGCGCCCAGTGGGTCTTGAGCAGCACGTCGTCGATGTCGTTGCCGTTATTGCGCTCGCGATAACCGTGACCGTTGACGCCCGAATACAGCAACGCCACGCCCATGCCGTTGTCGGCCGTGCCACCAAGGAACGCGGTGTCGATGTGCTTCCAGCCGCCGTACTGGGTAGTCTCCAGAGTCGTGCCGATTTCACCGGTGGTTTTTTCCGGAATCGCGCGGGTCACGAAGTTGATCACGCCCCCGACGTTTTGCGGCCCGTAACGCACCGAGCCGGCGCCGCGCACGACATCGATGCTGTCGAGGTTGCCCGAGGAAATCGGCGCCATCGACAGCTGCGGCTGGCCGTACGGGGCGAATGCGGCCGGTACGCCGTCGATCAGCACGGTGGAGCGCGGCGACAGTCGCGAGGTCAGGCCGCGCACGCCGACGTTGAGGGAAATGTCACTGCCACCAGTGCCGTTAGAGTCTTGCACCTGCACGCCGGGTACACGCTTGAGCACGTCACTGACGTTCATCGCGCCTTGCTCGACCATCGCCTCGCGGCGAATCACGGTACGGGCGCCAGGGTGGTTCTGCACCACGGCGGCGTCGGCGTCACCGAGCCAGTCACCGACGACCTTGATGTCGGTCACGCCCAGTTCCAGCGGGCCATTGCTGGCGGCGGACGGCGCTGCAGGGGCGAGCGTCACCGAGCCTTCGTTGATCTGATAATCGAGGCCGCTGCCCTGCAACAGCTGACGCAGCGCCTGCTCCGGCGAGACATTCCCCTCGACCGCCGGGGCCTGCTTGCCGGCCACCAGCTCCGGGCTGAAAAACACTTGCAGCGACGTCTGCTGACCGAGTTCGCTGAGCGCCTGGCCCAGCGGCTGGGCGCGGATATGGATGGCCTCGGCGGCAACGGCCAGCGGCATCGCAGCATTGACCGCCAGCACGAGGGCGAGCGGCAACCAGGGAGATTTTTTATTGTGGTTTGTGGTGTTTTTCACGTCGTACGGAGTCCTGTGGATCGCAAGAGTGTGCGGCTGTTAATGCAAACCAGTTGCAGTTGAACAGGAAGACGATGAACTCGAAAAAAACCTGAATGCTATTTTGAAATTATTTCCTGGCTGCCATCGGCGAGGGTCCGAACGGCCACTGGCAGAATGCTCGGCAAGGCTTTGAGCAAGGCGTCGGTGTCGTCGGATCTGAACACGCTGGTCAGGCGCAGACTGGCCACGCTCGGATTGGCGACCGTCAGCGGCTTTTCGCGGTAACGCGACACTTCGGCGGTCACTTCGCTGAGGCTGGCGTTGTTGAACACCAGCTTGCCGTTGCGCCATGCCGTCAGTTCTGCCGGGTTGACCGCATAGGCTGCAGCGACTTTGCCTTGGCCGTCGACGTAGGTGCCCAAGCCGGCGGTCAGACTGATGAACGCTCCGTCCGGGGCATTGCGCCCCTGCACTTTCACCGTGCCCTGCTCCACCGCCACGCGGGTTTGCGCAGCATCGCGGCGCACATCGAAGCGCGTGCCGGTGACCGTGACCTTGCCACTGCCGGCCTCGACCACAAACGGACGGGCGCTGTCATGCTCGACGCTGAACATCGCCTCGCCTTCGCTCAACTCGATAAGCCGACGATTGTGCTCGTAACGCACCTGCACACGGCTGCGGCTGTTCAGGTCGATCACCGAGCCATCCGGCAATGCCACGTGTTTGCGCTCGCCCAGTGCCGTGGCGAACTCGGCGCGGTAACCGCCCGGATCATGCAAACCACTGAACAGGCCAAGCCCCAGCGCAACGGCCACCACACTCGCAGCGACGGCATAACGCAGCAGCGGTCGCCGCTGGCGGCGGGGTGGCGGGGTTTCGGCAAGCGCTTTGAGGCGTGACACCGGCAGCAGATCCGCCGCCGTCCACAGGACCTGTAACAACTGGAATTCTTCGCGATGTTGCGGGTGCTCATTCAGCCAGGCGTCGAAGCGTTGCTGTTCTTCGGCACTGACCGCCGGCTCCTGCAAGCGCACGAACCAGCTCGCTGCCTCGTCGCGTACCGTCGCTTGCCCACAGGCGCAATCACCCGTCTCCATCATGGAATGTCCTGTCCGGCTGAAGATGAAAAGGTCCGAGCGTTCATGACTGCAACCCGTCGAGACGCTCTCGCAGATGCCGCAGGGTGCGGATCATATACTTTTCGACCATGTTCTTGGACAGCCCCAGGCGCTCGGCGATTTCCGCCTGCGTCAGGCCTTCGATCTTCTGCCAGACAAAAATCTTCCGGCAGTTGAGCGGCAGCTCGCTGAGCGCGCGCTCGATGGAATCGGCCAGTTGGATCGCGTGCATGTAATGCTCCGGGTCGCCCGCTGACGACGCACTTTCATCCACCACGCCCGATTCCATGGCGCCACGTCGATCCTCCCGCCGATAACCGTCAACCGCTATATTGCGCGCGGTCTGGTGCAGATACGCCCGAGGTTGTTGCACCACCGCCGAATCCGACTCAAGCACCCGCACAAAGGTGTCGTGCGCCAGGTCCTCGGCCTGCGCGCGATTGCGCAGGCGGCGAGTCCAGGTGCCGATCAACTCTTCGTAATGCTCGAAAAAGCCGGATCTGCGGGAGCGCATGGGGTATGAGCGGCAAGCTGAGGAAAGGGGCGTGAATAGTAATGCTTCGTATTAATACAAAGCAATGCACGCTGCGACGGTGTACTGATGCGCAAGGTGCAACCACCGACGACGCCGAGTGCACAAGCACCCTGAAGATCTCTCTGTAGGAGCTGCCGAAGGCTGCGATCTTTGACTTTTAAAAGACAAGATCAAAAGATCGCAGCCTTCGGCAGCTCCTACAGGGGATGTAGGCAGCTTAGGCCTGCGGGAGTTTACGGAAGCCCACCGCGAGACGATTCCAACCGTTAATGGTGTTGATCGCCACGGTCAGGTCGACCATTTCCGTGGGCGTGAATTGCGCGGCGACGATGGCGTAATCTTCGTCCGGGGCATGGGTCAGGCTCAGTTGCGTCAGCGATTCGGTCCACAGCAGCGCGGCGCGTTCGCGATCGCTGAAGAACGGCGCTTCGCGCCATGCCGTGACCGCGAACAAGCGGCGCGGGGTTTCGCCGTCCTTGATCGCATCGCTGGTGTGCATGTCGATGCAGAATGCGCAGCCGTTGATTTGCGAGGCGCGCAGCTTGACCAGCTCGATCAGGCTTTTTTCCAGTGGCAATTTCGAGACAGCGGTTTCCAGCGCCATCATCGCTTTCAGGGCATCAGGGGACGCGGTGTAGAAATCGGTACGAGGCTGCATCTGTGGCTCCGGGGTTGCGAATGAATGTGCGGCTACGTTAGCCCCGGGCCGTGGCTCGGCAAATAGCCAATTGTGCGCAAGAACAGTAGGCCACCGGTATCGCCATCGACCACTCGTCACTCACCCGGCACCAAGGGTTCAGCACGCCAGACCAACATCAGGTAATCCCTTTATCAGGAGATGCACCATGACTATGCGCACACTCACTTCGTTCTTGCTCGCCGGTCTGCTCGCTGCGGGTTCGGCAGCAACCTTCGCCGCCAATGACAGCACCGACGCCACCGGCACCAAGTCCGGCGCCACCAGCGGCTCGACCATGCCGCCGGACAATACGCCGGGTTCGCCGTCCGGTGGCAGCGGGTCTGGTGGCTCGAACAACGGCAGCAAATCGGGTACCGGCTCAGGCACTGGCATGGGCACCGGGACAGGCACCAATGGCGGCGCCAGCAGTTCCGGCTCGGGCGCGGGCGGCGGCACCGGTTCGGCCGGCGGTGGCACAGGCGGTGCGGGTGGCGGCACGGGCGGCTGAACGAACAAGAGCCATCCCAAGTAGCCTGTAAACGAAGAAATCTACTGTGGGAGCGAGCCTGCTCGCGAAAGCGATTTGTCAGTCAATAATGATGCACGCTGACACACCGCATTCGCGAGCAAGCCCGCTCCCACAGTTGGAATGTGTTGTTTCAAAGATCAGCGATCAGAGCGCATCAGCGCGGCAAAACCTTCCTCCGGCGAGAACACCGCCGCCCTGTTGCGGCCGGCATTTTTTGCCTCATACAACGCCGCATCCGCGCGCCGGATAAACATCTCCAGGCTGTCGTTACCGTTCGGGATAAATGAATAACAGCCCAGACTCACAGTGAGATATCCAGTGGGCGAACCACTGTGGACGATGTGTTTGTCGATCACGCTGCGCCGAATCTGCCCGGCAATCGCCAGCGCGCCGTTGATGTCGGTGTCCGGTAACAGCACGGCAAACTCTTCACCGCCGTAACGCACCGCCAGGTCCGACTTGCGCTGGCAACACGTCTTGACCACCTGCGCCACTTGCGCCAGGCATTGATCGCCGGCGACATGCCCGTAGGCATCGTTGTAGCGCTTGAAAAAATCGATATCGAGCATGATCAGGCTGACCGGACTGACCTGCCGCGCACAGCGGGCAAATTCGATTTCCAGCGAGCGCTCGAACAAGCGCCGATTGGCCAGGCCAGTGAGGCTGTCATGGGTCGCGATCTGCTCCAGCGCCCGTTGCGCCTTGCGCAGGTTTTTTTCAATGCGCTCACCGTTGCGCACTTGATGGATGAACACCCAACCGAACAGCCCCACCCCGAGGATCACCAACGCAACGATCACGCTGGACTGAAACGCGCGCTCCGACCAGCCCTGCAGAATCGTCTCGCGCGAAGTCGCCGCGGACACCACCAGCGGATACGACGCCAGTTGCCGATAGCCATACAACCGGGTAACGCCGTCGACCACCGAGTCGAGCATTGCCGTGCCCGCCGTCGCGTTCGGTAGCAGGGTCTGATAGATCTCACCGTGGGCCACCGAGGTGCCGATCAGCGATTCGTCGAACGGCCTTCGGGCAAGCAAGGTGCCGTCGGTCAAGGCGAGAAACATGATGCCGCTGTCGTCCAGGCTGAAACTCTTGAAAAACCGGTCGAAGTAGGACATCCGGATACCGGCCAGCAGCACGCCCTGAAAGTTGCCGACGCGGTCGTTGATGCGCCTGGACACCGGGATGATCCACTCGCCGTTCTCGCGGCTGCGAATCGCTGGACCGATGTGGGCCACGGTCGAGACATTCTGCTGATGGAACTTGAAATATTCGCGATCGGCCACGCCGTTGCCACGGGGCAGATCGGCGAAGGAGGTGATGACCCATTGCCCCCCGCGGTCGAAAAGAAACAGGCCGTGCAGTTGCTCCAGCTGCTGCGCGCGACGGGCGAAAACCCTCTGTAGACGCGGTCTCTGCGCGGCGCCGTAACCATCGTCCTGAATCCAGTCGACCAGACTGGTCAGCACCAGGTCCGCCGCCATGATCGTGTCCTCGGCCTGCTGCGCCATCGCCCGCGTCAGGTTGCTCGATGCCACTTGCGCCACCGCCAGGTCCTGACGCCGCGACTGCTCCAGTTGCAGGTACAACAGACCGCACAGGCACAGGCTCACGGCAACGATAAACAGCACCGCCGCTTTGCGCAGGGGCAGGCGCTTGAGCGCGCCGGGGGCCTGATGCGGATCTTGAGGGGAGATAGGCAAAAGCATGTCCTGGGCAGGTACGACAGGGCGCGAGCCCGAAACCCTTATGTTTGTGAGCGTAGCCCACCGGGGTGTACGGGGCAAACGCCCGCCTCCCGCCCAGTTATATCGGCGCGTTGTCCGTTTGGATGATCGCTGTTTGCCAATTTATTTGTGGCTGCTTCAACGCCAGTCAGTTGTGCCACAGTCGACGCATCGCGCTGCGTAGATGTGCCTGGGCACTCTGCGCATCGCTCGCACGCATTTGCTCGCAGGCACGTTGCGCGATCGTGTGGGGCACCGGTTTCAATTCGCGCTGCGTGGCCATGGCCAGCAGTTGCACCTGCGCGGCGCGTTCCAGGTAATACAGATCATCCCAAGCCTGGGCGATAGTGGGCGCGGCGACGATCACACCGTGGTTTTTCAGGAACAGGATATCGGCGTCGCCCATGACGCCGGCGATGCGGTCGCCCTCGGACTCATCCAGCGCCAGGCCGTTGTAATCTTCATCCACCGCTGTGCGCCCATAAAACTTCAGCGCGGTTTGCCCCAGCCACAACAGCGGCGGTCCTTGCAGCAGGCACAACGCGGTGGCGTGCGGCATGTGCGTGTGGAAGGCGGCTTTCACCCGCGGCAGCTGTTTATGCAGACGCGCATGGATATAGAACGCTGTCGCCTCGGGTTCGCCCGCGCCGTCGACCACGTGGCCATCGAAGTCGCAGACCAGCAGATTCTGCGCGGTCACTTCGGCAAATGCGTAGCCGTACGGGTTGACCAGAAACAGCTCGTCATGCCCCGGCAGCATCGCCGAAAAATGATTGCAGATGCCCTCCTCCAGTCCATGCAACGCAGCCAGTTGAAAGCACGCGGCGAGTTCGTGACGGGCGGTGACGATTGCCTCGGTCTCAAGGTTGAGTGCCGATGTCGACCGGGGCCGAACGCTGCCGCTCAAGGTGTGCGCCATGGCAATTCTCCTTGCATCCAGCCGAGGGATTTGAACAGGGGCAGCACGTGATCAAGCGCGCTCAGCGTTGCGTCGGGGCGATAGTCCGGCAACAACTGACGGCCAGTGCCGCGATCGATCCAGACGCAGCGAAATCCCATGTCCCGCGCTGCCGTGTGATCGAGCATGGGACTGGCGCAGATGTGCACTGTTTCATCACGCGTCACGCCCAATTGCTCATGAGCGTAGTCGAACAGCCGGGGCGCGGGCTTGTAGGCGCCGGCCTGTTGCGCAGTGATCACCCGGTCGATATGGCCGCCGAGCTGCGCAACGTTACCGGCAATAATGTCGTCGTCGGTATTGGAGACGATGCACAGTTTGAAGCCGTGCCGCTTGAGCTGCGCCAAGGTCTCGATCACTTCGGCAAACGGCGGCATTTTCGGGATGGCGGCGGCAAGGCGCTGACTGTCCTCGGCCAGGCTCGGCAAACCCAATTCTTCCAGGGCCAATTGCAGACCGAGACTGCTCAGCTCGCGAAACGAACGATGCGGCGGGGTTTGTTCGAGACGGTGTTCGTGACGGTCGTACACTTCAATCAACTGGTTCGCGTCGACGTGGTGCTCGCCCTTCTCGCTGAGGATTTCCCCGACGACGGCCTTCAGGCCCTCATCCCATTGGATCAGCGTGCCGTAACAATCGAAGGTCAGCCATTCGGGGCGTGCCGTGTTGGTCAGGGTCATTGGTCGGTTCCTCGATGGTGAGGGTTTCAGCTTATGAGCGACCGGTGATAGTGTGAAATTAAATAAACAGACGATCGTCAGTTGTAAAACCAATATCGAGAACACCGCCATGCTGGATCTGGAATTGCTGAAAACCTTTGTATGCGTGGTCGACGAAGGCAGCTTCACCCGAGCCGCCGAACGGGTACACCGCACCCAATCGACGGTCAGCCAGCAGGTGCGAAAACTGGAGGATCTGGTCGGCCATGCTTTGCTGCTGCGCGACCGCACCGGGCTGAACGTCGCCGTCACCGAACATGGCGAACTGCTGATCCACTACGCCCGCCGCTTGCTCGCGCTGTCCGCCGAAGCCACGCAAGCGCTGGCCAGCGAGGTCGACCTGGAGGTGCTGCGCATTGGCATGCCGGAGGACTTCGACGCCCGGCGCATGGCGCTGATCCTCGCCGGTTTCACCCGTAGCCATCCACAGGCACGCCTGGAAACCCTCAGCGGCATGAGCCTCGACTTGCGCCAACGCCTCGATGCCGGCGACATCGACATCGCCCTGATCAAACGCGAACCCGACAGCGGCCCGGCGTGGGCGACCTGGCCGGAACGGCTGGTGTGGGTCAAAGGCGCCGAGTTCGATACGTCGAGCGGTGTACTGCCGTTGGCGCTGTTTCCGCAAGGCTGCCTGTATCGGCAGCGAGCGATTCGCCTGCTGGATGTAGCCCAGCGACCCTGGCGGGTAGCGTTCGGCAGCCATAGCCTGACCGGGATTCAAGCGGCGGTGGCATCGGGATTGGGGATTTCAGTGCTGCCGGTCTCGGCGGTGTTGCCGGAGCATCAGTTGTGTACGGACTTGCCTGAGTTGGCGCCGACGGAACTGGCGTTGGTCAGCCGCGAGGGAGTGTTGAGTGCGTTGCAGCGTGGGCTGGTGGAGTTTTTGCGTGGGGAATTGGGGGTGGATGCGGGGGGATTTGCCTGAGATCCCCCGGTGGGTTATTCGGGTTTGTTGATTTCCCGCAGCAGGTCGGCGGTGGGGATGTTCATGGTGTTTGAGTAGTAGGGTTTGTAGCCGTAGGCGGTGACGACGACTTTGCAGGGGACGCTTTTTCTTTGGGATAGCAGAGCGTTGAGTTCCGGTACCGAGAGATTGTCCTGCGTGCTGCCGTTATCTGGGGTTTGGCGCAGAAAGGCACTTGTTACATAGTTGAATCTCCCCCGTGCTTTGTTCGATGCATCCTCGTCGATCACACCGTATGCGGAATACCTGAGCCGGTTAGTAATCGAAAAATCCTGGTCATCACCCAGTGCGCATTCCAGCATTGTCGAAGCGGCACCTACCCTCTTGCCCCTGTTGAATAAATTCAATAGATCGACGTCAGAGCCATAATACACAGCGTAAAGGGAGCTATTTCCCTCCTTTTCTACGCTAAGAAAGTTAAGGTTCGCGGGAGGAACACTGTGATCCTTGGCGCAAGAGGCACAGAAGATGATCAGGAGTACTGCCAACAATTTCTTCATATCAGCAGGTTTCCTTGTTGATCTCATCAAACATAATGCGATGGGATCGGTGACGCGGGCAGCGGATTTTCCGCTCATGAACAGCTCCTTGCGGTGTGACGTGAAGATCCTTTAGGGCGCGCAGCATGCGTGAATTTGCAGGCGCTTCAAACCTTCAGGCAAACAAAACAGGCGCTCAGATGAGCGCCTGTTTTGATTGGCCGTTACCCATGGCTCACCGCGCCGGGGGCACCCGGATGTCCCCCGCCCGGCACTGATTCTTCACGCCTTTGCCGCACGCGCCGAACTGCAAATCCTTGTCCATGCACACTCGCACTTCCGACAGCTGCGGGCCGCTGCAAATCACCGCGATGCCGTCTGCCGGGATGCCCGGGTTGGCCTTGCGGAACAGATCGGCAATTTCTTGCGCCTCGAAGTAGTACGAAGAACTGAACGGTTGCAGTTCTGCCGGCACGTTCACCGCCGCAACGGCCTGGTCGGATTTGTCCAGATAGCCCATCGCGCCGAGGCCACTGCGGGTGCCGTGCTTGGACCATTCGTGATCAAGCAGTTTTTTTGTTGGAAACAGCGTCAGCCCCTTGTTGGTCTCGGCGGCTGATAATCGGGTCAGCGGCGGGCAGGATTGCGGCCAGCCGCCGCCGGCATATTGTGGCCACAGGCCGTGCAGGACGAAACCGTAGCCTTTGCCGGTGCACTGCGCATCGTCCTTGTGAGTGAGGCAGAAAGTCGGCGACCAGGACAGCGCCAACAGGTAGTAGTCGAACACCCCCGCCACCGATTCCGCCTGCACTCTGGATTGCGATTGACGCGCCGAACTGATGCCGATGCTACCGATCGTCAGTGCGATCACTGTCAAAATTGTAAACAGCTTTTTCATGTACCCATTCCTTGGGACGCCAGCGTCCGTGGTTGTCGTTGCCGGCCAGACTTGGCCAGTGCTGATTTCGACACGCTTGTATTGCAAGCGCATGACGCAAGGCAAGGCTCTGCGCCGTGCAAAGGTCTACGCTGAACAGGCAGACATCCAACAAGGGAACCGAAATGAGTAAAGCAGACGAACTCGCCGCCAAACTCAAACAAACCCGGCACACCCAGGCCGACGACAGTACCTGCGCTGCGCTTGAGATCGATTGCTGGCCTGCTCAGGTGTACGACTTGTACCACCGCATCGAGGCATGGCTACAGCCAGTCACCGAGGTAGGACTGAAGATTCGGCGAATTCCTACGCACGTTTGCGAGACTTCACCGGATGGCGAATCCCATGACTACGCCATCGATCAGTTGGTGATCGAAGCCAACCACCATAGCCTGACCTTTGATCCTATCGCGCGGTTTACCGAGGACGGCTGCGGCCGAGTGCAGATCAACGTGCCAGAGCGCGATCAGTCGTTGCTGCGCACGGTGGATGAACATGGCGAAAGTCACTGGTGGTTGCAGACCGTTGAAACCGGGCAGGAGCTGGATGCGATTGCCATGACGGAAAACAACTTGCTGCAGCTGGTAGAGGAAGGTCTCGGTTTGTAGGGCCATCGCGAAACTGACAAAACTGTAATCCACCCCTCAGCCAACTGAAAGCTGGCACTGGTTAGCCTCCCCGTCATGGGTCAAACAAGGACTTCCAGCGCATGTCTTCCACCACGTCTCGCCGCACCTTCGTCAAAGGCCTTGCTGCCGGCAGCCTGCTCGGCGGCCTCGGCCTGTGGCGCACGCCAGTCTGGGCGCTGAACGGCGCCGGGCCGCTCAACGAGCTGAGCGGTAATCAGTTCGAGCTGTTTATCGGCGAAACCGCGGTCAACTTCAGCGGTTCCCCGCGTACCGCCATGACCATCAACGGTAGCCTGCCCGGCCCGCTGCTGCGCTGGCGCGAAGGTGACACGGTCACGCTGCGGGTGCGCAATCGGCTCTCGGCCAGCACCTCGATCCACTGGCACGGCATTCTGTTGCCGGCAAACATGGACGGTGTGCCGGGCCTGAGTTTCCATGGCATCGAACCGGGCGGCGTGTACGTCTATCAGTTCAAGGTTCGCCAACACGGCACCTACTGGTACCACAGCCATTCCGGGCTTCAGGAACAGGCCGGTGTCTACGGACCGCTGGTGATCGAGGCCAAGGAGCCGGAGCCCTTCCAGTACGACCGCGACTGCGTGGTGATGCTCAGTGACTGGACCGACGAAGACCCGGCCAGCCTGATGAAGACTCTGAAAAAACAGTCCGACTACTACAACTTCCACAAACGCACCGTCGGCGACTTCATCAATGATGTCGGGGAAAAAGGCTGGGGCGCCACCGTCGCCGATCGCAAAATGTGGGCGCAAATGAACATGAACCCCACCGACATCGCCGACGTCAGTGGCGCCACGTACACCTTCCTGATGAACGGCCAGGCGCCCGATGACAACTTTACCTGCCTGTTCCGCCCTGGCGAAAAACTGCGCCTGCGCCTGATCAACGGCTCGGCGATGACCTACTTCGACGTGCGCATTCCGGGGCTGAAAATGACTGTGGTGGCCGCCGATGGCTTGCACGTCAATCCGGTCAGCGTCGATGAATTGCGCATCGCGGTAGCCGAGACTTACGACGTCATCGTCGAGCCTGATGGTGACGCCCACACCGTGTTCGCCCAAGCCATGGACCGCAGCGGTTATGCGCGCGGCACCCTCGCCACACGCGCCGGATTATCCGCGCCGGTGCCCGCGCTCGACCCGCGTCCCCTGGTCAGCATGGACGACATGGGCATGGGCGGCATGGACATGAGCGCCATGGACCACTCGGCCATGGGGCCGATGCAATCGCATCCGGCCAGCGAGACAGACAATCCGCTGGTGGACATGCAAGCCATGACCACCGCGCCAAAACTCGACGATCCCGGCCTTGGCCTGCGCAACAACGGCCGTCGCGTGCTGACGTACGCCGACCTGCGCAGCACCTTCGAAGACCCGGACGGCCGCGACCCGGGCCGCACCCTCGAGTTGCACCTGACCGGGCACATGGAGAAATTCGCCTGGTCGTTCAACGGCATCAAATTCTCCGACGCCGAACCGTTGCTGCTCAAGTACGGCGAGCGTATCCGTCTGGTGCTGGTCAACGACACGATGATGACCCACCCCATTCACCTGCATGGCATGTGGAGCGACCTGGAAGACGAGAGCGGTAATTTCCAGGTGCGCAAACACACCATCGACATGCCGCCCGGCAGCCGCCGCAGCTACCGCGTCACTGCCGATGCCCTCGGCCGCTGGGCCTATCACTGCCATTTGCTGTATCACATGGAAATGGGGATGTTTCGCGAAGTGCGGGTGGAAGAATGAAGGGACCGACCATGACTCGATTCAGCGCGTTTTCCCTGCTGCTCATCGGCGCCCCAGCTCTGGCCGCCAGCGACATGCATGGCATGGACCACAGCCAGATGCCCGGCATGGACCATTCGGCCATGCAAAGCATGGACGACGGCATGATGCAGCCCGCCGCGCCTGCTGAAAGCCGCACGCCGATCCCGCCACTGACCGACGCCGACCGCGCTGCCGTGTTCACCAGTCCCGGCGGCCATCAGGTACATGACCGCGTCATCAACAGCTATTTCCTCGCCGACAAACTCGAATGGCAGGACGCCGACGACGGCAGCGCTCTGGCATGGGATCTGTCCGGCTGGATCGGCGGTGACATCGACCGGCTGTGGCTGCGTTCCGAAGGCGAGCGCAGCAACGGCAAGACCGAAGACGCGGAAATTCAGGCGCTCTGGGGCCATGCGATCTCGCCGTGGTGGGACGTGGTCAGCGGCGTGCGTCAGGACTTCAAACCTGGCGCCCCGCAAACCTGGGCCGCGTTCGGCGTGCAGGGCATGGCGTTGTACAACTTCGAGGCCGAAGCCACCGCATTTCTCGGTGAGGGCGGCCAGAGTGCGGTGCGCCTGGAAGGCGATTACGACATCTTGCTGACCAACCGGCTGATCCTGCAACCGACCGCCGAACTCAACGTCTACGGCAAAAACGATCCGCAGCGAGGCATTGGCTCCGGGCTGTCCAACACCGAGGCGGGCCTGCGTTTGCGCTATGAAATCCGCCGCGAATTTGCGCCTTATATCGGCGTGACGTGGAACCGCACCTACGGCAACACCGCCGACTACGCCCGCGACGAAGGCGAGGATCGCAGTGAAGCGCGCCTCGTCCTGGGCGTGCGGATGTGGTTCTGAATTCCCTCTAAAAACAAACCGGAGACTTGCATGCGCACCTTGATCACCACCCTCCTGCTTGCCAGCGGATTGCTCCTGAGCAGCCTCGCCCAGGCCCACCCGAAGCTGCTGTCATCCACCCCTGCCGAAGGCGCGGATGGCGCCGCCCCCGGCAAGATCGAGCTGCGCTTCTCGGAAAACCTCGTCACGCAGTTTTCCGGCGCCAAACTGCTCATGACTGAAATGCCCGGCATGGCCCACCCGCCGATGCCGATGAAAGCCAAAGTCAGTGCCGGCAGCGACCCGAAAACCATGCTGATCACCCCGCTCGCGCCATTGCCTGCCGGGACCTACCAGGTGCAGTGGCGCGCGGTGTCATCCGACACGCATCCAATCACCGGCAACGTCACGTTCAAAGTGAAGTGAGCGATGGATGAACTGGTCAACATCGTCCTGCGGTTCGCGCTGTATCTAGATTTGCTGCTGTTGTTCGGCCTGCCCTTGTTCGGGCTGTACAACGTTAATGCGGCGCTGCGGTTTCCACCGCTGTTGCGCAGGATGGCGTTGATCGGGGCACTGCTGTCAGTCGCAGGGCTGGTGCTGATGACCCGCACCATGAGCGGCGAAACGCAGCTCGCGGCACTCTGGCCGCACCTGCAAATGATGCTCCTGGAGACGGAGGTCGGGCTGGCGTGGGCGCTGCGGATGACGGCGCTGATCATCGTGCTGTTCCGGCCGAGTGGGTGGATTGCCTCGATCGCCAGTGCAGTCGCCCTCGCCTCTCTGGCCTGGAGCGGACACGGCGCGATGGATGAAGGGTTGTCGCGATTCTGGCATTTCCTCAGCGACATTCTGCACCTGCTCGCGGCTGGGGCGTGGCTGGGCGCGATGCTGGCGTTGCTGTTGATGGCGCGGCGGGTCGGTGACACCCATATTCGGCGGCTGGCCGAGGCGGTCAAGCGCTTCGAATCGGTGGGCGCAGTGATCGTGCTGACCCTGACGATCAGCGGCGTGGTGAACTACCTGTTCATCGTCGGCCCGCGGCTGTTGCCTGGCAGTTATGGGCTGCTGCTGGCGATCAAGGTTCTGCTGTTTATGGCAATGCTGATGCTCGCCGCGTTGAATCGCTTGCACCTTGGACCGTTGCTGGAGCGCTCGTTACGCGACGGTCAACACCTCATCGCAGCGACCGCGTTGAAGCGCAGTCTGGTGGTGGAGCTGCTCATGGCCCTGCTGGTCGTGGCGCTGGTGGCGTGGCTGGGTACATTGAGTCCGGAGCCGGGATGACACCCGGGAAGGGCTTTCACTACACTGGGCCACCTTCCCTCTCAGAAGTCCGATCTCCATGACAACACCAAAAAGCACGATGATCGCCTGCGCTCTGCTGACCCTGGCCACCGGCGTCCACGCCGAGCCAAGCGCCAGCCACCTCGACCGCATCCAGCAACAAGGCCAACTGCGCGTCTGCACCACGGGCGACTACAAGCCCTACACCTTCAAGCGCACCGACGGTGATTTCGAGGGCATCGACATCAGCATGGCCCGCTCATTGGCCGACAGCCTCGGCGTCAAAGTCCAATGGGTGCAAACCACCTGGAAAACCCTGATGCCCGATATGCAGGCCGGCAAATGCGACATCGGCATGGGCGGCATCTCGGTCACGCTGGAACGGCAGAAAAAAGCTTACTTCAGCAACACCCTCGACACCGACGGCAAAATCCCGCTGGTACGCTGCGCCGATCAATCCAAATACCAGACCATCGACCAGATCAACCAGCCCGACGTGCGCCTGGTCGAACCCGCCGGCGGCACCAACGAAGCCTTCGTCCACGCCTTCCTGCCCAAGGCACAACTGGCCCTGCACGACAACGTAACGATCTTCCAGCAACTGCTCGACAACAAGGCCGACGTCATGATCACCGACGCCTCGGAAGCGCTGTATCAGCAGAAGCTAAAACCCGGCTTGTGCGCGGTCAATCCGCATCAGTACATGCAATACGGCGAAAAGGCTTACTTGCTGCCGCGCGACGACATCAGCTGGAAACTGTATGTCGATCAGTGGCTGCATTTGAGCAAAGTCACTGGCAAGTACCAGAAGGCTTTGAGTGAGTGGATTGCCGTGCCTGCGACGCAGTAAAGGCTAATCGTCGTGCAGCATGCCGGAGCTGTATTGACTCAGGCTGCTGCCGATACTGTTGCCGCCGAAGTTCAACGTATTGGCATTACGGCTCTGCGGCGACTGGCAGTCGCCGGAGAAGCAACTGGTCGTGGTCAGGCCTGCCCCACCTGAACAAGCACTCAGCACCGATACCGCAGCAGAAATCAACAGCACCCTGACGACATGAACGTTCATCGCACGATTCCCCTCTGGATGAAAAGCGATGGTCTTGTCCGAACATCCTAGGCCCGTACCACGCGCGCCAACATGAAATTTGCTTGGCCGACAGCACCGGTTCAGCATCTTGTGAGCTGAGGGCGACAGCGCCATACCGAACGCAAAAATAGCGCTGAGCGGATCTTTGCCCGACCGCATTCCTGATAAACTCCCCCGCCTTCGCCTCGCTGATTCAGATGCCCCAAAATGCCTCTACAACCCGCGCCACTGTCCCGCCGTTTTTCTGTTGCTCCGATGATGGATTGGGTGGAGCGACCCAGCTGCTCCCTGTACTGCTTGGCTAAAGTCTCACAGTAGCATCGCGTTGTAGCAACTTCTAAGCATCTTGCAATCAATACCTCCAAAGGGTTGCCCGGACGAGAGAGCTCGCATAGTAGGGAAAATACGTAAATGCTTTCTCCTCAAGGAATGAGTGTTTGGGCTAACCTGATCTGGCGGGCACGAACTACGATTTCGGAACCTTTCGCTCAAGGACGATCCAGATGCCGGGTAACTCAGATACCAACATCACCATTGCCGATGCGCTGACACTGCTGTTGCACAACCAGCATGCGCTGGGCGCGGCGATAGAAGAGATAACTGCCTGGATCTCGGGGGCTGGCGCTGACATTGTTGCGGATAACGCTGTTGCGGCGTTGGAAACGCTAGATACAAATGCAACAGCGATTACCAATGCGATCATGCGTTTACGACAGTGCTAGGGGACCGGGAGAATTTTCCATTTGTTCAGGATGCGGATTCGGCAGAGCAGCCTTCTTTACCTCCCCAGTCACAGGGAGTGCTTACGTGACGTCGTAAAACGAGCCGTTCCGTAGCTGATAGTCGGTAATACTCCCGCAGACATCGCATAGGCGTTCAGGTATCTCATAGTCCGCACGTCAAGCGTTCTGCCTACGTTCTCGCGCATGAATCGCCTGCTGATGAAATACCGCCCACAGGCGTTACATTCGATACTCAACCAGTCTCCCGCAATAGCTCGACACTCTGCATTTTCCCAACATATCCAGCACATACACTTCATAAGTCGCTCCTCGATGACTAATGGATTGCGCCAGGAAAAATCAGGTTCAATGCAAAGCAGTGATTGGAATAACCACCTGTCGGTTGATACAGCGCATATGGGCGGACCACCGCTTAGGACGGTAGCGGCATGTGACGTCCAGTGGGTGGAACGCCGTTTATGTTCAACATGCCCCCAGACCTTGCCCATGCATGGGGGCCCCACCTAGTGCGTAATCAGGACGGCACCTCGCGCCCCATACTCCCCATGCAGAAGCCCGCTTCATGCTTCAGGGACTAATGATCTTTTCATCCTCGAATAGGTCCATGGGGAAAATTCGAAGCTTGACTGGTTTCGAACAGCCGGGCTGGGCTGCATCTTGCACACCCCAATTGTGTTGGAGTAATTCAGCTTTTAGGCCCCTGCCCCTAGTGTTTACTGGGTTGGGACGCCAATTTGGTTCGCATGCATTTATGCATGATTGGCACTGAGTGGCATTGTTTGGCGTACAATTTGCCCCATTTTTTCCCCATCCGCTCTTACCGTCTTCGCTCTCAAAATGCATTGACCGGTTCGGCTATCTCCTCTGATGTAAGGAAAAATAGGTCAGCCATGATGTTGCCATGTCCGCCTCTTTTCATCGGCAGAGCATTGGCTCTTAGTCTTATATTTCTCCACTGCTGTTGATTTTCGCACCCAGGCTCAATTACCTGAGGTAGGATTGGCCCAGGGCGATTCTCGCTAAGCCAGGACGTTCTAGGGGGGTGACTCCTCTGACTGCGACCCGTCAAGTCGCTTAAGGTGACTGTGTTCGAGCCCGTTTCCGGCTGTGCCGATCGGATACCTCGTGCACTCGAGCCGATGCTTGCGGCCATTCGCGGTAAGCCAAAAGCAAGCGCCCGGTGCAAGGCGCTTTATAAATAACCAACCCTCAAAAGTTGGCAGCGCTGTCAGCACTTCGCAGGGCTATTGCCATGTTTAAGTTGCAGACTAAAGCAGTACGGGTGGAAGTCAGTCTTTGGGCGCTAGCATTCATTGCTGGAAGCCTTCTAGACAGATTTTATTCCTAGGCTGACGGGGGGAGGGATACCTCCCCCCTGATCCTAACCGTTCCTTCCGAACAAACTCCTGACTAGTTACATGCCTTCCTGACTTGCACTGCGAATCAAATCACACTGACGTAGAACAACACAGACCCTGTCGATCGAAGCCGTCAAAATCTCTATGACATAGCAATCACTTCGACCGCGCTGCACCAATTGACAGTCAGGACAAAGCATGATGGCATCAGGCCGAACGACACCTTGAGCCATAATGATGCCCGACGCCTTTTTTAAGTACATGACCTACAGCACCGCCAACATTGTCTTAGATAATCAGACTCTGCGTTGGAGTACGCCTGCTACCTTGAATGATCCTTACGACATTCAATTCGACCTCAGTATAAAATTTGACCGTGAGAAAGTACTTCGCGATACGTTGGAAAAACTTTGGAAGGTACATCTGGGCGAACTCAAAACCCACCCGGATAATAAAATGTCCGCTGCATTCGAAATTATGAGACCTTACCTCAAACACATACCAAAGAAAAACTTCATGCGCGATATGGAAATCGGGATAAGAAAATCGTTTTCAGTCATCGACGAGAACATCCAACGGACATACCGCCATACCAGAGACCAACTCTCTACTACAAAAATTCTATGCTTGACTGATTCTCCAATCAACCAGCTTATGTGGGCATATTACGCTGACAGTAACAAAGGGGTAGTTCTCCGCTTCCAAAATGAACCTGGAGCCGACAGCCCCTACACAACAGCCCAGCAAATGTCTTACATAAAAGAAATCCCCCTATTATTTGAAGATGATGAACTATCAGACTTTTTGTCAGGCATTATTAACTTTGACCAAGCAAAAAGGATTAACACTCTCATTTATACCAAATCTGATGCTTGGAAACATGAGAACGAGTGGAGAATATTTTCGGGTGATGGTCGAACTAAAGATGCACCTCATGAAGACGTACGATTTGCAGCTAAAGAACTCACAGGTGTTATCTTCGGATGTCGCATGCTGCCTGATCAACGATCAGTCTTGGCCTCGAAGATCGGCCGACTTTACCCACACGCTGAAATCCTTCAGGCGACTCCAGCTAGCCACTCCTTCCAGCTAGAGCTATCCTCCTACGTTGACCCTTAGTATTCGCCAAATTTGGGGTCGCGACTCCTTAGCCGCTTCAACCAATATAAGCTGAAAAACGTCAAGGTCGCACAGGCCTGTAAAACGGCAAGACGAACGGAAGGAAAAGAATGACAACACTCAGAAGATGCAATATATGCCTCAAGCGCAGGAGGATGACGGAAGATCATATTTTTCCAAAGTCAATTGCCATACCACAACAACGACAAGTCACTGAAATCCTCAAACATATCAAAAATAGAAATGGAAAACCGCATTCACGACTTTTCCAAAATGGATTATTCAAAAAAACACTTTGCAGCGAATGCAACAACACGCTACTTGGATCTACATTAGATCCAGCCTTAGAAGACATTTGCAAAAAGATATCCAACGAGCTACGCAATGTACGCTTTCTGATGACTCCTAACCTGCTGGCTACAGACGTCCAATTGAACAAAGTTTCGAGATCAGTAGCAGGGCACTTTTTGGCAGCGAGTGACACAGCGCAGTGGCGACACCCCCTAAGCAGGGCGCTGCGTCGCTACATTCTGAACTTTGATCAAGCATTTCCCCAGCAATACCGTTTTCAGATGTGGCTCTACCCGTTTAAGCAACAAGCTCTTTTAAAAGATCTTTTCCACACCGTTTTCGGTAGCGGGTATGATCCTTTCGGTATATCGGCATACAAGACGTTTCCGTTAGCCTTTTCCATCTCAGACCCTGTCCTCAATCCCGCTTACAAATTGGACGGTATTCTAGACGTTTCTTCCTTTCTCAACGGCCCACTGGACCGAAAAGCTAATATTCATTTACGTGCAGGAGTTACAGTAGACCCCAATTGGCCATACGCACCTCACAAAAATGGCGCAATTCTTTCAAGCGATAATGGAAGTGTTCAAACCAAACCCTACATGAAAATAAAACCATATCCTTATTAAGGTATTTTGTCAGGACTATTGCGTTAAGATATCTTATGCTTGGCCCGTCAATTATCTACAGCTAACTGTCCACAATTGATCCAGACGGGTTGTATAACTTTGGCTCATCATCTCCCTCCGCATCCCCCAATCAGGGTTGCTCGGCACACTCGCGGACCGGAGCGTACCCCTACCCCATCGCCCATTGATTTCGTCCAATACCGCCATCACCCTTGTTGCCTCAGTGGGCTGAGAAATGGCGAACAGATCGTCCGTGTATTCACCCGGCTGGCAGAGATTAAGCAGCAGCACTTCTGCTTTGCTGTAACTGAAACCAGGACGGAAAATGCGGTCAAGTGCATCGACGGCCGCCGTCGTTAGCAGCCGCACGTCGTCCGTTGGATAGGGTAAATCGATCACGACACCGTTTGCGTATTTAGCCTCATCGGGATTGAACATTCCGGTGCGGATGCTCACCCGGATTTTCTTGCACAGAGACGTTTGTGCCCGCAGCTTTTCCGATGCCCGCATCATGTAGGTTGCCACTGCCTCCTTGATTGGCGGCAGCTCCTTCAGTCTTTTGCCGAACATCCGGCTGCAGCAGATCTCCTGCTTTGGCGGATCCGGCTCGTCCAGTTCCAGGCACGGCGTGCCAGCCAACTCCCGAGCAGTTTTCTCGATCACAACGCTGAAGTTTTTTCTCAACGTCCACGGGTCGGCCTTGGCCAGATCCATGGCGGTTTTGATACCTAAGCCATCCAAATGCATTTTCATGCGCCGGCCTACTCCCCACACCTCCGCTACGTCCGTATTGCGCAGCACCCAGTCGCGCTTAATTGGGTCGCAGATGTTCACGACACCACCGGTTTGCGCCTGCAGGCGTTTGGCGGTGTGGTTGGCCAGCTTGGCCAAGGTTTTGGTGTGAGCGATGCCGACACCGACCGGGATGCCCGTGCAGCGCAGCACCCGGCTCCGGATCTTGCGGCCGAGGGCGTCCAGGTCATTAATGCCGGTTAGGTCGACGAAGGCTTCGTCGATGCTGTAGACCTCAACGGCCGGTACCATCGACTCGATAAGTGTCATGACACGCTCACTCATGTCGCCGTATAGCGCGTAGTTAGAGGAGAACGGGACGATGCCGTGCTGTTTGAGCTTTTGCTTGATCTGGAAGTACGGCTCGCCCATTTTCACGTAAGGCTTGGCATCGTAACTCCGCGCGATGACGCAGCCGTCGTTGTTCGACAGAACCACGATAGGCACCTTGGCCAGGTCTGGGCGGAACACGCGTTCACAGCTGGCATAGAAGCTGTTGCAATCGATCAGGCCGAATACTGGCAGCGTCTTAGACATGGCTGCGCACGCTGCTGGTGATCACACCCCAAATTGCCAGCTCGTCGCCTTCGAGGACATACCGTGGCGGATACTTGGGATTTTCTGACATCAGGATGACGTCTCTACCGCGAAGGCACAGGCGCTTGCACACGGGTTCGTTGTTCAGCAACGCAATGACGATGTGGCCGTGAGCTGGCTCGATTGATCGATCGACAATGGCCAGGTCTCCTTCGTAGATCCCGGCGCCCTGCATACTTTCGCCTGTGAGCGACACCAGATAGACATGTGGCGCACGAATGTTCAGCACTTCGTCCAACGATATCTGCGCTTCGATGTGATCCGCTGCCGGCGAAGGAAAGCCGGCCGGGACTCGGAAGAGACACAGCGGCACCTTCAAGCCGCCCTGACTGATGGGACCTAGAATTGAGTAACTCATGACGCACGACTTCCAGAACTGTACGAATATACAGTTAACTTTCTGAATGGCTTGCGGTCAATTTTTGTAGGAAATATCAGATAGGCGGGCGGGCAATGTGCGGACGACTTTCGCAGTACAGCGGCATTCACGACTTCGTTGCCGCATTGAGCATGCCCAACGCGCTCGTCAACCACATCGGGGATTTGCCGCTCGAACGCTACAACGCAGCTCCCACAACACAGCTTGCGCTCTTTCACCAGGAGGAAGGATTTCTGCATGCAGATATGGTCCGCTGGGGATGGCGGCCCCATTGGGCGAAAGATCGTGCAGCCCCCATCAATGCTCGGTAGAGAAAGTCGCGCACGGCCCATTCTTTCGTGCCATCTGGCCGCATCGAGCTATCGTCGCGATCAATAACTGGTTCGAATGGGTGGATGAAGGAGGACCTAAAAAGCAACCGTACTTGATTCGCCGCCGGAACCGGGCGCCAATTCTGTGCGCTGCAATTGGGCAATATCCAAGCGTTGGGCGAGCACCCAGCGAACACGACGGCTTCGTGATCATCACCGCCGACAGTGCCGGCGGTATGGTGGATATCCATGATCGACGGCCGGTAGCGCTTTCACCTGAGCTAGCGCGTGAATGGCTGGATCCAGCAACACCCAAAGAGCGCGCCGAAGAGTTGGTGCTGAATGAGGGCGAGCCGACAGATGCATTTGAATGGTTCAAGGTGGATCGATCGATTGGCAACGTTCGCAACCAAGGGGCTGCGCTCATCGCACCCGCGAACCCAACGCCGGGCTAACCTGCGCACGTTGATTGCTTGCAACTCGATTTACAACTTTCGTGTAAATAACAGATTAACTGTTTACGCGTAGCGAATACTTGCGAAGCCAGTAATAACAAGCGCTTCGATCTCCCTCAGCCGGAAAAAGACCACGCCTCACTTACATACGTATGTACGTAATTTCCACTTTGCGTGTAATAAACAGGTGTAGGACGAATTCGAAAAATAGGTCAGATCCGTCATATACACCCTTTGCCCGATACCAGCTTGCGATATACACCCATTGCCCTAATCCCCGACCGCCATATACACCCCTAGCCCTAGTACCTACAAGGTGATGCGGGCGCATACACATTCAGCCCTACTACAACTTCCCTGAGTGGAGTCGCGGAAGCAGAGGTAATTAATTTCGATCAACCATTGACGAATACCGCAATAAACATCTAGTTTAAAAACAGATCGACCTACTCCTTTCCGCTACCGCGCCCAAAAGCGCGGCATGTTTCTTTGCGAGAATAAAAAATGAATGTTCTGATTCTTCTAATGGCGACTGTCGAGTTTCTTATCAAACTCACCGAACTGTTGCAGCTCTGGGGCATCGGGTGTCCTGGGTATGCCCCATGGTGATCAGAACAATCCGCCCAACTCTGCTGGCTCCCAATTCATGATTACTAGCTCCCCACTGACTTCAGCCTTCCCCTGTCGCTGGTTGGTCGTGGTGTAGCGAATGTCCAAGGTCTCGAAGTGGAAGCCTTTGAACACGCGGCGGATATCCGGATGGTCGTTGATACTGACCATCACTTTGCCTTTGCAGCGGCGCATGAAGTCGGCCATCCGTTCGTAGTTCTCGAACGGGAAGTCCACTCCATAGCCGGCGGTCTGCCAATAAGGCGGATCCATGTAGTGGAAGGTGTGGGCACGGTCGTAGCGTTCAGCACATTCAAGCCAAGGGAGGTTTTCGACGTAGGTGCCGGACAGGCGCTGCCACGCAGCCGAGAGGTTTTCCTCGATCCGCAGTAGGTTGATGGCCGGGGCAGTCGTCGCCGTGCCGAACGTCTGACCCGAGACCTTGCCGGCGAAGGCGTGGTGCTGCAGGTAGAAGAATCGGGCGGCACGCTGGATATCGGTGAGGGTTTCGGGGCGGGTCATTTTCTGCCATTCGAACACCTGTCGAGAACTCAGCGCCCATTTAAACTGGCGCACGAACTCTTCAAGGTGGTTCTGCACGACGCGGTAAAGCGTGACCAGGTCGCCGTTAATGTCGTTAAGGACTTCGACCGGCGATGGCTGGGGCTTCATGAAGTAGAGCGCGGCACCGCCGGCAAAGACTTCGACGTAGCATTCGTGTGGCGGAAAAAGCGGAATGAGGCGGTCGGCCAGGCGGCGTTTGCCGCCCATCCAAGGGATGATGGGTGAAGACATTGAGAGCAAGACCTTTACTGTATATATAAACAGGTGCTAGGCTCGCCGCGCTTTGTGCACGGAGCAAGAGCCTTGGCTGGACTTGCAGGGACCATCTGCAGGGACGGCGGTCGATCCGGATGTTGACGCATCTGGACCGGCCGCTCTTTTTCACTTCGGTGTTGAGACTTCTTTGGCGTATGCCTGACAGGCCGCGAGGGCAATCAGCCCCCGGTCGCCGTCGTCGGTGACGCCGATAATTCGTTGAGCATGCGCTGGGTCAAGTTCGGCTCTTGTGGGGCCATGAACCACGCCGCCGGTGGCGGTGGTGGCTGACAGCGATCCGTTGCCGGCGCCGGTGGTGGCGTCGAGTAGGACTGACAAGCGCAGATCAGCAGTGGCAAGGCGGTCGCGCAGGCGACCTTGATCACGTTGGACATCGCTCAAGGCTCGATAATGGGTCTGTTCGCTGGTAGCCAAGCGCTGCTCGAGCGCGAGGCGTTTGTCCTGTTCGGCACGCTGCTGCGCCACCGTGGCCAGGGCCAACTGGTTAAGGGTTTCGGTGTGGAGTCGGGCCTGCTCTGCGAGCTGTTTGCCGTAGCGCCAATCCTGTACTTGCCAGGTAACGGACGCAGAACCACCGACCAAGACGATCAGCAGCACTCCTTTTGCCAGTAGCCGATACGGCGCCGGGATCAGTTCGCCGAGACGCATAGCACCGCCCTCGCCCGCCCCCACAACTCCAGCCGATCTTGCAGGCCATTGAGGCCGCCGTTGATCCGGCGGGTGATCGTGTTGAATTCGTTTTGATCGGCCAGCGCGTTCAGCCCATTCACCGACCAGAACCATGCCGCCGACTCGGCAGCCCACTGCGGCAGCTCCAGGAGTTCAGGCGTGCGCAGCAATCGCTCGTCACCGAACAGCGCCAAGCTGCAGCGCAGGTAATTGTCGTGGCCTGTGACCTGGATCAGGCCGCGACCGCGATAGCGCTGGCCATCACCATCTGCTGCCGGCGTGTTACCCAGTTTTGCAGCCAGGTTGCCGGTGTCGTATTTGCTCAGGTACTGATCGCCGCCCAGTTCCCGGACGTACTGCAACTGACCCGACTCGTGACCGACTTGCGCCAGAAACGCGGCTTGGCGCTTCGGCGTGTTGATCTGTCGATGAGCCATGGCTGCGTTGAGGGCGGATACAAAAACGCCCGCTTGGCGGCGGGCGTTGGGCATGATGCTTTGCAGTTTTTGTTCAGTGATGGACATACAAACTCCAGACATAAAAAAACCGCACTCAGGCGGCAATGGGATAGGGTTACTGCTTCTCGATGTTCACAACCTTGAGGGGTGGTTTCGGCCCTTTCTTTTTCTTGCCCTTGGATTTACCGGCTTTGCCGGCGTTGCATTCGACCGTGGTCGACCAGCCGGACTGGGTGAACACCTGCTCGACCGAATCCGCCAGGTATTCACCATCAAGCCCGACCTTGAAACCCTGAGCGATGATGGGACGCTCTGCGAAGATGTCCGTGCGGCCGGGCATCTCAAGCCGCACATCCGCGGTTGAGCGATTGAACGCCGACAGACGGGCCTTAGCCGCCGCTTCAGCAGCGGTCTTATTTGGGTAGATATGGCGGTCGGTATGCACTGCCGGCAGGCCGTCCGGCGCATCATCATTGTCGATGGTGACCACCGCGAGCTTGCCGTTCTTTTTGTCCTGATGTTTGGCGGCCACCGCTTTGTGCGAATTGCGATCACCGAGACTGAACTGCCAGCGGCTGAGGTCGCGTCGGGTCAGGGTAATGGCGCCAAACGCCTTACCACTGGCAGTCTGGCCACCTTGGCGCGGCATCACCAGCAGCTTGCCGTCGGCCACCTTGGCCGTGCAGTCGTATTGCTTGGCCAGACGGGTGATGAAATTAAAATCAGACTCGTTGAGCTGGTCGACCCGGGCGACCTTGGTCGACACCGGACACACCGGCGTCCAGCCATTGCGCGCGGCAACGTCAGCCACGATCTTCGACAGCGGCACGTCTTCCCAGCTTCCGCTACGGATGGTCTTGCCGCTGCCACGCATGTCGCTGGCCTTGCCCTTGATCACGATGGTATCCGGCGGGCCTGACACCTCGACGGTGTCCACGGTGTAGCTACCCATGCGCGCCAAGGTCGTTTCGGCATAACCCAGGTAAATCTCGATTGAGCTGCCACGCCGTGGCAATTGCACTTGCCCATCACGGTCGTCGATACGCAACTCAAACTCGTCGGACTCCATACCCGGCTTGTCAGAGGTACGCAGTAACAACAGCCGATCATTGATCTTGGCCGTGACATCGGCGCCATCGGCGACGATTCGAAACATGGGAGTCATGGATTCTTTCCAATAAAAACCCGCACAAGGCGGGTCAGAAAAACAAGGTGTCGTGAGGCGGAGCGGAACCGGCGAAGGCATCGCCCCGGCTCAATCCCACAAGCTAATGTCCTCACTTGTCGGACTTGGCAGATTTGGCAGGACGATAATCACGCCCGACCGGAACGGCTGAGGCTCATCGGCCAGCCCCTGATTGGCATCGAGCACGGCCTCGACGCTGCCATTCAGATGGCCGTAAACGTTGTTGCAAATGACATCAAGCATGTCGCCATCAGACGTCCTGCATGTCGTCGCCATAGCGCTCAAACTCCAATGTAAAACCCTGTTTGCGAGCAATCCCGCCGTGCAGAAGTGCGGACTGTTCCTCATTGATATTTTTCAAGCACCACGTTCCGATCACTTCGCCATAACCCGTGGTCAGGGTCAGCGGTTGTAGCCCGGACCCAATGGAACGCAGCGTGTCGAGCTGCTTTAAACCGCCCTTGAAGCCCGGGTAGATCGTGCCTTTGAGCGTTAACTTTTCGTCGCCCATACCAACGGCCTGCTTTGCCGGCCGACGCGACAACCGCTCCTGCGAAGCCCAGCGGAATTCGGTCGAACGGCTCAGCTCGTCGAAAGCTGCCGTGTCCAGGTTGAAGTAGTACGGCTCAATCTTCGGATCGCGCGGCTGAATGATCATCAGGTGGGGAAACGGCTTCACCGCCTCCGGCGCCGGCGTGGCGTCCGCGGCAAAGGAACTGGTGGGCACGATGTTGGCCAGCGCCGGGCTGACTTTGCCGGCGACGTTGTTGATCGCCGTGGCCGCCTTGCCCGCCTGTTCCTTCAACGTCCCTAGCCGCTCCTGCACCTCGGCGGCCGCCCGAGTGGCGCGGCCGTACACCGCTACCACCTGACCGACCTTGGCTTGAGCGGCGTCGACGCCGCGCATCACCCGCTGAAGTTTGGCGCCGATGGCCGGGCCAACAATCGGGATGTTCTCCAGCTCGGACGCGGCGCCTGTCAGTTCGCGAATCGCACCGTTCACCGGGGTCAGCATGCCATCCGCGCTACGCCGCCCGGTTTCCGCTGCCTCGACCAGGTACTTCAGACTCGATTGCATGCTTTCCATATAAGCCATGAGGCCTCCTTACACATGGGGTTCGTCGTACAGCTTGGCGGCATTCTGCTTCGCAGCGCCTTCCATCATTCGCTGCATGTGCGGCAGCAGATCCTGTGCCAGGCGCTGCGGATCTTTGACATCACCTTGCACCGTGACCGGCATGTTCAGCGAATACTGAAACTGCTGATCCACTTTGGCCGGCACCGGTTTTTCTGACTCTTTGGGCTGAATCGCCATCGCCGCCGACTTGAGCGGCGCCGTTACCGCCATCGAGCGCGCGACATCCCCCAGCACCGGGCCTTGCTGCGCCGCAGACGCCATCATGAGCGGCGTGGTCGGCACCGGCGCCTTCGCCGTTTGCTCGGGCTTTTGATCCTCGCCACCGAACAGCGACTTACCCAACGATCCGCCCAGTGCCGCACCGCCTTGACTGCCGAGGTAGGCACCGATCAGACCGCCAATGGCCGTACCGATGATCGGTACCACCGAACCGATGGCAGCACCAGCTGCTGCACCCGCCATGGTGCCGGCCAGGTTGCCAGCGGCCGCACCGTAGCCCTCGGCTTTTTCATCCTTGGTCTTGGCGTTTTGAAAGGTTTCAAAAGCCATCGCGCCGGACTCCAGCAGCGTGCCACCAGGAATGGCCTTGGCCGCCTTGCCGACCTTACCGACCGTTTCTGCGACGACGCCGAGCTTGGACAATGCTCCACTTGGAACGGAAGGGCCTGATGGGACCGAAACAGGGGGACGTGAAACCGGTACAGGCGGCCGTGAAACCGGAACAGGTGGACGAGGCACAGACGGGCGAGGGCCTCTCGAACTCGGCAACGACCGGCGCCGAACACTGCGCCTTGCCCCACGTCCACGTCGGCGCGATTCGCCCGACGCATCCACACCGCCATCCATAGCGCCGGCATTGACGACAAAAACCTTTTGGATGCCGTCGTTACCTGCATCACTTGCAGTACCAAGGCCACCGCCCGTTGCCGCTTCCTTAACCCGCGAAACAACATCCAGTCCAGTCGCTACCAGATCAAGCTCCCCGGATTTTTTATGGCGGGCTTCGCTCCCACCCCGGCCACCGCGCGACCCACGCGCAAGGTTTAGCAGCCCCTTGCTGATCTTGATCGTGCTGAAGATACCTTTTAAGGCGATCAGCCCCGCCCCGACCGTGGCGATACCGGCAACTACCCCAGGCGCGCTATCAGCCAGCGACGTAATGCCTTTAGTAACCTTGGTCAACGACTCGGCCACGGTGTCCGTCACCGGGCGCAGCGCATCGCCGATGCTGCGCATTGCGTCATCCATCGACTGGGCCATCTCGGCCCACTTCTGCGACGACGACTCACGCCGCTCGGCGAGGTTTTTATCGAGGATCCCGGTCGCGTCGCGCGAATCATTTTTGAGCTGGCTGTACAGCGCCTTGTTCTGCATGTAGGCCGACAGCGCGGCCTTGACTTGCATGTCGGCGAACAGGTCGCCGGTGCGCAACGATTCTTCCAGCGAGGCCATCATGGCCTTGGCCTTTTCTGGATTGGCCTGCTCGCTGATCTTTGCCGTGGCCTCGGCCATTTTCGCCGCGCGCGCCGGATCGGTGGCCTGAATGTATTTCTGAGCCAGCGCCATACTGGTCTCAAGCGTCGACATTCCGTTTTGCAAGCCGGTCTGCATCGACCCCTTGTAATCGATCCCGGCTTTTTCGTAAGCCTTGACCGTATCGGTCGAACCGATTTTGCCCATCCAGTTTTTCAGGTTGTTGGCCGCTTCGTCCGAACTGCCGGCCTGCTTCATCTGAACCTGCAACATGGCGCCCAGTTGCGTCACCGCATCCAGGCCGGTGATGCCGTTGCTGGCCATGTTGGCCAGCAGTTCCGGGAACCACTTGGCCATGTCGGCCGCTTCAAAGCTGCCCGCCTGACCTTGGTAGGCGATCGCTTCCAGCGCCTGCTGCATCTGCTTGGGGTCGGTGATCTTGGCGTTCTGCCCCAAGGCGTTGATCATCTTCGCCGTGTCGACACCGCTGGATCCCTGCCCCACGACAAACTTGGCCGCGACAGGCGCGTATTCCAGCGCCTTGCTCAAGTCCATGCCGGCGCCGACCAACTGATTGACCACGTCGGCCACATCGTTGCGCGCCATGCCGGTGTCGCGTGAAGTGTCGATGATCTTGCGCGACATCTCCTGTTCTTGCGGCTTGTTGGCAATGCCGGCCTTGATCGCGATGTCACGGACAATCGCGCCAAAGTCAGCGCTGACCTTGGTCGGCACCGCCATCGCACCGACACCGACCACCGCCGCACCGACGGCGCCCTTCATGCCGTTTACGCCAGAATCAATCTGCTGATGCCCCTTGGCTTTCAGCTCGGCTTTGCTGGCCGTCTGCCCCATCGAACGATAGGCTTTTTCCAGCCGCCCGACCTCGACCCCCTGTTTTTTCAGGCTGTCGAGGTTTGAGTTCAAACGGCTGAGTAATTTGGACGCACCGGCAGCGCCGGTGTCGTGAGCCTTTTTCCACTCTTCGCGCAGGCGGATGGTGTCGCCAATCGTGCGCTGCAGCACGCGCGCTTTATTGCCTTCTGCCTCAAGGCGCTTGATGCGCCCGGTCACGTCCTTGAACGCGCCGCCGACCGTGGAACTGACGGCGCCGCCGATCACCAGCCCGAGGGCGAGTTTGTTTGCCATGTCATGGCCCTCATGTGCCCAGAACTACCGGTGGCGGCTCAATCCGTGAGCCACCACACCATGTCCGCGAACGGCATCGACTGGATCTCGGCGGCGGAAAATCCGGTTTCCGCCGCCAGACGCTTCGCCGCCGACTTGATCACGCTGGGGTTAAAGCCCGTCGTCGTTGTCCATGCGAAAATAGCCGGCCTGCAAGCGGTTAAAATCCACCAGCTTCAGCCCCTCCAGATCCGCGACAGGCGCACCGGACAACGCAGCAAACAACACCAGCTCGCGCTGCTCATCATCGCCACCCACTTCACGGTTCGCCGCCCGCACGTCGCCCACGGTCGGCGAACGCAAGGCCAGCTTATCTACGGTCACGCCGTTGATTACACTCGGACACGACAGCGTCACCAGCACCTGATCGGTGGTTAGCGACAACCACGCCGGCATCGAGTCCGAATAATCGGTTTTCGGTGCCAGGTGCGAATACGCCGTTTGCACGCGGCGATAATCGGTCAGCTTGAGGCCTTCCAGATCCTTCAGTCCGACCTCGGCCAGACCTGCGAACAGCATCAGTTCGCGCTGTTCATCGTCCCCGTTGGCTGCGCGGTCGGCCGCCCGCACCTCACGCACGGTCGGGTTGCGCAGGTTCAACGTCTCGACGTCGATGCTGTTGGCCTTGCTTGGACGGGTCAACGTTACAACAGCGCCGAGTGCACTGAGCGACAGCCAGGCCGGCAGGTTTTTAGCGATTGCTTGAGTCATCTGAATCTTCCTTACAGGCCGAGCGCGTTGCGCACTTCGAGGAGTTGGTCCTTGCCGTCGATCACCTGAATACCGGCGACCATGTCGATTTCGTACATCAGGCGCCCGTCGACTTCGAGCTTGTAGTAGGTGACCGCAATCGCGTGTTTGATCTCGGCCGGATCACCGGCTTTCCAGTCACCCAGATCGATCTCTTTGAGCCGCCCCCGCAGAGTGGCAACGACCGCTGTCACCGCGCCCTTTTGGCCCTTGAAGGCACCCCGAAAGGTGGCATTGAACGCCGTGCCATCGGCCAGACCGAAATACTTCAGCGACTCACGGCGCACGCCCTTGGTAACAAAAGACGCTTCCATTTTTTCAAGACCCTGATCCATCTCGATGGGGCCGGCCATGCCGCCCCCGCGATATTCGTCTGTCTTGGTGGTCAGCTTGGGCAACGTCAGGCTCGGCACGTCGCCGGAGAAGTTCACGCCGTCGACGAACAGGTTGGTGTTGAACAAGGTTTGAGGAATCATTTGCTACGCCCCCTTAGGCTGCTTCAAGCACTTCGGTCATCCACTGATCGGTGACTTCGAAAAGGAAATTCGGGTTTTCTGCCGGCGGCACGTCGGTGAAACGGATACGCCAGTACACCTTGCCCTGGGCGATCTGGCTGGCCGTGTTCAGTTCGGTGTCGGGGAACACTTGAAAGTTGATGATTGCGCCCTGGGCTTTCAGGTCAGCCATGAACGCATCCAGACCGTTGGTGACATCGGTCACGTAGGTCTTGGTGATCGAGCGGTCGACCGCCCACTTATGCCCAGCCTGCACCGCGTCCATGAGGATGAACAGCGTGCGAACGCGGGTCACGAACGCCCACTTCGGATCGCTCGACAGCGTGCGGTTGCCCCACAGGCGGTAGCCGTCATCGCGAATGATCGTGGTGATATTGGCGTTGTTGAGCAGGTTGGCCCGGCAGGTCTCGTCGCCGTCCAGGTACTCGACCGCGCGTCCCGTGCCGGTGATGCCGGTAAACTCCTTGTTCGATGGCGACGCCCAGAAGCCGTACTCAGCGTCCGTCCAGGCAAACAGACCTGCCGCCCAAGCCGAGCCGGGCGCGTCGACCGTCGAGCTGGTAACGGTGTCCCAGTATTTGACGCCCGGGTCGACCATGAACAGGTTGCGACTGCCAAAGTTCTCAGCGTAGGCAATAGCGGCCTCGTCGGTCGTACCAGGGCCGTCGATGATGCCGATAGCGCGCAGCTTCTGCGCCACGCTGTCGATGGCCGTGGCCACCGCCTGAGTCGCCGTATGGCCCGGCGCGATCAACAGCCGCGGCTGCGCGTTGAACAGGCTCTTACCGTCGAGCAGCGCCTGCAAGCCGGTACGCTGACCCGAGGCCAGAACGCCGCCAATGATCGCCGAGGTTTGCAGCGCAGCGTCTTCCAGCTTGGGGACACCAATGGCGACGATCACCGCCTTGGCTTTGACGTAGACGGCCTGACAGGCCTTGGTGATCGCCGAATCAGCGCCGAAGGCGGCAATGGCTTCGCGCTCGGTGGTGATCAACTTCAACTCGCCGGCTTTCGCCGTACCGCCGCCGAGAACGCCCGGGGTGAAGGTATCGCACAAACCGATAATCGATGACGATGGTAGCGAAATAGTGCGCGCGCCGGTGTCGACCGATGTGGTCGTGACGCCGTGGAAAAAACTCATAAGGGTCAGTCTCCAGAAACGAAAAAGCCCCGCTTAAGCGAGGCTGTGAGGGTGTTCGTGTTACGCGTAACGGAAAATAAAACGCCCCGTCAGTGCGGAGCGTCTATTGGGTTTGCTCGATCAGCCAAGGCGGCGCGACCGGGCGGTGTTCGGCGAGCGGGAACTGATTCCCCTGCGGCCAGTCGCGTAACTGTCGGCGGTAGGCCTGCAACTCCGTGTACTGGTCGGCCGTGAGTGAAGTTGCGCCGCCCTCCTCGATCTCGTCGCGGTGTCGGGACACCAGCGGATCCGTCAGCGCCAATCGCGTATCACGCCAGGCGCGCTCAGCAACGGCCAGCGCCTCCGCATCTAAAGGTGGCGGGTCAATCAACACCGGCTGACCGTCGGGCCGGGACGACAATTTCTTGGGGCTGTTCGACAATTCAATCAGCAGCGATTGCCAAACACTCGCGGACACTTCGACCACGTCCGCCGGCATTTCATTGCCATGCATAGCCACCGAATACGCTCCGCACTCTGACGGACTGAAATAGACTTTCTCATTCATACTTAAACCCCTATTGCCCGCCAATACACTACCCATCCCGGAAGCGCGGCACCGTCCTTGTTGTTCAGGCGGAGAGTGCAACCGTTTCTTGTGTCGGTTCCGTAAACAACAAGAGGCATAAGCCCCGAGCTGCCTGTATGCGTCGCACTGATACAGCGCATCGCTGTCGGAAACGACATGGGATAGGCAATGTAAATCTGGCCGTTAGCATCAGTGGTGCCCATCCCCCATTGCTCTACCGCCCCGCTTGGATGTTTTAGCCAACCGGCGACGGCCGAATTCAGGGCGAACTCTGGTGAAAATTTCAGAGCCGATGTGCCAGAAATAAAGTAATTCGTGCCTTGTAATACCAGCTCTACCGAAGAGCCGGGGGGAACGACCAAACTGGTCATTGGCTGCGTTGCAATCACCCCCAAGGTATCTCCAGCAGCAGGCACAATCGTCGCTGAAGCCGAGCCGACGTTTTGCACCGTGATCGAGCTTCCGACTGGTGTTGAGCCAACAGAAGAAGGCGGCAGCGTAACCGAGAAGGTGGTTCCCGAATTTAGCAGCAGCAATTTTCCGAAAACACTGGCGGTTAACGTGGTGTTGGCATTCGCGATAGCTGCTCCCGCGTGATTGCCTAACGCCCTCTGCACAAACTCCGTAGTCGCCAGCGCCTTACCTGAGTCGAACTGCGGTCGCGTGATGAAGTTGGCTCCCGACATGACACCAGCGAAGGCGAGCGCAGCCGTTCCCCCCACCAGTCGCCACTGATTTTCCAGACGGATGAATTCAGCCGTGTCACCCAGGGCGAGGACCAACGGCCCAGCCACACCGGTCGAGGTGTACACGACGTCAGCGCCGGCCGGGACAATTTTCAGCCCACCATTGCCGGCACAAACAAGCGTGATGGTAGCGGCCTGCGCGACACCTGCCGTCGGCGGCAAAGTAGCCTGAAGCTGCGCGACACCGGAAAAGCTGTGAAGGCCGCCGACGTGCACGTCCGTCAAAACCAAGCTCGCGGCGTTCGTGGTGAAGCCCGAGAACTCGACACCACTACGCTTTACAAACTCCGTCGTCGCAATTGACTTGCTGCCGTCGAATTGTTCCGGCGTCGGGGCCGTGGGGTTCCCGGCAAAGCTTGGCGAAAACAGCCGGGCCAAACCATCTGTAATGTCCTTGAACGTGAGCGCCGTGGTGCCCACGACAATCGGACCATCCGTCACCAGTTGCCAGATCGTGTCGGCCTGCGTTGCGCCAGCCTCGATCGCTACCGTCAGATTCGGCGTGACCTTCGCGTTGTTGTCGGCATCCTTGGCCCGCGACCAAGCACCGACAGCCACCACATAAGGGCCGTTATCCTTGGCGGCCGCCTGATTCTTCACCAGCACACGATCGCCGGCATTCAGCGAAACACCGTCCACTACCTGCAAACCGACCAGGGCGATATTGGCCGTGGTAGCCGCGCGTACAGACTGCTTAATGTCGAGCTTGCTCAGTTCTTCCAGAATGCGCGAATCGACATACTCACGCGTCGCCAGCACCACCGACGGGTCGATCTTGAGGCTGATTTGCGCCGTGCTGGAAACAATCAGGTTCACCCGTACCACTTGCGTGCGGCCCGCTCCCTGCGACAGCACTGGCTTGAAGGTCGGCGCGCAGTTGGCCACCGCCACCAGATCACCGTCAGCGTCATACAGCCCGACCTCACGAATCCAGCGCCCACCCTCGTTGTCCGGGATAACCTGCTCGGCGATGATCACCGCCGGGTTGACCGGGTCAATGCGTAGTTGATTCAGCGGGCGGCGGCGCCACTCGTTGATCAGCTTGGTTTGCTTGGCGCTGGGCTGCGGGTCGGTCTCGTTAGCATCGCCCAAGCCCATTTCCGTGATGTTCCAAGGCACGCCCAGCACATTGGCATTCGCCAGCTTGGCCGCCCCCACGTCCGTCAGGATCGCGGAAAACTTTGAATTCGCATCAATCATTTAATAAATATCCATGATGTCTATGGAGTGCTCACAGCCGACCACGCCGAAGCTGCCGGTGATTTCAATGTCCTGCATTTCAGGTGGGTAGATGTCGAGCACATCTCCGTCGTAGAGGGCCACACCGACATTCAAATTGCCTTGAGTTTCGAGGCTGATCGCCAGTCCGGTCAGTTGTCGGCTGACTGGTTTTGCATCGTCAATCAGGCGATCCAGTTCCTGATACATTTCCTCCGTGATGCCGGTATCCAGCACCCCGACCTTCAGCGCGAAGGTGCCCGGCACGCCTTCCGGCACGGTCTGGAACCACTCGACAATCTCGATCAGATAGCCCAGCGGCTCGACCACGCGGCGCAGGGCGCCGATGGTGCCCTTATGTTTGTGGATGTAGTACGACGCCTTGATGGCCGCGCGCTTGGTAGCTTCGCTCCACCGGTAATCCCAGCGATCCACCGACCACGCCCATGCCAGGTGCGGTAGTAAATGCACCGGGCAGGTATCAGCGTTGTAGAGGTCGCGCAGAGGGACAATTGTCTTTTCGAAGAACGCGGCCTCCATGGCCCGTTCCAGTTGTGTGCTGTTGAGCGGCAGGAGACTTTTCATGTCAGCTCGCCAGCCTCACGTTGTAGCGGGTACAGAACGCCGCTTGCGCCTTGGTCGGGGACAGATCCTGCCACCCGACCAACTCAACCCGCGCAACGCCGGCAACATGCAGCTGGGCGTCGACAGCGGAGCGTGCGACTTCTACACCCAGCCGCTTGCGTGGATTGATCCAGGCAGCTAGGCGGCTTTTCGCCTCGGCCAAACTGGCATCCGCTTCCGGGCCGGCGCTGGCCATGTGCAAAATGGCGTCGATCTCGTAACGGATCACCTCTGCGCTCTGCACAGTCACCCGATCACCAACCGGCCGCACGTCATCGTCATTGAGAGCAGCGGCCACAGTGGCCAGCAGTTCCGGAGGCGCTTCACCTTCCCCATCCAACCCCAGCACCGTGACCGTGACGTAACAGGGCTTCGGGCTTTCGGCCGTGGCATCTGCCACTAGCCCTGAGGCATTGCGTGCATGCAGGATGTAGCTGTTACGCGGGCCGGCCGTGGTCAACCCCTCATAGGCCAACTGAATACGCTCGCGAAACGGATCGTCGTCTTCCATGACCTTAGGCACCGGTGGCACTGCCAGCAGATCCTCGGCCTGAATAACCAGGCGCTGCAGATTGACGTTGGCCCCTAAGTGATCGAGGTCGCCGCGAATGGCGTGCGCCAGTAACAGCGCCTTGCCGGCGTCATTGACTCGGGCGCGGTTGCTGACCTTGTTGTAAGCCCCGACCTCAAGCACTTTGACCACTGGATCGCTTTCCAGCGCCGCCGTCCAGTTACCGCCCATGTACCCGCGAAACACGCTCAGCCCGTCCTGATAAACCTCTTCGAAGTCCAAAGGCTCCAGCACAGTCGGCGCCGGCAGCGACGACAGATCTACGGCACTCATGCGGCCACCTCCAACGTGACGCTGTCGCCCAGGTATTTCCCGACGATTTGCAAATTGATTTTCACGCCAATGACGGAAGTGACCCGCACTTGATCCAACTTCAAACGCGGCTCCCAGCGCCCGAGGGCGCGGGCAATCTCAGCCTGTACGGCGCTTTTCCAGCCTTCGTTGATGGGTAGATCGACAAACCGCCGGAGCTTGCTGCCGTATTCCATACGGTGCCGGCGACTGCCCAGCGGCGTGCTCAAGATGTCGGCAATGGATTGCCGAAGATGCTCGATGCCGGATATGGGTAGGCCGGTGTGGCGATCCATTCCGATCATCGATATCACTCCTTGAACGGCTCGTGTTCTTCGCTGGCCTTCAGGAACTTGATTGCTTCGATGTCGGAGGCCGGCACCACGACAGTTGCCTTGTCGACCGGGTAGGAACGGTCAGTGCCAGGGACGATCAACAGTCGCGACGTGTAGAGCTTGTCGCGGAATTTCAAGAATTCAGGCGATGAGAACGCTGAGGATGCAGTCGCCGGTTCCGAGGACGCTTGCACCTCGGTGACAGTCGTATCGATCTTGGCCATGTGTTTCTCCGGGTATGAAAAAGCCCGCACTGGGCGGGCTGTCGTGAATGAATTAATGCGTGTGGTGGTTACTGTTGCCAGTGGCGTCAATGATCGCGCCGGCACTGGTGATGCCCTTGGTGACATGTAGCGCACCGTCGATCATCACCGCCGCTTTCAGATTGATGTTGCCGGTGGTCACGCTCACGGCGCTATCGGTTACGACCGCTTCGGTGCTGGCCACTTTGATGGTGACCGTACCGCTCGGCAGGGTGATGGTGTAGCTCTTAGCCTGCCAATCGTAGATCAGCGAGCCGCCATCATCGAAACGCCAGACCTCAACATGGTCGCGGTTGTCTGGCGGCGGTCCGGCATTGCCATACAAGCCCGGGACAAACGTGCCTTGTGACACGTCACCGCTGGGACTGATCAAACTGCCCTGCTCGCCCAAAGACGGCGCCCGCCAGTGCCTGGCCTTGCCCGCTGCGATGCTGTGCCAGCGCACCCAAGCGCTGACCCACTCACTACCGTCCGACACGCGACATACCGGCGGCGAAGCGGACAGATCCACCGCAACCACGTAGCAAGCCTTCACCGCCCCCGCGATCATGCGGTCATGCTGGGCGCTCGCGTAGCTGCTCACATCGCCTCCGCGGGGACAAAGTCCTCTTTGACGTCGTCCTCGAAGCCAATAAGCAACATCCCCGGCGGTTCGTCCGGCCACGGCCACTCTTCAACGCCGAGATAAACCTGCTGAGTCCACTCCACCAGCCACACCGTGTATCCATCCAGGTGCGGCTGGGTCCAGTCCTGCAGCGATTGCACAAACTCGGCGGGTTCAACTGGCAACCCCCACGTCTGCGCGCGCAGCAGCACCGCCAACTGGGTCGCCAATTGCACGGCCTGTTGATGATGGTGCGGCTTGATCGGGTCAACAATGATTCGAGCCTCGAACTTGCAAACCAGCGAGGTTTCGCCGGTGCCGATATCGGTACCTGGCTCGATCTCGGCCACCTCCAGAAACACCGCTGGCAGCAAGACGCGATCCTTAATGTCTGGCCAGGCTGTGACGGCCTGCACGCCCGGCAAGTTGGTACGCAGATGCTGTTCTACCGCCCGGTAAAGCTGGTCCAGGCTGAACGGTTCTTCAGACATTGCCGATCCTCTTTAGGTATTTCTGCAGCTCAAAGTTGAGTTCCTGCTTGAGGATCTCCAGCAGGCGCTCATCCGCTTTTTTTACCCAGCTTTCAAAGTGCGGTCGGGCTTGCTCCAGCGATACCTTGGCCTTGGCCAGCGGGAAACGACTACCGTTTTCGGCGACCCAACCCGAACTCGGCCCGCGACCGGGTGACACCGTGCTGTCGGGGTAGTCATCCGCGTTGAAATGCTTGCTGGCTGTGCGGATCCAGATGTCTGGTTTATTGCCGTAGACCTTTTTGAGAAAGGCACCTTGGTAACGCCGCCCCGCCACTGACACGCCGGTGCCGCTTTGCCGCGCCCGGCCGATCCGGCTGGACTCGATGGCGTTCAAACCAAACCACAGTTTGCCGCTCGCAGCCGCGCCGGAAACTGGATAGCTGCGCAACCGCTGACGCACCGCCGCAACAGCAATACGCTCCGACCGGCTGACAGCTCGGGCGATGTGCGTGCGCAACCAGCCCAACGTCTTGTTGATCGCGCGCCGATGCGCCGCAGCAGCCGCTTTCGGCACCACCTTGGCAAAATCCTGGAACGCTTGAAAATCTGCGGCCGATGACTGGATAGAGATCATCCCGCCCCCGGCCGAGGGTTTGAAATAGCTGCCGACGCTCATGGCCGTAACCTCAGAATCAGGGCGACCAGTCCGTCGCCGCTCGGTTCGAGCTGTATCAAGTCGTAGTCACCGCCGCCGTCCAAGGCAGGCAAGTCAACGCTGACCAGCATGCCCTGTTCCAGACCTTGCGAATCGCTGACGCGGATCTCGAAGCGAGGCTCGCGCAACCCGGTGTTGAGCTTGCCGAACTTGGGTTGCAGCCAGGGCGCGGCGAACATGCCGAACACCGGCTCTTCGCGACCCTCAATCCGTGCGGTATCGCCCAGCGTTTCGAACACCACCGCGTCGACCTCGGCGATCAGATCGCGAAAGCCCACGGTCAGAGTTCCAGCAGGACCTGCGCACGCGGTCGGGTGCACAGGTGCAGCGGGTTGGACTGGGCTTCACCGGCCATGCCTTTGTTGAAGGGCAGCGGCTCGATCATGCTGTAGTACGGGATGCCTTGGGTGTTGACCGTTTCCATGTAGTCAGCCGGCGCGAACACCGAGATATACAGATCCGGCACGCCTTCCGGAACCAGCAACGCCTTGTCGTCATGGACGAACGATACGCCAGCGACCTTGCCACGGTAGCGTTCCCAGATGATGCCGCCGAACTCGAAGCTTTCACGGGCATCACCGCGAAGGGCTGCTGCCTGCTGACTGTTGAGGTAGGTCTCTTTGACCGACTTGTGAACAATCAGCTTGTTCCAGAAGTTCTTGCCGCAGAAGGCGCGAGAACCGGTGCTGGTCACGCTGCCGAGCGCGTCTTCCTGCATATCCAGCGCTTCACCGCATTTGACCCGCAGTTCGGTGCCCGCATCCGTGAGTCCCATGGACAGTCTCTGACGGTCCACACCGAAACGGTCGTAGAGGTCGAGCAGTACGGTTTTGCCATCGGCGTCGAGGATCTGGCCATTCAGTGCGCCCATACGCTGGAATTCGTGCGTGGCGTCCAACTGACGCCGCGCCTTAGCCAGCCGCGCATTGACCACGTCCTGCACCGCCTGCAACTCAGTGCGAGTACCGAAGGCACGGATGCCTTGGATCTCGTCAGCCTTGATCGTGAAGCGCTCAGGCAGGTGCACAGTGTTGAATGGGATCAGGTTGCGCTTGCTCGCCGCAACTACCAGGCCAGAACCACCACGTTCACCAGCGGGTACCAGTGCCAGGGTGTCGCCGTCCTTTTCAATCTGCACGGTCAGGGTGGTAATGCCCTCCTCGCGGAACAGCCCCAAGGCGCTGATGCGACCGGGCAGGTATGGTTGATCATTGAGTGCAGCGGTCAGCGAGGTAACGGTAAACGCTTCGTCATCAAAAATGGCGATATCGGCCATGGGTACTCTCCAGAAACGAAAAATCCCGCACGCGGCGGGATGCATATAAAAAGAGGGATCGAGTTAGCGGACGATCACCAAGTGAGTGGCGAGTGCTTTCTCGGCGGCCAGATCGAGGCCGGTCAAATGTGCTTCGCTGACCTCGGCCAGCCGCACTACGGCGCGACCGCGACGTACAACGTCGGATTCACCGAGCGGGCCGTAGAGAATGGCGACTGCATTTTCAGTGCCGTCCTCAGCAGTCGGTTCGTACGGTGCGAATTCGCCGGTGGCAGTCACCAGTCCCAGAATTTGGCCCGGCCACAATGCTGGACCCGCCGCGACATTGATCGCTTCGCGCGAGATCGTGCCGGCGCCCTCGGACAGCAGGAATTCACCTGCGTGCATCGGTTCCTGTTTGATGGTCATGCTCATGCTCCTTTCGCGCCGCGCGCGGTTCCAGTTTGAGCCGCTTGCCGAGCAGCCCAAATCGAGTTGGGGTCAGGTTGTTTGGCCAGCACCTTGGGTGCCGGGTCGTCCGCCAGCGGCAGACTGTTGTCGATTTCAAAGCCTTTGCCGCTGGTGACAATCTTGTCGAACAGACGCGCCCGGACCGCCGCCGCATCCAGACCGGCCGCGACATACTCGCCGCTGAATTCCGGCAGACGCGCGGCGACGCAGAGGTCGTTCACCGCCTTGGCGCGAGCCAGGCCGGCGAGAACGATTTCCTCGCTTTCGAGCTGGGTAGAATTGAGCAGCGGCTCGACCAGATTGCTGATGCCCGCCGCCGTGCAACGCTGAGTAATCATCAGTGCCAACTTTGCCGAGTCGACTACAGGCGGCACCAGGGGAGGATCGACAGGTTCAAGTTCGGGATCCGGTTCAGGTTGCTCGTCGAGCTGGGCCACCAACTCAACCGGAGCGTGCTGGAACCGTTGCAACACCGCGCCTTGACCGAGGCATGCTTTGACCTTGATGCCGTCGCCGACTTCGTCTGCAAGACCAAGAGCCACCGCTTCGTTAGCAGTCAGCCAGGTTTCGGCATCAACCATCCGCCGCAGCTCGGCATCATCGATGTCAGGCGCCTTAGCCTTATAGGCCGCGATGATGGCCTCCAAAGTTTGATCCAATACATCAGCGACCCGGCGGAAGTCCTCAGCGCCACCGCCTGCATAGGTGTATGGGTTGTGGATCATCAACATGGCGTTCGCCGCGATTACTACGCGGTGTGCACCGCATACGGCCACACTGGCCGCACTCGCGGCCAGTGCATCGATTCGCCCGGTGCAGCGCTCGCCCAGACGCGACAGCGCATTGTGCATGGCCAGTCCGTCGAACAGGTCGCCGCCGATACTGTTGAACGCGGCGATCACCGGAGACACACCATCATCCATGGCGCGCAGATCCTGCACGAACTGGTTGGCAGTGATGCCCCACGCGCCGATCTCGCCATAGACGAAAACCTCAATCACTCGCTCAGTGGCCTCGCCGCTGGCCTGCAGGGCGTACCAGGTCTTGTCCTGAACTTCGACGCGTTTGCCTGCGCGGTTGTAAATGCGCGGTCGCGCTTTTTTGCTCATGGTTGCTCCTTGTCGTCGGTGTCTTCGACGGCATCAAGGGTGTTGTAGTTGAGGCCCAGTTTTGAGGCCCGTGCCAGATCGGCGGCGTTTTCCAAATCGACCGTTTCGGCGTCGTAGCCGGTGCGCAGCACCATCTCACTGCGCGAGGCAAAGCCGGCTTGCACTTCCATACGGCGTGCCTGCACGTCCTGCACTGGCTGGATGTAGGCCCAGCCTTGCGGGACCCAGCGAGTGCGCAGGTACTGGCGGCGTTTCTGTGCGTAATCGTCCAGCACCAGAACGCCAGACAGCACCGCCATGTCCATCCACGCAGCCCGTACAGGACGGCAAAGTTGATGGACGTACACGCTGAATTGCAGTTGTTCCAGACGGCGCCGAAACTCGTTGAGCACCACCCGAAGCGCTCGGTCGTTGATGCCGCGCATATCGCCGGTGAGGATTTCGTAAGGCGTCCCCGACCCCGCTGCAGCGGCCATCAGTTGCTGCCGCATGAAGTCCGGGTAGTTGTTGCCGGCGTCCGGTGGTTTGGAGAACTCAACCTCTTCGCCCGCCCCAAGTTCCTGCATGGTGCCGGGTTCGAGCGCGACCATCGGGGTGAAGCCATCGCGGTCCAGATCGAGCGGCTGACCGGTCACCGGATCTCTGGGAAGTGGTCCCGAGTCCGGCGCCGGACGCTTGATGAAACCGGCGAACAGGTTGGCCACTTCCTGACGAAACAGCACCGCGTCGTCGTAGTTGTCCAGACTGCGCAGGCGTTTAAGCACCGGCGACAGACGCGGCACACCCCGCAACTGGCCAGGCTCCACCGGTTCGAAGATGTGCAGCACCTGAGTCGCCGGCACGCGAACCAGCTGGTTGTACCCGGCGTTCAGCGAGGCCGCATCACGCGGATGCGACAAATACATCCAGTACGCCACACGCTTGCCGCCTGGGGTGAACTCGATACCGGCGCGGATCACGTTGCCGTTTTTGGTGGATTCGAATTTGTCGTGCGGCACAAATTCCGGTGCGAGGATCTGCAACTGCAGCGGAACGGCCAAGCCTTCATCAAGCCCGCGCGGCCGCAACCGCACGAAGCACTCGCCCGATGTTTCCACCGTGCGCGCCACCAGCGCCTGCTGGCCGTAGAAGTCGGTGCGATCATCCGCGTCCGACTCATCGACCCAATCCCCCCACAGCTCCTGCAGCAGCTTGCGCAAGGCATCGTCATCAGTCGTTGGCCGAGGTGTGATGCCCGTGCCGATCAGGTTGCTGACGCGCTTGTCGATGACGTTGAAGGCATACGGGTCATTGCGAACCGCCGCCCGGGAGCGCGACCGCAGGTTGCGCAGTGCCGGGGTGTTGATGCTGTTGATCCCGTTGTCGGGAGCGTCCCAGCCGGTGGAGCGGCGCCCTTCCCCAGCGCCCTCGTAGCTAGCCTTGATGTTGGACGGCAGGACAAATCCGTTACGGGTCAACGTTGGAAAATGTCGGGCCATCAGAGCCCCTTCCCTGCGTGGTACAACCGGACCACACGTGACCGCGGTCCGGCGGCGCTGGCGAGTGACGAGCGTATTTCTTCACGCGCCTTGAGCAGTTCATCCACCGTACGGTATTCCACGGTACGGTCGGTGTAGCGCACAGTTTTCTCACCGCGAGCAATGGCCGCCTCAACCGCGTCGAGGTGCTTTTTTGTAAAGGACATATCAGCGTCTCTTCAGATAGCCGCTGGCAGAGCTGCGGCGTTGAGGGGGTGCTGCCGGTCGCGCTTGCGTAACCGGTGCAGCGGGTGTTGGTGCGGGCTGGGCTTGACGTACAGCAGCAGGCGCCGGTGTTTGCTCAACATCAAGTCGCTCGCCCTGAACAGGCTTGATGTTCAAGGCGTCATCGAACAAACCGGACTGGGCCAGGGCTTGTCGCACCCGGTCCCAATCGTGTTCCTGGTAGCGGTTGATGCCGAGGTAATGCGCCATGGCGAGGCAGTACACCATCAAATCGAGCGCTTCGTTGCGCTCTGCCTTGCCCTTCACCCATTCGATGCGCTTGTGGCCGCGCACGTAGCGCACAACTTTGCGTTCGGCGACGCACTGGGCGAAGAATTCGTCCGGTAGGTCGTTGGCAAAGTGCAGCGATCCAGGACCGTCCGGGAATGGATAACGGTTGTAGATCCAGTCTTTGGCGGTGTCGGTGCCGACGAACCACAGCTCGGCGCCGTTGCGTTCGGTCTGGCCTTTCCAGGTTACGTCAACCATGGATGGGCGCTGTGCAATCACCGGCCTGCCCGGCTTACTTGCGCCCTTGATGGCGAAGATGTTGCGCCAGCGGCGAACGCGGCAGAACTGGTAGACCTCATCGGTGTGGTGGCCGCCGGAGTCGACACCCACGGCGAGAATCGCCAGACCCACACCGCAGGGATGCCTGTAACGAGCCTTGAGTTTCTCGTCCAGCACCGCCCAGGTGCGTTCGTCTGCCGGGTCGCCCCAGATGATTTGGTGGTCAACAACCCAGCGCTCCATCCCGACGCCGAAGCCCATCACCATCAACTCCAGACGGTTGGCTTGGACGTCGACGGCGCCGGTCAGCATCAGCACACCGACCGGCATCGCACCGAGGGTGTAGTTTTCCAGCCGCGCCCGAGCAATCAGCACTTCCGCCTTGGTCTGTTCGAGTGCGCTGTCCCAGACCTTCGCGAGACGGGTGTTGTAGAACACCTGCATTAGGCTCGTATCACCTTGAGCCTGTGCTTTCTTGGCGTCCTCAAATTCGATGGCAAGTGAAGCCCAGTCCATCCAGCCGGTTGGCGAATAAAGTGCATTGAGATGAAAGCCAACGGTCTTTCCGTCACCAGCCGCATGGGCGCGCCACTCGCCTCGGGCAAGCATGTCGCTCTTGTGGTGTTCCTCAATCAGCACGTCGCATTCAGGGGCAGCGCACTCGTAATGAACAGTGCTGAAGTCCTTGCTGTAATGCAGCCGCTCCCACTCCAGCACTTGCATGTGACCGCAGGTAGGGCATGGCACGTAGTAATAGCGCTGGTCGCTGGACTCGAACAGGTCAGCGATCCGCGAGGCGCCTTTGATCGTCGGCGAGCTGGAAAAGTAGATCTTGGCGTTGCGACCGAAGTTGGTCGCCCGCGTCTCTGCCAGCTTGATGGGGTCACCCTCTTGGCCGACGTCATTCTCCCAGCGGTCGACTTCGTCGCCGTAGATATAACGCGCCGACAGCTCCGAAAGGTTGGCCGCAGAACCGGCGGTGGTGACATACAACGAGCCACCCTCGAATTCCTTGGTGTCCATCGTGTTGCGTGCGTCCCGCGAGCGGGTGGCCGCGACCCGCTCGCGCAGGACGGGAGTGGCCTTGATGGTCTTGCTGATCCGCCCCGAAACCCGCTTGGAAAGACCAAGGCTGGGGAGCAGCGCTAGGATGTTTGACGGCGCCATATGGATCAGGCCACCCATCCAGTTCAGGGCGATCTGCGTTTTCATCAACTGCGAGGCCACCATGGTGATCACGCGTCTGCAAGGGTGAGCCGGCGACAGGCAACGCATTGGCTCGCGGGCATAAGGTGTCCGTGAGGTGCGGTACTGGCCAGGCTCAGGGGCGCCAGTGTCTCGCGGGATCCGCATGTACTCGTCGGCCCATTCATCAATCCAAAGATCTGGATCCGGGCGCAGTCCACGGAAATAGTTCTCACGGTACACCTTTGCACCGTCAGAAAATTCCGTGTGCATGGGTTCAGTCCGGTGTCAGGGCATGTTCAAGATCTGCTGAAGAGAGGCGCTCAGCCTCTTCCAGCGTTTTGCGAAACGTGGCCGCAAGATGTTTTTCGATCAACCAAGGGTCGGTCATGGTGGCCAGGTCATGGGACAGCTGAGGCAGCGGCCCGAACAATTGATCTCGCAGCAGTCGACCCGCGTCGTAGGCTCCAGTTTCGACCGCTTTCTTGGACACCAAAGAACCCTGAGCCTTCAGCCGCTCGATCTCGGCAAGCATGGCCATGTTGTGTTCGCGCAGAGCGCGGGCCTTTTGAAAGTCAGGAAGCTTGCCGTCGCCGGTAAGCACCTGCGGCGGCGCAGCCGTGGAAGTCGGCTCGACCGACGTGGAGAGTTGGCTGTAAACGTCACGCTGAATCCGGTCCTGCTGGTGTCGTTCGGCGACGGCGACCTTGCTCGGGTCTGCGGTGTCGCGAATCAGCGCTTCGGTGGCATGCACATCAACCTGTTTACCGTTGGGCGAAAGCACCAGACGGTTGTTGTCTTTCAGCCAGGTGATGTAACTCGGCGACCTGCCGAGCCGGGCCGCGAAGGCGCTCTTCGACAGGTAGGTTGGTTCTGTCATGAGCCCTCCTTTTTCAACGTATTTCAATGAATCCTTTCAAGATTTCAATGATTGAAATTTCAGTAAGCTGGGGGCGCTCCCGCTAACGCTTTCCCGCGGGTTTCCGACCCCGTACCTGACGTAACTTGCCAGGGTCCCCACGAACGCGGTGCTGCAACCAATACTTTCCTATCAGGTTTCATAGTATATTCCGGCCTTTTTCACAGAATTGAGAAGCGATGCAGATCAACATTACGTGGCAACGAACTGGGGCGGCACTCCTCGTTCTGATTCCCTTGGGAGTTTGGCTAGACCAGCACAACCAAAGCTCGACTCAAAACCATATCAACGACCTTAACAACCAGATAAAGGCGTATGAGAAGTCCAGCACATGGAAACTCCCAGAAACGTTGAAGCAGCTGAATTCCGTGAGCGAGAAGCTAGATAAGCAACTCCAGACTCAAGGCGACCTTGTCAAGCTCGGAAATGAAAACGAAGAGCTTGAGAAAAACAACGATCAGCTAACTGAGAAGCTCAATACAGCGAAAGCCGAAAACGATGACCTTCGCGCGAAGTCAAAGCTGCTCACCGAACAGCTGAAGCAAGTCTCGATTACTCCGCAGGAGCTTGTGCTGACCGCTGGGTCAAGCGCTGAACTCGTGAAGAATCACATCACATTCGGCGTTGAGGACATCTATCCAACATGGGTGGTTGGGAATATCAACAACGAGACTGTCAGGCTGAATATTGGTAACTACAAGTCCGTAAATATCTTGGACGATACCTGCACACTGAGACTCACGAAGATCTCCAGACCATCCGCTCAATTCAGTTACACCTGCCAACAAAACTAGGTCGTCCTCGAAAATAAGTCAGACAGCCCTGGTACATCCTAGCCCGCGCTTGATCGTGAGTTCCGTAACCCGTGTAGGGGGCGACCCTCGGGGAGGACCCGGAAAAATCGCCTCCCCCGGTCGGCCCCGCACCTAGGTTCGGTCGGTCGATGCCGACTCGGAAAGGCCAAGCCGCTTGGCGGCCCAGCGTTCGTACAATCCGATGGCCACATCCGCGCCGGCCATTGCCGTGAGGCAACCCAAGGCGCCCGCCGTCCAGATCGTCATGCCCGCGGCGATCATCAACATCATCGCCGACACACCGCAGACAATGCAGGCCCCGGACCGAAGCGCGAGACGGCGCAACAACGCCCAACCCCGCGCCCCATCCTTGTCGGCTCGCCACATCTCCCCCGATACGCCTCCGACCAAGGCCAGCACGATCACCAGCCAAATAGGCATCTCTGCCAACGCATGCTGCTCGCTTGTCATTACTCCTCCTAAACCAATTTTTGCATTCGATAGTTAGTTTGAACTGGGGTGAATTTATGGCCTGTATTTTGATTTGTTGGCGCTCGTGAGTGGCCTTAAGCTGAGCACTCAACTCAACTCCAGCACGGTGTCGCAATGACTAAAATCGAAGCAGCTCAACTATTCCTCCCACTTGTAATTGGTTACTTCACGATCAGTGGAGAGCGGCTCGTGGACTTCAAAGTCTGTGTCATCTGGACCGGACTACTGGTGCTGATTACGAGCCACATTCACAGCATCTATTTGCTTTTCACAAATAGTCAGATGGAGTTCTGGGTGCGGTATGCCGCATTGAACCTAGCCGCCATTGGTTTACTCGTACTGTTCCTCGTGGCGTTGGTGCTCAAAAAATATCTGCGTGAAGAATTGTTGAGCAAAATGAGTCGGGCATAAAAAACCCCACCGAAGCGGGGTTGGGTGACCGGCACAGGGAAGGCCGAGTGAAGCTGCACAGCACGTGCGAGGTCAGCGCCGAGGCGCAAATTCCATATCGTGGTGACTTTTTACCCGCCTCCGGAAAAACCGAAAAGAGGCTATTTTCGGTCATCCGCCTCGACGCGACTTTGACGCAACCTTGACGCAACTCTGAGGTAAATTACGCCGACGAACGGTATAGCCATGAGCAACGCCCATACGCGCCATCAAGATCACCATCACCTTCTGGTGCAGTGCCTGCACCCAGTTTCGGTAAGTCCGGTCAGCGCCTTCGGCCAAACCAACTTCACGCATCTGCTCACGCACTGATACCCCGTAGTGGTATCGAAACCGAGCTAACTTCGCCAAGGCTGGCCCACGCCCTGCACCACTCTCCATCTCAGCAATAGCCGCGTCGACCTCCGCGGCCGCGTAGTCCATGCCTGTACCGCCCCCGAGAAGCGGGCGGGGGCCAGGTGTTCCGCGTGGTGCACTCCCCTTCCAATCCATGATGACGCCCATTTGACTGCCCAAGCTGGCCTCATGGCCGAACCGGGCTTGCTGCTCCCCCCAGTGCCGCATCAGGCTTTCAATGTCATCGATCATTGCTCCTCCCCCCGAAAAACCGAACCCAACACAGAAAAACCGCAACCTGACACAAACCCAACACAGATAAATCCCTTTAAATTCAATGCTTCAATCAAACTTGAGTTGAGTGTGTTGGGTTTGTTGGGTTTATCAGTCTTCGCATAAGAAAAAATTCCTTCCGTTGAATTCGTTGCAAAGAACGTCTTGCATGCGCGTGCGCGACACAAAACCCAACACACCCCACACAACACCCGCGAAGGCATGTAATTAGGGCACTCAAATTGTGTGGGGTATTCAAAATCAACTCGACACACACTCAACACACCCAACACACTTTTGAAAATAGTCATGCTGCAAGCGCCTTGATGTGATCCCAGCTGTCCACGTGCCAGCCCGCCAGCTTGGCCTTCGCCCGCCAGTTCTCCACCTGCTTGCCCAGCTCTGCCGCTTTGAGTGATGGGGGCGGGGAAGCATCCAGATCCACGGGAAAGAAAAACGCGCCGAAGCGACGGTTATTGCCGTCAGTCCAGGGTATCGCCCGCGTTTTATCCACCTCGGAACTGATGAATAGAGAGAACTTGGTCTGACTCATCACGTGCTCTTTGTTGCGCTGGCACCATTCGAGAAACAACGAATAGAGGTCGGTCGAAAGACACGGCGCCCAAAGCCCATGCCCCAGCTCGCTGTACTTCCACAGATGCAAGAATGTTTGCCAGCCGGCCCGGCTCAAGGCCACCAAACGCTCACGCGCCTCGGTCGATGGCGGCCGCGTGCGCTGGTTGAAGTCCCCGAGATCGACCGACAATAACCAACCATAGAGCGCCGCCACCCCACCCTGCTCCAGTTCACGACCAATCGCCTTTTGCCTTGCGACTGGCAGGGTCTCCATAGGCCACATGACCAGCATTCGTCGATCACTGTCGCTGATTGGCCACGGAAGAATCTCGTTACTGAGAAACACCGCGTTCATGTGGTTGGCTTCTTCCCAGCCATTAATGAATTTCGACTCCATTCGCACAGTTTTACCAGTGATCAGGTGCTTGATCTTGCCCACCTGGTTGTAACGTTGATCGCGACTGACGACTTCTTCAAAGACCGACCACAATTTTCGGCTTTGCCAAGCGTTGAAACTGCTTTCTAACTGCGTTTGACCAACAGTCGCCGCATATTGGCCGTAAAGCATGCCGAGCGCGTCAGCGAACAAAAGGCTCTTGCCCGAACCTTCCATAATCGAATGCATCAACACAGCGGTATCCATCTTGGCGCCCAAGTGCTGAAGCGGATACGCCAGCCAGCGAGTTAACCAATCGGTTGCCGCCTCATCATGGTTACAAAGAAATGAGATCAGCCAACGCAGGTTGGCACACGCTGCATCATCCCTGACTGGCTCAAGCGGCAACCCGTCAAAGGTATTGATGTACACCGCAGGATCCTTCGTCATGGTCGGATCAAACACGATGTGCTCAACATCGACGGTGCGGCGCTCGCTGCTGTTCAACCACAACGGATAAGTGTCTCCCAGAGCCATCTTCACCGCGCCCTCGGCTATGCGCCGCTTCTTTTCGCGATCCCAAACGTCTTTGGTGCCATCGATGTAAACGTAGCGATCAGTTGGAGACATCCCGAATGCGCCGCCTTTCTTCCCGGCCATGCGGCGCGCCTGCTCGATGTCGCGAACATGGTCGTCAGAAATCAGCCTCTTTCCGGTGTCGTCCAACCAGGCTTTAGCTAGAGTCTTGCCCACGCGAGCTTCGAAGGCGGACTTCTTCATTACCTTCGATTGGTCGCAGTCCCACACGTGCGTGGTGCCCTCGACCAACGCAAAACGACGCAGAATGTGATCCAACGTTATGACCTCCCCCGCCCCCCCGTCAGGAGCAGGAGCGGCCTCGCTGGACGGGCATGTTTCGTCGGAGATCGGCCCGCTCAATTCACCGGAAGGGGTGGGGGGAAGATCATTCGGATCTGGACGAGCGGCGTATTGCATGCCCAACATTCGCGCAGCATCCTTCACAGCCTTCGACTGGTCGCCACCGTGCTCGAGTAAGCAGAACACTTCAAAGGCGTCGTTCTGATGCCCGTTCGCGAGAGGGTCAGCACCGTGGTGCGAATAAACCTTGTCCTCACTGATCGTCACCCCTGGCAGACCGGTGCCGCTTTGAGGGTACAGCCACTTATTGCCTCGCTTGATGTATCCATGGGCACGAAGAAGCTCCGCAACATCGTGACAACGGTTGAATTCATCAATTACCGAGGGCTGTTTGCCGCCACCAAGTGCAGGACGCTTTTGGGTTTTAACCGGTGGCTTTGGTGGCACAATCGCCCATGGACACGCAGCTTCAGCATCTCGCTTAAAAAACTCCCAATTCTGCCAAATGGTAAGCAGCTCGTTGGTCAGCATCGGCAGCCCGTCAGTAGCACTTGGAGCGGTTTTCCAGATGTAAGGTTTGCCGGTACCGGGATGAATTGATGGTGGAAATACGTCTTGCACCAATCCCGCACGTAGTTCAAAGACCGTGAAGCGTTTGAACGGCTCGGCTTCGGTTCGTGCAGCAGCTTCTGCGGCAAGATCACCCTGCTCTTTCGCAACCTTAGCCTTGTCCATCAACCGTTTGAAAATAGAACCGTCCGGGTCTTTTTCATTCGGCCATGAAAGTGAATGACGCGTGAGTTCGATGCCTTCCGGCACCTTGAACACCACCCGGAATCGCAGCGGATTCCCGACGATAGTCGGGAACACTACTGCCATCGCATCAAGGTCAAGGCCCAACAGTTCATACAGAACATGCCGCGTCCATTGAACGTCATCAACATCCAGTGAACAAACGCGGCTCGGCCCCAGCACGACACCAAGGTTGTGATTTGGGTTTCGTTGCCAGAACGCCTCGGCCGTGTTGGCGTCGGTGATATAGCCACCGGGCTTATTCCACCCTAGGCCTTTCGGAGCCTTTTCACCTGGATCAATCGATACGAGTGCCAAGTCAAAAGTACTGATGTAACGCTTTGCCCATATAGCGATGGCTGTTCCTTTGCCCGATTCACTCATCGCCGGGCCTCCCGCAACTCCTGACAAGAGATGCAGGTCTCGCAACCTTCAACCTTCTGCTGTCGAAGCAACGGGATTGGTTCGTCGCAGTCGTCACAGAACTGCGCGCTAGGGCGGCTCGATGGCACGCGGCGACTGCGATGAATAGCAACATCAAGCAGGTATTGCGCCTGCTCGTTTGCGCGGTCGATATCATCAGCCATTGATGCGATCCTCCATCGCCTGACGAGCGCCCGCCATGATTCCAAGGACTTCGCGTATCACATCCATTCCGTGCTTTTCGAGATCCACGACTTCATGAAGCTCCCAGACGTTGTCCGCCGCGCCGTCGTGCATCTTGGCCACGAATTCACCGGTTTCTCCGAGTAGCTTACCAACCGCTTTCAAGGCATCACGGGTTGCCGGTACGGGCACGGGCCGGTACCAAACCGCACTTGCTGGACGCATCAATGCGTCCAGCAAGCGTGGATCAGCGGTCAGCCTGATCACTTCCTCAAGCTCATCTGGATTCAGCCAGCGGCGTTCTTCATCGAGCTTGAGTTTCTTCTGGAGGGTGTCGTTGTCCAACACCATTTCAAAGGCAAGGGCGGTGATTCCGCCCTTGTAGTCACGACCAGCGCGATAAATCGCTTGGCGTAGTGGCAGGACCGGACCAGCGTCCGGCAAAAGATCTGTGCGACTCATAACCGTAAATCCCCTGTTTACGGTGTAGCCATAGCCCAGGGTAAACCCTATCCTACGACCACGACCGATGTGCATGTGCTGTGTATCGTCGTAGCTGGGCTGGGGGATTCTTTGGTGAGAGGCCCCAGCTCAGCACCTTTTAAGCAGCCGACTTAAGATCGGCCGCTTCTTTCTCTTGGGTGTATAGGCATTCGATTGCCTTACCCGTTACGTATCGAACATCTGCACCTTTCGCGGCGCGATTGATAGTCGGCTGTGTTGTTCCTACGCGATCTGCAATAACTCTCTGGGACAAACCAGACCGCAGCAGCTCCGCAAGCATTTCTTGGATAGTCATATCGTTCACCGATGCGCTTTCGCATTGACCACAACAATACACAAACGTATTGAATGATTCAATACACTTGCCGATACGTTTTTGAATCAAGGCATAGAAAAAGTGATCGGAGACCGCATCGCCCAACGCATGCAGGAATTGGGGCTGTCAGAAGGCGAACTCGGCCGACGCTCCGGTGTTCCGCAACCGACAATTCATAGAATTGTGACGAACGCGGTAGCCAGTCCACGCCATGAAAATATCGAAAAGATCAGCAGAGCCTTGAAGGTCAGTAGCAACTGGCTTTGGAAGGGAGGCGAACACAAAGACCCGATTATTGATCAGGGCGCTCCATCTGCGAATGAAACTAACGTCGAACCTGGGCCAGCAATTAAAGGCTACGTCCCTCTAATTTCATGGGTTCAAGCCGGCGCATGGTGTGAGATTGAGGACGTTAGAACCCTTGATGATGCAGAGTTATGGCTGCCATGCGCCGCTTCCCACAGCAGCCAAAGCTATGCCCTTCGAGTACGCGGACTTTCCATGTTCAATCAACATGAACGGAGGTCCTTCCGAGACGGAGACATCATTTTTGTTGATCCCGCGAAAGATGCGGAAAATGGTTCTCTCGTGATTGCAAAACTCTTGGATAGCCAAGAAGCAACATTCAAGCAGTTAGTCATGGAGGGCAGCCGCCGGTTTCTAAAACCGTTGAATCCAGCATGGCCGGAGCCAATCATTGAGTTAGGGTCCGACGCCATAATTTGCGGCGTAGTATTCTCGAAGCTCGAAATTTTCTAATACATTCCACAAAAAAAGCCCCGCAGCGATCAGACTGTGTGAAAACCTAGCATTCTGCTGGCCGGTTAAAGAAAATGCCCGTATCGCAAGATACGGGCATTTTTC
>NZ_JABWQS010000044.1:0-50042 GCF_014268545.1 Pseudomonas sp. SWRI81
GGACCCACCGCTATCGCGAGCAGGCTCACTCCTACAGTGGATCTGGTGGCACCCGATAATTTTGTCGGAGCGGGCTTGCCCGTGATGAGGCCAGTACAAACGCCCACGACATCAACTTCTATAAAAACAAAAACGGCACCCGAAGGTGCCGTTTGCATTTGCAGCCAGATCAGCCAGGCAATCAGCCCGCCAGACCCGCCTGTTGTACCAGCACCAGCAATGGCTGCGGATAAACGCCCAGGAAGAACGCAACCAGGGCGATGGCCAGCAGCATGACGCCGCCTGCCTTTTGTTCCCAGTGCAACTGGGCGTCGTGGCGACGCAGGTTTGGCTCGATCAGGTACAGGGTGACCATCACGCGCAGGTAGTAGAACACGCCGATGGCGCTGCCCAGAACCAGCGCACCCACCAGCCACCACTGACGCGTTTCGACGCCGCTGGCGATGATGTAGAACTTGCCGATGAAGCCGGCGGTCAGCGGGATGCCGGCAAGCGACAGCATCATCACGGTCAGCACGGCAGTCAGGTACGGACGGCGCCAGAACAGGCCGCGGTACTCGTACAGAGCGTCGGCGTCGCGGCCGTTGTACGGCGACGACATCAGCGTGATCACGCCGAACGCGCCAAGGCTGGTGATCACGTAGGTGACCAGGTAAACACCGATGGCTTCCACCGCCAGACCTTTGCTCGCCACCAGCGCGATCAGCAGGTAACCGAAGTGCGCGATGGACGAGTAACCGAGCAGACGCTTGAGGTTGCTCTGGGTCAGGGCCAGCAGGTTACCGAACAGGATCGAGGCGACCGCGATGACGCTCAACACGTCACTCAGTACACCACTGCTTGCGGCAGGGGAGATCTGGAACAGACGCACCATCACCGCAAACACTGCCACCTTCGAAGCGGTCGCGAGGAACGCCGCTACCGGTGCCGGAGCACCTTCGTAAACGTCCGGCGTCCACAGGTGGAACGGTACCAGCGACAGCTTGAACGCCAGACCGATCAGCATCATGCCCAGGCCCAGTTGCGCCAGCGAGCTAGGCAGACCGGTCGCGGCCAGGGCCTGACCGATGCCGACGAAGCTCAGCGAACCGGCATCGGCGTACAGCAACGCCATACCGAACAGCAGGAACGCGGAACCCGCGGCCGACAGCACCATGTACTTGATGCCGGCTTCCAGCGAACGCTTGTTGAAGAAGGCGTAAGCCACCAGACCGTAAACCGGTACCGAGAGCAGTTCCAGACCGATGAACAACCCGGCCAGATGCTGCGCGCTGACCAGCACCAGGCCACCGGCAGCGGCCATCAGGATCAGCAGGTAAAGTTCTTCACGGTTGCCCGGGTAACCCGAACCGCCATCACCCAGGTAGGCGTGGGCGAGGGTGACGCAGGCGAGGGTGGCGACCAGGATCATCGCCATGTACAGGCAGGCGAAGGCATCAATCTGCAGCAATGGCGTCACGGCCAAAGGCGCGACTTTCAGAGCCGGCAGGATCGACAGCAGCGCCAGGTTCAGACCCGCCACCGAAATCAGGAAGGTCTGCGAGTGGTTGCGGCGCCAGGCGATTGCCAGCATCACCACGATAATGGTGAGGCTGGTGATCAACAGTGGCGCAAGCGCAATAAAGTGTTGAATCGTGAATTCCATAGCGCTCTTACCGGGCCGAAGCGAGTTGAGAGAAGGCGGTGCCGAGCCACTGCTGCACGCCATGCATGGTGGCGGCAGAGGTGTCGAGGAACGGTTGCGGGTAGACGCCGAGGTAAATCAGCAGCACCGCCAGACCGAGCACCATGATCAGTTCGCGCGCGTCCATACCGTGCAGCACCGCGTCGGATTTCGACGGGCCGAAGTAGGCACGGTGGATCATGATCAGCGAATAGACCGAACCGAACACCAGACCGGAAGTGGCAATCGCCGTGACCCATGGAGCGCTGGCGAAAGAGCCGATCAGGATCAGGAACTCGCCGACAAAGTTACCGGTACCCGGCAAGCCCAGCGACGCCGCAGCGAAGAACAGGCTGATCGCCGGCAGGTAAGCGATACGCGACCACAGGCCGCCCATCTCACGCATGTCCCGAGTATGCAGACGCTCGTACAACTGACCACTGAGGATAAACAGCGCCGCTGCCGACAGACCGTGCGCGAGCATCTGGATCACTGCGCCTTGCAGCGCCAGTTGGCTGCCGGAATAGATGCCGATCAACACGAAGCCCATGTGGGAAACGGAAGAGAAGGCAATCAGACGCTTGATGTCGGTTTGTGCGAACGCCAGGAACGCACCGTAGAAAATCCCGATCAGACCGAGGGTCATGGCGATCGGCGCAAACTCGGCCGAAGCATTCGGGAACAGCGGCAGGGCGAAACGCAGCAGACCGTAGGCCGCGGTTTTCAGCAGGATACCGGCAAGGTCGACGGAACCTGCGGTCGGCGCCTGTGCGTGAGCGTCAGGCAGCCACGAGTGGAACGGTACGACTGGCAGCTTGACCGCGAAGGCGATGAAGAAGCCGAGCATCAGAATGTACTCGGTGGTCATCGACATCTTGGTTTTCAACAGATCGGCGTAGTTGAAGGTAATCACGCCGGTGTTGTTGAAGTTGACCAGCACCAGACCGAGGATCGCCACCAGCATGATCAGGCCGGAAGCCTGCGTGAAGATGAAGAACTTGGTCGCGGCGTAGATCCGGGTTTTCTTGCCGTCCGAAGAACTGTGACCCCAGAGCGCGATGAGGAAGTACATCGGCACCAGCATCATTTCCCAGAAGAAGAAGAACATGAACAGGTCGAGGGCGAGGAACACGCCGACAACACCGCCCAGGATCCACATCAGGTTCAGGTGGAAGAAACCAACGTGACGTTGAATCTCTTTCCACGAACACAGTACCGAGAGGATACCCAGCAGGCCGGTCAGCAGGATCATCAACAGCGACAGGCCGTCGAGGGCCAGGTGCACATTGATGCCGAAACGCTGGATCCAGACATGCTTGAACTCAAGCGCCCAGGTCGGATCGGCGCCCGGCGCCGGTGCGAATGAATAGTCACCGTGGGCCCACAGCCAGAGGCCGAGTGCGAGTTCCAGGGTCATGGTCAACAGCGCAATCCAGCGCGGGAGGGTAGCGCCGAAGCGCTCACCCATCCAGCACAGCAGGCCGCCGATGAAGGGGATCAGGATTAGCCAAGGCAGAATCATGACGGGCTCGTTTCCTTTCGCAAATTCGCAAGGTTCATATCAGACCGCTACCAGCACGATGGCGCCGATCACCAGCACGGCACCAGCAGCCATCGAGGCGGCGTACCAACGCAGTTGACCGGTCTCGGTGCGGCTCAGGGCAGTGTGACCACCCTTGGCCATACGCGGGATCAGACCAATGGTCTGGTCGAGCGGGTCTTTGCGCAGTACATGGCTGATCGCAAGGTACGGCTTGACGAACAGTTTGTCGTAGATCCAGTCGAAGCCCCAGGCAGCGAACCACCAGGCCGAAAGGAAACGGCCGATGCCGCTGTTGGCGATTGCCGTGACAAAGCGACGCTTGCCGAGGAACAGCAGCGCTGCCAGCAGGATACCGGCCAGGGCGATGGCGCCCGAGGCGATTTCCAGACTGTGCTTGGCTTCGCCGCCGGCATGTCCAACGCTTTGCGGCAGAACGCCGTGCAGCGGCGGCACGATCATCGCGCCGACGAAGGTCGACAGCACGATCAGCACCGACAGTGGCAACCAATGTGCAATGCCGTGACCGGCGTGGGCTTCGGTCTTGGCTTCACCGTGGAACGCAATGAAGATCAGGCGGAAGGTGTACAGCGACGTCATGAACGCACCGACCAGACCTGCGTAAAGCAGACCCTGGTTGCCGCTGGCAAACGCTTCCCAGAGGATTTCGTCCTTCGAGTAGAAGCCGGCGGTGACCAGTGGCAGAGCGGCCAGCGCCGCACCACCGACGATGAAACTGGCGTAAGCCAGTGGCAGCTTCTTCCACAGACCGCCCATCTTGAAGATGTTCTGCTCGTGGTGGCAGGCCACGATCACCGCACCGGACGCCAGGAACAGCAGGGCCTTGAAGAAGGCGTGGGTCATCAGGTGGAAGATCGCGCCTTCCCAGGCGCCAACGCCCAGCGCCAGGAACATGTAGCCGATCTGGCTCATGGTCGAGTAGGCGAGGATGCGTTTGATGTCGGTCTGCACCAGCGCGGCAAAACCGGCCAGTACCAGCGTTACGCCACCGACGATGCCGACCAGGTGCAGGATGTCCGGTGCCAGGGTGAACAGACCGTGGGTACGGGCGATCAGGTAGACACCCGCGGTCACCATGGTTGCAGCGTGGATCAGTGCCGAAACCGGGGTAGGGCCGGCCATCGCATCCGCGAGCCAGGTTTGCAGCGGCAGTTGTGCCGATTTGCCGACAGCACCGCCGAGCAGCATCAGGGTCGCCAGCGTGATCCAGAAGTCGCCGACCTGGAATTTCTGCGGTGCCAGCACCAGCAGTTCCTGAATGTTCAGCGTGCCCACTTGCTGGAACAGGATGAACAGGCCGATGGCCATGAACACGTCACCGATCCGGGTCACGATGAAGGCCTTGAGTGCGGCGTTACCGTTGTTGCGGTTGCTGTAGTAGAAACCGATCAACAGGTACGAGCACAAGCCCACGCCTTCCCAGCCGAAGTACAGGAACAACAGGTTATCGCCGAGTACCAGGAACAGCATGCTGGCGATAAACAGGTTGGTGTACGAGAAGAAGCGCGAGTAACCCGCTTCGCCGCGCATGTACCAGGACGCGAACAGGTGGATCAGGAAACCTACGCCAACCACCACGCCGAGCATGGTGATCGACAGGCCATCGACGTAGAGGGCGAAGTCAGGCTTGAAGCCTTCCACCGCCATCCACTGCCAAAGCACCAGGGTGTAGTGACCGCCTTCGGGAGGCGCGACGTTGAATTGCCAGATGACGTAAGCGGTGACAATCGCCGACAAGCCAATGGAACCCACGCCGACCAGCGCCGAGAGGTTTTCCGACCAGCGTCCACGGGAGAACGACAGCAGCAGGAAACCGATTAGAGGAAATACGAAAGTCAGAAAGATCAGGTTCATCCGCGCATCTCACTGGCAGCGTCGATATCGAGCGTGTGGAAGCGGCGATACAGTTGCAGCAGGATCGCCAGGCCAATACTGGCCTCGGCGGCTGCCAGGCTGATCACCAGGATGAACATGATCTGTCCATCCGGCTGCGCCCAGCGGGCGCCCGCAACGATGAAGGCCAACGCAGAGGCGTTCATCATCACTTCCAGACTCATCAACACGAACAAAATGTTGCGGCGGACCATCAGGCCGACCAGACCAAGGCAGAACAGGATGCCGGCAACCGCCAGTCCATGTTCGAGAGGGATAGCAGGCATGTGTTACTCCTTCGCCTCGTTACGGCCCAAATGGAACGCCGTGACGGCTGCGGCGAGCAGCAGCATCGAGGCGAGTTCGACCACCAGCAGGTACGGGCCGAACAGGCTGATGCCCACGGCTTTCGCATCTACGGTGGTGTGGCCGATGGCCTGGCCGCTCTGGTGAGCGAACAGCACATACAGCAGTTCGGCCAGCAGCAGGGCGGCAAGAATTACCGGCCCTGCCCAGATGCCGGGCTTGAGCCAGGTGCGTTCCTGCTGCACCGAGGCTGGACCCAGGTTGAGCATCATCACCACGAACACGAACAACACCATGATGGCGCCGGCGTAGGCAATCACTTCCAGCACACCGGCGAACGGCGCGCCGAGGGCGAAGAAGGTCATGGCCACGGCAATCAACGAGATGATCAGGTAGAGCAGGGCATGCACAGGGTTGGTGTTGGTGACCACGCGTAACGTGGACACAACAGCGATACCCGATGCGAAATAGAAAGCGAATTCCATCGTTCTTCCTTAAGGCAGCAAGCTCTTCACGTTGATCGGTTCGGCTTCGTTCTGCGCAGCGCCTTTCGGCTTGCCAGCGATTGCCATACCTGCAACACGATAGAAGTTGTAATCAGGGTTTTTGCCGGGGCCGGAGATCAACAGATCTTCTTTCTCGTACACCAGGTCCTGACGTTTGAACTCGGCCATCTCGAAATCCGGGGTCAACTGGATCGCGGTGGTCGGACAGGCTTCCTCGCAAAGACCGCAGAAAATGCAGCGCGAGAAGTTGATCCGGAAGAAGTCCGGGTACCAGCGACCGTCTTCGGTTTCAGCTTTCTGCAGCGAGATGCAACCCACCGGGCACGCCACGGCGCACAGGTTGCAGGCTACGCAGCGTTCTTCGCCATCGGGATCGCGGGTCAGGACGATGCGGCCACGGTAGCGCGGCGGCAGGTAGACCTGCTCCTCGGGATATTGCAGGGTGTCGCGCTTGCGAAAGCCATGACCGAAGATCATGACCATGCTGCGCAACTGGGTACCGGTACCCTTAATGATGTCGCCAATATATTTGAACATGGGTCAAATCCTCACTGAACCGCAACCGCAGGCGTGTTCAACAACACAACCGCAGCGGTTACCAGCAAATTGATCAGGGTCAGTGGCAGGCAGAATTTCCAGCTGAAATCCATCACCTGGTCATAACGCGGACGCGGGATAGAGGCGCGCAGCAGGATGAACAGCATGATGAAGAACGCGGTCTTCAATGCGAACCAGACGAAGGACAGTTGCGGCAGGATGCCGAACGGACCGTGCCAGCCACCGAAGAACAGGGTGACCAGCAGCGCCGAGATCAGGATGATGCCGATGTATTCACCGACGAAGAACATGCCCCATTTCATACCGGCGTATTCAATGTGGTAACCGTCGGCCAGTTCCTGTTCCGCTTCCGGCTGGTCGAACGGGTGACGGTGAGTCACGGCCACGCCAGCAATGAAGAAGGTACAGAAGCCGAAGAACTGCGGAATGATGAACCACAGGTTCTGCGCCTGGTACTCGACGATGTCGCGCATGTTGAACGAGCCGACCTGCACCACGATGCCCATCAGGGCCAGGCCCATGAACACTTCGTAGGACACGGTCTGCGCCGAGGCACGCAAGCTGCCGAGCAGGGCGAACTTGTTGTTACTCGACCATCCGGCGAACAGCACCGCATAGACCGATAGACCGGCCATCGCGAAGAAGAACAGCAGGCCGATGTTCAGATCCGCCACGCCCCAGGTCGGGGTGATCGGGATGATCGCAAAGGCGATCAGCAGGGCGGACATGGCCACCACCGGCGCCAGGGTGAAGATCACCTTGTCGGCAAACGGCGGGGTCCAGTCTTCCTTGAAGAACATCTTCAGCATGTCGGCAGCGATCTGGAACATGCCGAACGGGCCAACGCGGTTCGGACCGTAACGGTCCTGCCACCAGCCCAGCAGGCGACGTTCGACAAAGCTGAGCAAGGCGCCTGCGACCACCACGGCCAGCAGAATCACGATGGCTTTGATGACCGTCAGGATCACATCGATCACTTCAGGGGTGAACCAGGTCATTGCGCTGCCTCCTGCAGACCGTCGACGGACACGCCGGCGAATGCCGGTGGAATGCCGGCGATGCCCGCAGGCAATGCCACCAGACCAGCGCCCAGTTCTTCATTGATGCGCAGCGGCAGACGCAAGGTCTGGCCGGCCACGTTCAGGCTCAACAGGGCACCGTCGTTGACGCCGAGGCGATCCGCTTCGGATTTCGCCAGAGCCACGTAAGGCGTCGGAATGCGCTCTTGCACTGGTGCGGCTTTCGAAGAGTTTTCTTCGCTGCCGAACAAGTGGAAGAACGGCACGGCTTGCCAGGTACCCGGTGCCGGGTTGAACGCGCGCGGCGCAGCAGCGAACCAGTTCAGCGAATCACCGGTGCTTTCGATCAGGCGGGTGCCCGGATCGCCAGCGCGCAGGTGACCACCGACTTCGTCCTGGAACTTGTTCCACGCTTGTGGCGAGTTCCAGCCCGGCGACCATGCAAAAGGAACCTGCTGACGCGGTTCGGCGGAGCCCGAGTAACCTTCCATGGAGAAGGCGAATGCGGTGTCCTTGTCTTGCGGGGTACGTGGTTCGTGAACGCTGATGTCGGCGCGCATCGCGGTGCGACCGGAGTAACGCAGCGGCTCACGCGCCAGTTTCAGACCCTTGATGCGGAACGCAGCCGACGGTGCAGCGTCGACGATACGCGCCAGTTGCGCGGTGCTCGAAGCAACGGCAGCGGTAACGTGGTCGAGTTGCGTCCAGTCGATCGGCTGGTTGAGCAGGGTGGCGCGCAAGGCGTGCAGCCAGCGCCAGCCTTCGTGAACCAGAATGCTCGCGTCCATGTACTGCGGATCGAAAACCTGGAAAAAGCGCTGGGCGCGGCCTTCCTGGCTGACCAGCGTACCGTCGCCCTCGGCGAAGCTCGCCGCTGGCAGCACCAGTTGTGCGCGGTCGGTGGTAGCGGTTTTCTGATGGTCGGCGACGATCACCACTTTCGCGGCGTCCAGTGCGGCATCGACCTTGGCTTTGGCGGTGCGGGTGTACAGATCGTTTTCCAGCACGACGATGGCGTCGGCCTTGCCATCGATAACCGCTTGCAGCGCGTCGTCGACCGATTCACCACCGAGCATGGCCAGACCGAGGCTGTTGGCCTCCGGCACGATCAGGCTGATCGAACCGTTCTTCTCGCGCAGCTTCAACGCTTTGGCAATGTTGGCGGCGGCTTCGATCAGCGCTTTGGAGCCCAGCGAAGTACCGGCAATGATCAGCGGGCGTTTGGCGGCAAGCAGGGCGTCGGCGATGCGCTGCGCCAGTTCCAGCGCTTCGGCGTCCAGACCGTCAGCGGCCGGGGCGCTGGCATCCAGTGCGTGAGCAACGGCAAAACCGATGCGCGCCAGATCGTCGGGAGCGGCGTGTACACATTCTTCGGCGACGTCGTCGAGCTTGGTTTCGGCGAGGCTGGCGATGAACAGCGGATTCAGCGCGTGTTGACCGATGTTCTTCACCGCAGCGTCAAGCCAAGGCTGGACGCGCATGGCTTCGGCCATGTCTTCAGCCTTGCCCTTGACCGACTGACGCAGGGCCAGCGCCATACGCGCAGCGGTCTGGGTCAGGTCTTCGCCGAGGACGAAAATCGCGTCGTGGTCTTCGATCTCGCGCATGTTCGGCACAGGCAACGGGCTGTTATTCAGCACCTGCAGGACCAGACGGATGCGCTCCAGCTCGGAAGCTTCAATGCCCGAATAGAAGTGCTCGGCACCGACCAGTTCGCGCAACGCGTAGTTGCTTTCGAGGCTGGCACGCGGCGAACCGATACCGACGATGTTGCGACCGCGCAGCAGATCGGCGGCTTTATCCAGCGCAGCGTCGAGGCTCAGCTTGGTGCCGTCGGCCAGCAGCGGCTGCCGTGGACGGTCGGTGCGGTTGACGTAGCCATAACCGAAACGGCCACGGTCGCAGAGGAAGTACTGGTTCACCGAACCGTTGAAGCGGTTTTCGATACGACGCAGTTCACCGTAACGCTCGCCCGGGGAAATGTTGCAGCCGCTCGAGCAGCCATGGCAGATGCTCGGGGCAAACTGCATGTCCCATTTGCGGTTGTAGCGCTCGGAGTGAGTCTTGTCGGTGAACACACCGGTCGGGCAGACCTCGGTAAGGTTGCCGGAGAACTCGCTTTCGAGAATGCCGTCTTCAACGCGACCGAAGTACACGTTGTCGTGGGCGCCGAATACACCAAGGTCGGTGCCGCCAGCGTAATCCTTGTAAAAACGCACACAGCGGTAGCAAGCGATGCAGCGGTTCATCTCGTGGGAAATGAACGGGCCCAGTTGCTGGTTCTGGTGGGTGCGCTTGGTGAAGCGGTAACGGCGCTCGTTGTGGCCGGTCATTACCGTCATGTCTTGCAGGTGGCAGTGACCGCCTTCTTCGCACACCGGGCAGTCGTGCGGGTGGTTGGTCATCAGCCATTCGACAACGCTGGCGCGGAACGCCTTGGATTCTTCATCGTCGATGGAGATCCAGGTGTTGTCGGTGGCAGGCGTCATGCAGGACATGACGATGCGACCACGGGTGTCGTTCTCGTCGGTGTACTGCTTGACCGCGCACTGGCGACAGGCCCCGACGCTACCAAGCGCGGGGTGCCAGCAGAAATATGGAATGTCGAGGCCCAGCGACAGACATGCCTGTAACAGGTTGTCTGCCCCGTCGACTTCGAGCGCTTTGCCGTCTACGTGGATAGTGGCCATGGTTCAAAGGTCTTCGTTGGCCCGGTGTCAGCGGGCGTGGCTAATGGAATCTTGTTATGCGTCCGAATCCAAACAGCCCCGAAGGGCGTCATCGGACGAAAGGCGAAGGGCACGGACCCTTCGCCTTCTTAAACGTTTACGCGCCGACTACGATCGGCCTTGCCAGAGGCGGGACGGCGGCGCTGACAGGCGCGATACCGGCTTCGAACTCGGGACGGAAGTATTTAATGGCACTGCCCAACGGCTCAACGGCACCCGGTGCGTGAGCGCAGAAGGTCTTGCCCGGGCCGAGGAAACCGACCAGACCCAGCAGGGTCTCGATGTCGCCTGGCTGGCCCTTGCCTTGCTCGATGGCCATCAAGAGCTTGACGCTCCATGGCAAACCGTCGCGGCACGGGGTGCAGAAACCGCAGGATTCGCGGGCGAAGAACTGCTCCATGTTGCGCAGCAGCGAGACCATGTTGACGCTGTCATCCACCGCCATCGCCAGACCGGTACCCATACGGGTGCCGACCTTGGCGATGCCGCCGGCGTACATCTGTGCGTCGAGGTGCTCTGGCAACAGGAAACCGGTACCGGCGCCACCTGGCTGCCAGGCCTTGAGCTTGAAGCCGTCGCGCATGCCGCCGGCGTAATCTTCGAACAGTTCGCGACCGGTGACGCCGAATGGCAGCTCCCACAGGCCCGGGTTCTTGACCTTGCCGGAGAAGCCCATGAGCTTGGTGCCCATGTCTTCGGAGCCTTCGCGGGCCAACGATTTGTACCAGTCAACGCCGTCGGCAATGATCGCCGGCACGTTGCACAGGGTTTCGACGTTGTTCACGCAGGTCGGCTTGCCCCACACGCCGACGGCGGCAGGGAAGGGCGGCTTGGAGCGCGGGTTGGCGCGGCGGCCTTCGAGGGAGTTGATCAGTGCAGTTTCTTCACCGCAGATGTAACGCCCGGCGCCGGTGTGCACGAACAGCTCGAAATCAAAACCGGAACCGAGGATGTTCTTGCCCAGCAGGCCAGCAGCCTTGGCTTCTTCTACGGCACGGTTGAGGTGCTTGGCGGCGGTGGTGTATTCGCCACGCAGGAAGATATAGCCACGGTAGGTTTTCAGCGCGCGAGCACTGATCAGCATGCCTTCGATCAGCAGATGGGGCAGTTGCTCCATCAGCATGCGGTCTTTCCAGGTGTTCGGCTCCATTTCATCCGCGTTGCACAGCAGATAGCGAATGTTGATGGATTCGTCCTTGGGCATCAGGCCCCACTTCACGCCGGTCGGGAAGCCTGCGCCGCCGCGACCCTTGAGGCCAGCGTCCTTCACGGTCTGGACGATGGCGTCCTGATCCATGTCGGCGAAGGCCTTGCGCGCAGCGGCGTAACCGTTCTTGGCCTGGTATTCGTCGAGCCACACGGCTTCGCCGTCATCGCGCAGACGCCAGGTCAGCGGGTGAGTCTCGGCCGAACGCTGAATGCGGTTGGCAGGACCGAAAGATGTCAGGGTCATACGTAGCCCTCGAGCAGTTTGGCCACGCCAGCAGGCTGGACGTCGCCAAAGGTGTCGTCGTCGATCATCAGCGCCGGTGCCTTGTCGCAGTTGCCGAGGCAGCAGACCGGCAGCAGGGTGAAACGACCGTCGGCGGTGGTCTGGCCCAGGCCGATGCCCAGATTGTTCTGGATTTCGCTGACTACCGACTCGTGGCCGCCGATGTAGCAGACCATGCTGTCACAGACGCGAATGATGTGGCGGCCGACCGGTTGACGGAAGATCTGGCTGTAGAACGTCGCCACGCCTTCAACGTCGCTGGCCGGGATGCCGAGGATCTCGCCGATCGCGTAGAGGGCGCCATCCGGCACCCAGCCGCGTTCCTTCTGAACGATCTTCAGGGCTTCGATCGACGCCGCGCGCGGGTCTTCGTAGTGATGCAGCTCGTGCTCGATGGCCGAGCGCTCGGTTTCACTCAAGGTGAAACGGTCTGTCTGGATAAGCGTGCTGTTCATGCTTAGCGGTCCACGTCGGCCATAACGAAGTCGATACTACCCAGGTACGCAATCAAGTCCGCGACCATGCTGCCTTTGATCACCGAAGGGATCTGTTGCAGATGCGGGAAGCTTGGGGTGCGGATCCGGGTACGGTAGCTCATGGTGCCGCCGTCGCTCGTCAGGTAATAACTGTTGATGCCCTTGGTCGCTTCGATCATCTGGAAGGATTCGTTGGCCGGCATGACCGGGCCCCACGAAACCTGCAGGAAGTGCGTGATCAGGGTTTCGATGTGCTGCAGCGTGCGCTCTTTCGGCGGCGGCGTGGTCAGCGGGTGATCCGCCTTGTACGGGCCTTCGGGCATGTTGCGCATGCACTGGTCGATGATCTTGATGCTCTGGCGCATCTCTTCAACGCGAACCATGCAGCGGTCGTAGGCGTCGCCGTTGACGGCCAGCGGAACTTCGAATTCGAAGTTCTCGTAGCCCGAGTACGGACGCGCTTTACGCAGGTCGAAATCGCAACCGGTCGAACGCAGGCCGGCACCGGTGACGCCCCATTCCAGGGCTTCTTTGGTGTTGTAGGCGGCGACGCCGACGGTACGGCCCTTGAGAATGCTGTTCTGCAGGGCGGCCTTGGTGTATTCGTCCAGACGCTTGGGCATCCACTCGACGAAGTCCTTGACCAGTTTTTCCCAGCCGCGCGGCAGGTCGTGGGCGACGCCACCAATGCGGTACCAGGCCGGGTGCAGGCGGAAACCGGTGATGGCTTCGATCACCGTGTACGCCTTCTGGCGGTCGGTGAACGTGAAGAACACCGGGGTCATGGCGCCGACGTCCTGGATGTACGTACCCAGGAACAGCAAGTGGCTGGTGATACGGAAGAACTCGGCCATCATGATGCGGATGACGTCGACCTTTTCGGGCACCTTGATCCCGGCGAGCTTCTCGACCGAGAGCACGTACGGCAGGTTGTTCATGACCCCGCCGAGGTAGTCGATGCGGTCGGTGTACGGAATGTAGCTGTGCCAGGATTGACGCTCGCCCATCTTCTCGGCGCCACGGTGGTGGTAACCGATGTCCGGAACGCAGTCGACGATCTCTTCGCCGTCCAGCTGCAAAATGATGCGGAATGCACCGTGCGCCGAAGGGTGGTTCGGACCGAGGTTGAGGAACATGTAGTCCTCGTTGGCCCCGGAACGCTTCATGCCCCAGTCTTCAGGACGGAAACGCGCCGCTTCCTCTTCAAGCTGCTGCTTGGCGAGGTTGAGGCTGTACGGGTCGAACTCGGTGGCGCGCGCCGGGAAGTCCTTGCGCAGCGGGTGACCTTCCCAGGTCGGCGGCATCATGATGCGCGACAGGTGCGGGTGGCCTTTGAAGTCGATGCCGAACATGTCCCAGACTTCACGCTCGTACCAGTTGGCGTTCGGCCAGATGCTGGTGACGGAAGGCATGCTGAGGTCGCCTTCGGACAAGGCGACCTTGATCATCACGTCACTATTACGCTCCAGCGACATGAGGTGATAGAACACGGTGAAATCGGCGTCGGTCGGCAGCCCTTGACGCTTGGTGCGCAAACGCTCGTCCACGCCGTGCAGGTCATAGAGCATGACGTACGGCTTGGGCAGGTTGCGCAGGAAAGTCAGGACTTCAACCAGTTTGGCGCGAGCCACCCACAGCACCGGCATGCCGGTGCGGGTTGCCTGCGCGGTAAACGCTTCAGCGCCAAAACGGTTGTTCAGTTCGACGACCACATCCTGGTCGTCTGCCTTGTAAGGCGGGATGTACAGAGCACTGCCTGTAGTCATGGTTATTTTTTCGCTTTCGGTCAACGTAAAGAATGAAGCCAGCTTCTCGTTACTTGGAACAGAACTGGATCAGACTTCGTCAGGGCTGCGCAGGTTGGTGACTGCGATTCGCTGTTCGCGGCGCTGCTCCTTTTGCGAAGGCATGTCGGCGCGATACACGCCTTGATCACCAACGACCCAGGAAAGCGGACGACGCTCCTGTCCAATCGATTCCTGCAACAGCATCAAGCCTTGCAGAAATGCTTCCGGACGGGGCGGGCAGCCAGGTACGTAGACGTCCACGGGCAGGAACTTGTCTACGCCTTGAACCACGGAGTAGATGTCGTACATGCCGCCGGAGTTGGCGCACGAACCCATGGAGATAACCCACTTCGGTTCGAGCATCTGCTCGTAGAGACGCTGAATGATCGGCGCCATCTTGATGAAGCAGGTACCGGCGATAACCATGAAGTCGGCCTGACGCGGCGAGGCCCGGATCACTTCGGCGCCAAAGCGCGCGATGTCGTGGGGCGCCGTGAAGGCGGTGGTCATTTCCACGTAGCAGCACGACAGGCCGAAGTTGTACGGCCACAGGGAGTTCTTACGTCCCCAGTTGACCGCGCCACTCAGCACGTCTTCCAGCTTGCCCATGAAAATGTTTTTGTGGACTTGATCTTCTAACGGATCGGAAACGGTTTCCCGCTGGCCAATCGGATACTGCTCGTTAGGAGCATCGGGGTCGATCCTGGTGAGATTGTATTGCATTGCCAAAGCCTCATTGTTTCAGCTTCGCCTGCCGCTTGCGACGAGCTTCCGGAGCCCAGTCAAGGGCGCCCACTCGGAACAGGTAGACAAGACCTGCCAACAGAATTGCTATGAAAACGAGAGCTTCGACGAATCCGGTCCAGCCGCTTTCGCGGACGGACACAGACCATGCAAAGAGAAAGAGGGCTTCGATATCGAAGATCACGAACAGCATCGCGACCAGATAGAATTTGGCTGAGAGCCGCAAGCGGGCGCCACCGGTAGGTAGCATGCCCGACTCGAACGGTTCGTTTTTGCTGCGACCCCAGGCTTTTGACCCAAGGAGGCTGGAGACGCCAAGCATGAAGGCACACAGGCCGACGACACCCAGAAGGAAAATGGCAAAGCCCCAGTTGTGGGCCATGAGTCCTGTCGCTTCGGGCATGCTGGTAATCCTTAACAGAGAGCAAAGGTCTCTGAGCTTGATAAAGAAATAGGCAGTGACGATATGTCGCAGCAATCAATCGGGCTGATTTTATGGCTAAACACCCGGCAAGTAAAATTCCAAAGGCGAAATTATTTACCGGATTAAGGACATAGCGCTTCCTCACAGCCCTGCGGCCCATGCGTTGCGGGCATTAGGCGGGTTTCCATCAATTATGTTTTGTAGGGAATGTAACGAACATAGTTGCCGCTGAATGATAATTGATATCGTTTGGAGTGGTTTTGTAACTGTTTAACGAGTGAGTGGTTGGGAAGTTGTCTTACTTGCGCGTTACTGCAAGTAGCGAAGCCTACCGTTTTAGCGGAAATTTCTGACGTCTGTACCGCGTCAGATCAATGTTTTCGCACAGGCAATACAAAACCTGTAGGAGTGAGCCTGCTCGCGATAGCAGTGTTCCTGTAACGCATCGGGTGACGGACACACCGCTATCGCGAGCAGGCTCACTCCTACAAAGGATTTGTGGTGTCTTTGAGATTCACGCAGGCAAAAAAACGCCCCGAACCAGTCGGGGCGTCAGTCTCTTGCGGCTCTGCAGTTAGCTTTTTATTCGATCCGCAAAGGCCGTTTGCTCAGCGAAGCGTTATCAGTGGAACTGTTCTTCTTCGGTCGAACCGGTCAGCGCGGTCACCGAGGACGAGCCGCCCTGGATCACGGTGGTCATGTCGTCGAAGTAGCCGGTGCCCACTTCCTGCTGGTGAGCCACGAAGGTGTAACCCTTGGCGGCGTCAGCGAATTCCTGCTCTTGCAGCTTCACGTAGGCAGTCATGTCGTTGCGGGCGTAGTCGTGCGCCAGATTGAACATGCTGTGCCACATGTTGTGAATGCCGGCCAGGGTGATGAACTGGTGCTTGTAGCCCATGGCGGACAGTTCGCGCTGGAACTTGGCGATGGTCGCGTCGTCCAGGTTTTTCTTCCAGTTGAAGGAAGGCGAGCAGTTGTACGACAGCAGCTGGTCCGGGTATTCCTTTTTGATCGCTTCGGCGAAGCGACGGGCTTCGTCCAGGTCCGGCTTGGCAGTTTCGCACCAGATCAAATCGGCGTATGGCGCGTAAGCCAGACCACGGGCGATGGCTTGATCCAGGCCGGCACGCACCTTGTAGAAACCTTCCTGAGTACGTTCGCCAGTGACGAATGGCTGGTCGTACGGGTCGCAATCGGAGGTCAGCAGGTCAGCCGCGTTGGCGTCGGTGCGGGCCAGAATGATGGTCGGTGTGCCAGCAACGTCAGCTGCCAGACGCGCAGCGGTCAGCTTCTGTACGGCTTCCTGGGTGGGTACCAGTACCTTGCCGCCCATGTGTCCGCATTTCTTCACGGACGCCAGTTGGTCTTCGAAGTGAACGCCGGCGGCGCCTGCTTCGATCATGCTTTTCATCAGCTCGTAGGCGTTCAGCACGCCGCCGAAACCGGCTTCTGCGTCGGCCACGATTGGCGCGAAGTAGTCGATGTAGCCTTCATCGCCCGGGTTCTTGCCGGCTTTCCACTGGATCTGGTCGGCGCGACGGAACGAGTTGTTGATGCGCTTGACCACGGTTGGCACCGAGTCCACCGGGTACAGCGACTGGTCCGGGTACATCGATTCTGCGGAGTTGTTGTCCGCTGCCACTTGCCAGCCCGACAGGTAGATCGCCTGGATACCGGCCTTGACTTGCTGCACAGCCTGACCGCCGGTCAGGGCGCCCATGCAGTTGACGAAATCTTTCTCAGGACGGAAGGACGGCTTGGCACCCTGGGTGACCAGGTTCCACAGCTTCTCGGCGCCCATCTTCGCAAAAGTGTGCTCAGGCTGAACCGAGCCACGCAGACGGACCACGTCAGCAGCGGAGTAAGTGCGAGTCACGCCTTTCCAGCGCGGGTTCTCAGCCCAGTCTTTTTCGAGGGCTGCAATTTGCTGTTCGCGTGTCAGTGCCATGGAGATAAACCTCGTCGCGTCTTTTATGAAAAGTTGTTCTGCGGTGGAAAATTCCTGCGCTCGCTGACCAGAAGCTTCGGGGTCATGGCGGATTCGGCGGGGTAGGCGACGGGATGAACGATGGGCTCGAGGGGAAGTGAGCAGGTAGTGGCGTACTGCAGGCACATTTGGGCGTCGTGGGCCTTTATGCGATCAACAGCGTGAAGCCGGGTTACCTAAATACGCTTCCGTCCCTCGGGACAACTTCGTTCCAGTCGGCAACCTCGTCAAACACACCTTGTGGGCGGTACAGACACGAAACGGTTCGCGGGGTAGGTGCGAACGGCGCTTCGAAGGCCCTTGCCAGGGCCTCTGATTAGCGGGAGCGAGGCCATCATGCCTCTGCTTTTTTGCCTCGTCAAACGTTTTGTAGTGCTTTTTTTCAAGCACTACATCTTTCGTCTAATACGACTAATCAGTCAGTTTTCGGTGCTTTAGTCCAGCGTGTCGACTTTCACCCGCAGGGTCATGTCATCCCGGCCTTGAGTCGAGTAGCTGCGGGTCAGGCCCTGTTTGTCGGCCTGAGTCTGGCTGTTGACGCCCGCCAGGGTGATCCATTCACCGAGGCGCCCGGTGACGGTTGTGTCGGTGCTTTGCACGTTCACTACATCGGGACGTTCCTGGCTCATGCGGTCACGGTTGGTACTGATTGCCAGATGAACGGTGTCGCCGGTGACGCTGGCGGTGACGTAGAAACCCTGGGTGACGTTGCGGTATTGGGTTTCGCTGCTGTAACCGCCGTAGGAATCGCTCTGGGTGTTGGTGATCGGCACGCTTTGACCGACCTGAATCAATGCCGGAGCGCCTTCGCTGGCCTGAATCTGTTGCACGCCGCCGTTACGGCTGGTGGTGCTGCGGCTGATGATGCGGGTCTGATTCGGCTGGGCGCCGTTGACCGAGTAACCTTCGTCGCCACGGCCGTTGTTTTCATTGGTGTCGACGGTGATCAGCAAGCGCTTGGGCGCGGTATCGAGTTGCGCCAGCAGGTCCTTCAATTCCTGAATCTTGCCCGGCTCGGCCTTGACGATCAGTTGATTGCCGTAAGCGCTGACCTGACCGTCCTGGCCGATAAAATCCTGCGCCACCGGCAGCATGTCGGCGCTGGTGTGGTACTTGAGGGGGACGATTTCTGTGGCTGCCAGCACCGAAAAACTGCAACCGAGCAGCAGGGTGGTGAGCAGGGTGCGTAGGGACATGTCCGTTATCTCCGCGTTCGAAAGGCTTGATAGTGCCAGTTTGTCGGCCCGGGGTGGGGCAAGTTGAATCGTAGACAGCAAAACGCCCCGGCAGCGTTGGATGACGGGGCGTTTCGAGAACTGCTCTTGTGGCGAGGGGATTTATCCCCGATGGGCTGCGAAGCAGCCCCAAATCCTGAAAACGCGGCGAGTCAGTTGAATCGAGCGCGCTGGGTTGGCGACTGCTGCGCAGCCGAACGGGGATAAATCCCCTCGCCACAGGGTTTTGCATGTTCAGTAGTGAATTTTGCGCTGTGCTGGAGGGCTTCTTCGCGAGCAAGCCCGCTCCCACATTGGATCTCTGCTGCACACAAAATCTGTGTTCGCTGGAGACTCCCTGTGGGAGCGAGCCTGCTCGCGAAGGCCGCGCCTCCGTATCAGGCCGAATGGCGAACCATATCGACATGCGGAATCCCGGCCTCGAGAAACTCCTCGCTGACCAGGCTGAACCCCAGGCGCTCATAGAACGCCGTGGCCTGCACCTGCGCGCTGAGCATCTGTTGCTTCAGGCCGCGCGCTTCGGCTTCGGCGATCACCGCTTGCATCAGCGCGTCACCGACCTTCATCCCGCGCCAGTCTTTCAGCACCGAGACCCGGCCGATGTGCCCATCGGGCAGCAGGCGCGCGGTGCCAATCGGAAAGTCGCCTTCAAAGGCCAGAAAATGCACAGCGGTCGCGTCGTCCGCGTCCCACTCAAGCTCGGGCGGCACCGATTGCTCGGCGATGAACACCGCTTCACGAATGCGCCGGATCTCGGCGATATCCTTCTGCCAGTCTGCGACACGAACGCGAATTTTATTCATCGGCGAACCCCAGGCTGCCTTGCTTGACCAGTTCGCACAGCAGGCCGCGACCGTCTTCGTCGTTCAGCCACTCGCCGAGGTTGTCGGTGTGCAGGGCGTCGGCGGCGCAGATCAGCTTCAGCAGTTCGCGCAGCTTGCCCGGCAGGTAACGGCTCTGGCCGCTGGCGAACAGCAGCAGGTCGTCGTCGACTTCGGACCAGGCCAGACGCGCGCTCGGGTTGCGAATCAGGACGGCGCCGTCCTGGAGGGCGGCGAGGAAATCTTCTTCTTCGACGTCTTCCGGGCCGACCACCAGTTCCGGGTAGCGCGGCTCGGTCATGTACTGGCCGAACCAGGTCAGCAGCAGGCGCTCGTCGCTCATGTGTTCGGCGAGCAGGCTTTTCAGGCGATCCAGCGCGTCATGTTGGATCTGATGCGGGTCGGCCGCTGGCTGTGCGTCGGCATCGGTGTAGCGCTCTTCGTCGGTCAGGAACTGGCTGAGGAAGTCGGTGAAATGGGTCAGCACTTCAGCGGCGCTCGGGGCGCGGAAGCCCACTGAGTAGGTCATGCAGTTGTCGACCGCGACGCCGCAATGGGCCAGACGCGGTGGCAGGTAGAGCATGTCACCTGGCTCCAGCACCCATTCTTCGGTCTGTTCAAATTCGGCGAGGATGCGCAGATCGGCGTGCTGCAACAGCGGGCTCTCGGAATCGCACATCTGGCCGATTTTCCAGTTGCGCTTGCCGTGGCCCTGAAGCAGGAACACGTCGTAGTTGTCGAAGTGCGGACCGACGCTGCCACCTGGGGCGGCGAAGCTGATCATCACATCGTCGACGCGCCAGCTCGGCAGGAAGCGGAAGTTTTCCAGCAGTTCGCTGACTTCCGGCACGAACTGGTCGACCGCTTGTACCAGCAGGGTCCACTCGCGCTCGGGCAGCTTGCTGAACTCGTCTTCGGCAAACGGGCCGCGACGCAGTTCCCATGGACGCTCGCCGTGCTCGATGACCAGACGCGATTCGACTTCTTCTTCCAAAGCCAGGCCGGCCAGTTCGTCAGCGTCGATCGGGCTTTCGAAGTCAGGAATCGCCTGACGAATCAGCAGCGGTTTTTTCTGCCAGTAGTCGCGCAAGAATTCGCGTGCTGTAAGGCCGCCCAGAAGTTGAAGAGGAATATCGGAATTCATATGTAACCTATTGAAAAAAAGCACTTTTCAGACGGGAATAAAAACGCCCGGCGCGGCCGGGCGTCTTAAACGGGGCAAACGGTCGATCAGATGCGTTTGGCTTGTGCCACAGCGTTGCCGATGTAGTTGGCCGGGGTCAGTTGCTTGAGCTCGGCTTTCGCCTCGGCTGGCATGTCCAGGCCATCAATGAAAGTCTGCAGCGCTTCAGGGCTGATGCCCTTGCCGCGGGTCAGTTCTTTCAGTTTTTCGTACGGGTTTTCGATGTTGTAGCGGCGCATCACGGTCTGGATCGGCTCGGCCAATACTTCCCAGCAAGCATCAAGGTCGGCGGCAATCTTCTGCTCGTTCAGCTCGAGTTTGCTGATGCCTTTGAGGCTGGCTTCGTAGGCGATCACGCTGTGGGCGAAGCCGACACCGAGGTTGCGCAATACGGTGGAGTCGGTCAGGTCGCGCTGCCAGCGGGAGATCGGCAGTTTGCTCGCCAGGTGCTGGAACAGCGCGTTGGCGATGCCCAGGTTGCCTTCGGAATTTTCGAAGTCGATCGGGTTGACCTTGTGCGGCATGGTCGACGAACCGATTTCGCCGGCGATGGTGCGCTGCTTGAAATAGCCCAGGGAGATGTAGCCCCAGATGTCACGGTCGAAGTCGATCAGGATGGTGTTGAAGCGCGCAATGGCGTCGAACAGTTCGGCAATGTAGTCGTGCGGTTCGATCTGCGTGGTGTACGGGTTGAAGCCCAGGCCCAGCTCGTCTTCGATGAAGGCGCGGGCGTTGGCTTCCCAGTCGATCTGTGGGTAGGCCGACAGGTGCGCGTTGTAGTTGCCGACAGCGCCGTTGATCTTGCCCAGCAGCGGAACGGCAGCGACCTGAGCGATCTGACGCTCGAGGCGGTAAACCACGTTCGCCAGTTCTTTACCCAAAGTGGTCGGCGAAGCCGGCTGACCGTGGGTGCGCGACAGCATTGGCACGTCGGCGAAACGGATGGCCAGCTCGCGGATGGCGTTGGCGGTCTGGCGCATCAGCGGCAGCATCACCTCGTCACGGCCTTCGCGCAGCATCAGGGCGTGGGACAGGTTGTTGATGTCTTCGCTGGTGCAGGCAAAGTGGATGAACTCGCTGACCTTGGCCAGCTCCGGCAGCTTGGCCGCCTGCTCCTTGAGCAGGTATTCGATCGCCTTGACGTCGTGGTTGGTGGTGCGCTCGATCTCTTTGACGCGCTCGGCGTGCTCCAGCGAGAAGTTTTCCGCCAGTTCATTGAGAACGGCGTTGGCTTCGGTGGAGAAGGCCGGTACTTCAGGGATACCGGCGTGGGCGGCCAGGCGCTGGAGCCAGCGCACTTCAACCAGGACGCGGGCACGGATCAGACCGTACTCGCTGAAAATCGGGCGCAGGGCCTGGGTTTTGCCGGCGTAGCGGCCGTCTACAGGGGAAACCGCAGTGAGCGAAGAGAGCTGCATGGGGTGTTCTCGGACAGTCGGGCAACGAAATGGGGCGCGTATCATACATGAAAAAATCCGCCGATCCGCTGCCAACTGACCGGCGTATTACGCGTTACAGACTACAAAGCTTTTATGGCGTAGCGTTTACTCGCTGCGCATCAACGGATACAGCTCTTTGAGCAGCTTGCGGCGGCTGATCACCAACTGCCAGCGATGGCCGCCGAGCTGGCGCCAGAGGCGCGCCGAGCGAATACCGGCAAGAAGCAGGGCGCGGATTTTCGAGGCGTTGCTTGGCTGCTGCAGGTTGCGCATGTCGCCGTGCACTTGAATGCGTTGGCGTAGCGTACTCAGGGTGTCCTGATACAGCGCGCCACACGCGGCGATCACGTTTTCGTGGGCCGGGCCAAAGTGCTCGACCTGCGACTGGATCTGCGGCAGACGCTTGCCGATCACTTCCAGCATGTCGCCGCGCTTGGCCAACTGCCGCTCCAGACCGAGCATCGACAGGGCGTAGCGCAGCGGCTCGCGCTGCAAGGTGCTTGGATCACGTTCAAGGGCGCCGATCAGCGCGCGGTAGCCTTCGCGCAGATTGAGGTCATCGCCGCCGTACACATCCAATGTATCTTTCGGATCGCGCACCAGCAGGCTGCCGAGCATGCAGCTCAGGCCGGCTTCGTGGGTCTGTCCGGTCTTGGCGATGCGGTCGACCAGCACAGCGGCGAGAAACACACCGCCCAGCGCCGTCAGTTGCTCCTGAGTCGGGCTCATGCCTGGCCGCTCCACGGTTCGGCGACTTCAATCACGCCGCCGCCGAGGCAGATTTCCCCGTCATAGAACACCACCGATTGACCCGGCGTCACCGCGCGTTGCGGTTCGTCGAACACGGCGCGGTAGCCGTTGGCGGTTTTTTCCAGGGTGCAGGCCTGATCGCTCTGGCGATAACGCACTTTGGCGGTCAGGCGCATCGGCTGGCTCAGGTCGATCGGGTTGACCCAATAGATTTCCGAGGCGAGCAGGGCGCTGGAAAACAGCCACGGATGGTTGTTGCCCTGGCCGACGATCAGCTCGTTGGTGTCCAGATCTTTGCGCAGCACGTACCACGGCTCATCACCGGCGTCTTTCAGGCCGCCGATGCCGAGGCCCTGGCGCTGGCCGATGGTGTGGTACATCAAGCCGTGGTGACGGCCGATGACTTCGCCTTCGGTGGTCTTGATCTCGCCTGGCTGGGCTGGCAGGTATTGCTTGAGGAAATCGCTGAAGCGCCGCTCGCCGATAAAGCAGATCCCGGTGGAATCCTTCTTCTTCGCGGTGGCCAGCTCGTATTTCTCGGCAATTTCGCGTACTTGCGGCTTTTCCAGTTCGCCGACCGGGAACAGCGTCTTGGCGATCTGTTCACCGCCGACGGCGTGCAGGAAATAGCTCTGATCCTTGTTCGGGTCCAGGCCCTTGAGCAGTTCGGTGCGACCGTCGATGTCGCGGCGGCGCACATAGTGGCCGGTGGCAATCAGGTCGGCGCCGAGCATCATGGCGTAGTCGAGGAACGCTTTGAACTTGATCTCGCGGTTACAGAGGATGTCCGGGTTTGGGGTGCGTCCGGCCTTGTATTCGGCGAGGAAATGCTCGAACACGTTGTCCCAGTACTCGGCGGCAAAGTTGGCGGTGTGCAGCTTGATGCCGATTTTGTCGCACACGGCCTGCGCATCCGCCAGATCGTCCATGGCGGTGCAGTATTCCGTTCCGTCGTCTTCTTCCCAGTTCTTCATGAACAGGCCTTCCACTTCATAGCCCTGCTCGATCAGCAGAAGTGCGGAAACGGAAGAGTCCACGCCGCCGGACATGCCGACAATGACGCGCTGCTTGGATGTGTCAGAAGGGGCTGGATCACGCATAGGGATTCAATGAGTGTCTTGGAAAAGGGCGCGATTCTATCAGGCTCGCGGCCGCAAGGCTAAAGAGAAGGGCGGATCAGTTCGAGGCTGAAGTGATGACCGGCCAGGTAATCGTCGATGCAACGGATGATCAGCTCGCTGCGCCAGTTGTCGCGCTGGGCAATTAATTCGTCGCGGGTCAGCCACTTGGCGCCGAGGATGCCGTCGTCGAGTTGGTAATCCGGGTAGTGTTGCACGGCTTTGGCGCTGAAACATACACGCTGATAAGTCACACCGTTGCTCGGTGCGGTGTACAGGTAAATGCCGATGACTGCGGTGGGTTCGACGTCCCAGCCGGTTTCTTCAAGGGTTTCGCGGATGGCGGCGTCGATCAGTGTTTCATCCGGATCGAGATGCCCGGCCGGCTGATTGAGCACGTTACGCCCGGCCTTGTGCTCTTCGACCATCAGGAAACGGCCGTTGTCCTCGACGACGGTGGCGACGGTGATGTGGGGGAGCCATTCCATAAAACCTCCTCAATCTATTGGTTGAAACCCAATCCCTTGTAGGAGTGAGCCTGCTCGCGATAGCGGTGCATCAGTCGCCATTAATGGTGAATGGTATACCGCTATCGCGAGCAGGCTCACTCCTACAAGGGGTTTGTGTTGTCAGCAGAAACACAAACCCCGGCACTCGGCCGGGGTCTGTTTACAGCGCTACAACCTTAAACCAGCGCAGCAATCGCCGCGTTGAAGGTTGCGCTTGGGCGCATGGCCTTGCTGATCAGCTCGGCGTCGGCGTGGTAGTAACCGCCGATGTCGACTGGCTTGCCCTGAACGGCATTGAGCTCGGCAACGATGGTTGCCTCGTTCTCGGTCAGCGTCTTGGCCAGTGTCGCGAACTGCGCTTGCAGTGCAGCGTCTTCAGTCTGGGCCGCCAGGGCCTGAGCCCAGTACATTGCCAGGTAGAAGTGGCTGCCGCGGTTGTCGATGTTGCCGACTTTGCGCGATGGCGACTTGTTGTTGTCGAGGAACTGGCCGGTGGCCTGGTCCAGGGTTTTCGACAGCACCAGCGCTTTCGGGTTGTTGTAGTTCACACCCAGATGCTCGAGAGAAGCGGCCAGGGCGAGGAACTCACCCAGCGAATCCCAGCGCAGGAAGTTCTCTTCAACCAGTTGTTGCACGTGCTTCGGCGCCGAACCGCCGGCGCCGGTTTCGAACAGGCCACCGCCGTTCATCAGCGGCACGATCGACAGCATCTTGGCGCTGGTGCCCAGTTCCATGATCGGGAACAGGTCGGTCAGGTAGTCGCGCAGCACGTTACCGGTCACCGAAATGGTGTCCTTGCCTTCGCGGGTGCGCTGCAGGGTGTACTTCATCGCGTCGACCGGCGCCATGATCTGGATGTCCAGACCGGCAGTGTCGTGATCCTTCAGGTAGGCCTGAACTTTCTCGATCACTACGCCGTCGTGAGCGCGCATCGGGTCCAGCCAGAAGATGGCCGGCGTGCTGCTTGCGCGAGCGCGGTTGACGGCCAGTTTGACCCAGTCCTGGATCGGCGCGTCTTTGGTCTGGCACATGCGGAAGATGTCGCCGGCTTCAACTGCCTGCTCCATCAGCAGGGTGCCTTTGCTGTCGGTCACGCGAACCACACCGTCAGCCTTGATCTGGAAGGTCTTGTCGTGCGAGCCGTACTCTTCGGCTTTCTTCGCCATCAGGCCAACGTTTGGCACGCTGCCCATGGTGGTCGGGTCGAAGGCGCCATTGGCTTTGCAGTCTTCGATCACGGCCTGGTAGATGGTTGCGTAGCAACGATCCGGGATCACGGCCTTGGTGTCGTGCAACTGGCCGTCAGTGCCCCACATTTTGCCGGAGTCACGGATCATCGCCGGCATCGAGGCGTCGACGATGACGTCGCTCGGCACGTGCAGGTTGGTGATGCCTTTGTCGGAGTTGACCATCGCCAGCGACGGACGCACGGCGTAGACCGCAGCGATGTCCGCTTCGATCTGTGCTTGCTGATCGCCAGGCAGGGCCTTGATGCGGGCGTACAGATCGCCGATGCCATTGTTCAGGTTGAAGCCGATCTGAGCCAGCACGTCAGCGTGCTTGGTCAGGGCGTCTTTGTAGAACTCGGCAACGATCTGGCCGAACATGATCGGGTCGGAGACCTTCATCATGGTCGCTTTCAGGTGGACCGAGAGCAGCACGCCCTGGGCCTTGGCGCTTTCGATTTCCGCAGCGATGAACGCGCGCAGGGCGTTTTTGCTCATCACGGCGCAGTCGAGGATCTCGCCAGCCTGAACGGTGGTTTTTTCTTTCAGGACGGTAGCGGTGCCGTCTTTGGCGATCAGTTCGATCTTCACGGCGTCAGCGGCGTCGATCAGGGCAGCTTTTTCGCTGCCGTAGAAATCGCCGGTGCTCATGTGAGCGACGTGGGACTTGGAGTCTTTGGCCCAGGCGCCCATTTTGTGCGGGTGCTTGCGCGCGTAGTTCTTCACCGACAGCGGAGCGCGGCGGTCGGAGTTGCCTTCGCGCAGAACCGGGTTCACGGCGCTGCCCTTGACCTTGTCGTAACGCGCCTTGGCGTCTTTGTCGGCGTCGCTGGTCACGGTTTCCGGGTAGTCCGGCAGGTTGTAACCCTGCGCCTGCAGCTCTTTGATCGCGGCTTGCAGCTGTGGCACCGAAGCGCTGATGTTCGGCAGCTTGATGATGTTGGCTTCAGGCGTAACGGCCAGGTCGCCCAGTTCGGCGAGGTGGTCGGCTACGGCTTTGTCGCCCAGTTGCTCGGGGAAGCTGGCCAGGATGCGCGCTGCAAGAGAGATATCGCGGGTTTCCACGGCGATATCGGCCGAGGCCGTATAAGCCTCGATGATCGGCAGCAGGGAATAGGTGGCGAGGGCTGGGGCTTCGTCGGTGAAGGTATAGATGATCTTCGAGCGGGTGGGCATATTCGGATTAACTCTCTCTTCTTTGCTAAAGCGTGCGCAGAAACTCGAGGGGCGCCGGGTAAGCGCGTTCGTTCAAAGTCATCCATGAACCGAATGTCGAGATTCTTCGCGGTGATGTTGGGTGCATCAGTAGAGCGTCAAGCAGTCAGGCTGCGGTAACAACCCGACCAATCAGGCGGAAAGTCTCGTGCTAGAGAGGCCAGCCGTCGTGACCCTGTGGTCAGCGGGCGGCATTATACATAGGTAGCTGGCAATCTGCCGATGGTTCATATGCAACGATTCTCGTCCATTGGTCTAAAGGTCGCAGGGCGGGGTTGGGCAAAGACTCGTTACGAATGCTGGAGTTTGGCGCTTTTCCCTTTGCTTTCAGGCTTGTACGAAACGAGAAGTGCGCGGTGGCGGAACATAGGGTTTGCGTGTTGATTTAACTGGGTTACGCTCGAAGCAAGCCAGATGTTCAATCCAAACAATGGAGTTCAGCATGGGTTACAAGAAGATTCAGGTTCCAGCCGTCGGCGACAAAATCACCGTCAATGCAGACCATTCTCTCAATGTTCCTGATAACCCGATCATCCCCTTCATCGAAGGTGACGGTATTGGTGTCGACATCAGTCCGGTGATGATCAAGGTTGTCGATGCTGCTGTTGAAAAGGCCTACGGCGGCAAGCGCAAGATTTCCTGGATGGAAGTCTACGCCGGGGAAAAGGCCACCCAGGTTTACGATCAGGACACCTGGCTGCCGCAGGAAACTCTCGATGCGGTCAAGGATTACGTCGTGTCCATCAAAGGCCCGCTGACCACTCCAGTCGGTGGCGGCATCCGCTCGCTGAACGTTGCCCTGCGTCAGCAACTCGACCTGTACGTCTGCCTGCGTCCGGTGCGCTGGTTCGAAGGCGTGCCAAGCCCGGTGAAAAAGCCTGGCGATGTCGACATGACCATCTTCCGCGAAAACTCCGAAGACATTTACGCCGGTATCGAGTGGAAGGCCGGTTCGCCGGAAGCCACCAAGGTCATCAAATTCCTTAAAGAAGAAATGGGTGTCACCAAGATCCGTTTCGACGAAAACTGCGGCATTGGCGTCAAACCGGTTTCCCGCGAAGGCACCAAGCGTCTGGCGCGCAAGGCCCTGCAATACGTGGTCGATAACGATCGCGATTCGCTGACCATCGTGCACAAAGGCAACATCATGAAGTTCACCGAAGGTGCCTTCAAGGAATGGGCCTACGAAGTGGCGGCCGAAGAATTCGGCGCAACGCTGCTCGACGGCGGTCCGTGGATGCAGTTCAAGAACCCGAAAACCGGCAAGAACGTTGTGGTCAAGGACGCTATCGCCGACGCCATGCTCCAGCAGATCCTGCTGCGCCCGGCCGAATATGACGTCATCGCTACACTTAACCTGAACGGTGACTACCTGTCCGACGCGCTGGCGGCGGAAGTGGGTGGTATCGGTATCGCGCCGGGCGCCAATCTTTCCGACACCGTGGCAATGTTCGAGGCGACTCACGGTACGGCACCGAAGTACGCTGGCAAGGACCAGGTCAACCCGGGCTCGCTGATCCTCTCGGCCGAGATGATGCTGCGTCACATGGGCTGGACTGAAGCGGCAGACCTGATCATCAAGGGTACTAACGGTGCGATTAGTGCCAAAACTGTTACTTATGATTTCGAGCGTTTGATGGAGGGAGCCAAGCTGGTTTCGTCTTCAGGCTTCGGGGATGCCTTGATTTCGCATATGTAAAAGTCGCAGGCACACAAAAACCGCCTGACTCGATGGATTGAGTCAGGCGGTTTTTTTTGCTCGGCGTATTCAGGCAGGAATCAGTCAGCTCATCGCTGCGCCAACAGCGGCACTTTCAGAAGCCGTGGTTGGTTTGATGATCAGGGGCTTAATGCCTACGGCATGCAGTCCCTTCGGACCCTGCACGATGTCGAAATTCACTTCCTGGCCCGCTTTCAGGGTTTTGTACCCGTCCATTTCGATCGCCGAGAAGTGGGCAAAGAAATCGATGTCCTTGCCATCCTCGTCGCGACCTTCACGGCCATTGGTGTTGATGAAGCCGAACCCCTTGGCATTGTTGAACCATTTCACCTTGCCGACAGCCATGCTCAAATCCCTCTGCAACAGTCTCCATCGCTGGAGTATCATCCAGGACATCCGCAATCGAATTCGTTAAAAGAATTGACTCCGCGGATCTTTTTTACCCACTGTGGGCTCTATTGGTTGTAACACCGTTTTCCCGATAGTCAAGGTGACCGGGCAGTCGGAGTTGAAAACGTGAGCAATCGCCCCCACCACTGTATTTGCACAACTGACGAACCTTTCTTTCCATGCATGCAATCAGCCAGATTCGACTAACATTCAATCAGGATCGCCCGCTTCTCCAAAAGGATCTTCCACAGGAGCACGACGACGATTCGGCAGGCGTTGCTGTTCAGGAAGCAAAGCCTGCGTTACAGGCGCCGCCGATGTACAAGGTGGTTTTGTTTAATGATGACTACACACCGATGGATTTCGTCGTCGAAGTGCTCGAGGTGTTTTTTAACCTGAATCGCGAGCTGGCGACCAAGGTCATGCTGGCCGTCCATACAGAAGGGCGGGCAGTATGTGGAGTGTTTACCCGCGACATCGCCGAGACAAAGGCCATGCAGGTCAACCAGTACGCCAGGGAAAGCCAGCATCCGCTACTCTGTGAAATCGAGAAGGACGGTTAATCGCCGACCACTTGGGTATGAGGTGAAGCTATGTTAAACCGCGAGCTCGAAGTCACCCTCAATCTAGCCTTCAAGGAGGCTCGTTCGAAACGTCATGAATTCATGACCGTCGAACACCTGCTGCTGGCCCTATTGGATAATGAGGCTGCCGCCACCGTTTTGCGTGCCTGCGGCGCAAACCTCGACAAACTCAAGCATGACCTGCAGGAGTTCATCGACTCCACAACGCCATTGATCCCCGTTCATGACGAGGACCGTGAAACCCAGCCAACCCTGGGCTTCCAGCGTGTCCTGCAGCGTGCTGTTTTCCACGTACAGAGCTCGGGCAAACGCGAAGTCACCGGCGCCAACGTGCTGGTTGCAATCTTCAGTGAGCAAGAGAGTCAGGCAGTGTTTCTGCTGAAACAGCAGAGCGTTGCGCGCATTGATGTCGTCAATTACATCGCTCACGGCATTTCCAAAGTGCCTGGGCATGGCGATCACTCTGAAGGTGAACAAGATATGCAGGACGACGAGGGCGGTGAGTCTTCTTCTTCAGGCAATCCTCTGGATGCTTATGCCAGCAACCTCAACGAACTCGCTCGTCAGGGGCGGATCGATCCGCTGGTCGGGCGCGAGTCGGAAGTCGAGCGTGTCGCGCAAATCCTCGCGCGTCGGCGCAAGAACAACCCGCTGCTGGTCGGCGAGGCAGGCGTAGGTAAAACCGCGATTGCCGAAGGCCTGGCCAAGCGCATTGTCGACAATCAGGTGCCGGATCTGCTGGCCAATGCGGTTGTCTACTCGCTCGATCTTGGCGCTCTGCTCGCAGGCACCAAATATCGCGGCGATTTCGAGAAGCGCTTCAAGGCGCTGCTCAATGAACTGAAAAAACGTCCGCAGGCGATCCTGTTCATCGACGAAATCCACACCATTATTGGTGCGGGCGCTGCGTCCGGTGGCGTGATGGATGCATCCAACCTGCTCAAGCCGCTGCTGTCGTCTGGCGACATTCGTTGCATCGGTTCGACCACTTTCCAGGAATTTCGCGGTATCTTCGAGAAAGATCGTGCCTTGGCGCGTCGTTTCCAGAAGGTCGATGTCGTCGAGCCGTCGGTGGAAGACACCATCGGTATCCTGCGTGGCCTGAAAGGGCGTTTCGAGCAGCACCACAACATCGAATATAGCGATGAGTCGTTGCGTGCCGCCGCCGAGCTGGCGTCGCGCTATATCAACGACCGGCACATGCCGGACAAGGCCATCGATGTGATCGACGAGGCGGGCGCCTACCAGCGTCTGCAGCCGGTCGAGATGCGCGTCAAGCGTATCGAAGTGCCGCAGGTCGAAGACATTGTGGCGAAGATCGCACGGATTCCACCGAAACACGTCACCAGTTCCGACAAGGAGCTGCTGCGTAATCTGGAGCGCGATCTGAAGCTCACGGTGTTTGGCCAGGACGCGGCGATCGATTCGCTATCGACCGCGATCAAACTGTCCCGTGCCGGGCTCAAGTCGCCCGACAAACCGGTCGGTTCGTTCCTGTTCGCAGGGCCTACCGGTGTCGGCAAGACCGAGGCCGCGCGCCAATTGGCCAAGGCGCTGGGCATCGAGCTGGTGCGTTTCGACATGTCCGAATACATGGAGCGTCACACCGTATCGCGTTTGATCGGTGCGCCTCCGGGTTATGTCGGCTTTGATCAGGGCGGTCTGTTGACCGAAGCGATCACCAAGCAGCCACATTGCGTATTGCTGCTCGACGAAATCGAGAAGGCGCATCCGGAAGTCTTCAATCTGCTGCTGCAGGTCATGGACCACGGTACGCTGACCGATAACAACGGGCGCAAGGCGGACTTCCGCAACGTGATCGTGATCATGACCACCAACGCCGGTGCCGAAACGGCCGCGCGGGCTTCGATCGGTTTCACCCATCAGGACCACTCGTCCGATGCGATGGAGGTGATCAAGAAGAGCTTCACGCCGGAATTCCGTAACCGTCTGGACACCATTATCCAGTTTGGTCGCCTCAGCCATGAGGTCATCAAAAGTGTGGTGGACAAGTTCCTTACCGAGCTTCAGGCGCAGCTGGAAGACAAGCGCGTGTTGCTGGAAGTGACCGATGCGGCGCGCAGTTGGCTCGCGGCGGGTGGTTACGACTCGGCAATGGGCGCACGGCCGATGGCGCGTTTGATTCAGGACAAGATCAAGCGTCCGCTGGCAGAGGAGATTCTGTTTGGTGAGCTGGCCGAGCATGGCGGTGTGGTGCACATCGACATCAAGGACGGGGAACTGACGTTCGACTTCGAAACTACCGCGGAAATGGCCTGACGGCCTTGGATCACGAGGGCGCCTTCGGGCGCCTTTTTGTTATTTGTCGTTTGGGGGTTTTGGGTGAATATCCGTTGCTTCGGTAGCGGCCACTGACGGTTTCGCCTGACGGCGACTTACTTTTTTACAAGCGCCTAAAAAAGTAAGCAAAAAACGCTAGCTCCTGCGTTCGGCCCTCGCAGGCTCGGGTTCCTTCGTTACGGGATCGATCCGGGCGCAGCGGCTCCGGTTTGCTTCGCTGCACCTCCTTCCGCTGTGTCTGGCTGCGCCAGACGGTCGCTGCGCTCCCACGCCCGGATCAATCCCTCCACTCAGCCTTCCGACGTCGCCCGTGGATCAAGATCAAAAGCCTTACTCGAGCTAACGCTCATTGTGTTGAGTGGTGAAAAGCGGCTGCGGTTCGCTTTTGATTTTCTGTAGGAGTGAGCCTGCTCGCGATGGCGGCCAGCCGGCCAACATATTTCTACCAGATACAAACGATCCAACTGTAGGAGCTGCCGAAGGCTGCGATCTTTTGCTCTGCCTTCTGCTTCTGCTTCTGCTTTTGCTCTGGCTTTTGACCTTTCGCCCCTTCGGCAGGCTTCGTTACGGGATCGACCCGGGCGTGGGAGCGCAGCGACCGTACGACGAAGTCGTACACAGTGAGAGGAGGTGCAGCGAAGCAAACCGGAGACGCTGCGCCCGGATCGATCCCGTAACGAAGGAACCCCGAGCCCCAGCGAGCGGGCCGAACGCCGGGGCAAAGCCTTTTGGGTTACCTTTTCGGCGTTTGGAAAAGGTGACCCGCCGTAAGGGCGGAACCCTGAGCAGCCGTTACCGCAGCAACGGATATACACCCAACACTCAAGCCAAAACCCAAATCGCACATACAAAAACGCCCGGCATAACCCGGGCGTTCTGTATTGACTTGATTAACGAGCGCGGTAAGTGATCCGCCCTTTGCTCAAATCATAGGGCGTCAGCTCGACGCGCACTTTGTCACCGGTAAGAATACGAATGTAGTTCTTGCGCATCTTGCCGGAAATATGCGCGGTTACGACGTGCCCATTTTCCAACTCCACACGAAACATGGTGTTGGGCAGGGTGTCGACGACAGTGCCTTCCATTTCGAAGCTGTCTTCTTTCGACATGCAGTAAAGCCCTCGGTATCCAATGAATGGCCCGGTGCAACTGCGCCAGGCAAAAGCGGCGTGCATTGTGCCCGAAAAATGGGGTTTACGCCAAGGGGTTTAGGCGGTGGGATTAGTTGAAGACGACCCAGCGCTGATTAATCAGCAGTTCGATGGGCCGATATTGCGTCTTGTAATTCATCTTTTTGCAATTCTTGATCCAGTAACCGAGGTAGACCGCTTCGAGGCCAAGGCGCTGGCTCTCACCGATCTGCCAGAGGATGGCGAAACGGCCAAGGCTGCGACGTTCTTCCTCGGGTTCGTAAAAGGTATACACCGCCGACAAACCGTTCGGCAGCAAATCGGTCACCGCCACCGCGAGTAGCCGTCCGTCGAGTCGGAACTCATAGAAGCGCGAGAAGGGCAGGTCGCGCACCAGAAAAGTCGAGAATTGATCGCGGCTCGGTGGGTACATATCGCCGTCGGCGTGACGTTGTTCGATATAGCGCTGGTACAGGTCGAAATACTCTTCGCTGAACTGAGGCTTGGCCGGGCGTACCTGCAAATCGGCGTTGCGTTTGAAAATACGCTTCTGCTGACGATTGGGACTGAACTGCGCGACCGGAATGCGCGCAGGCACGCAGGCATTGCAATTCTGGCAATGCGGCCGGTACAAATGGTCGCCACTGCGACGAAAGCCCATCTCCGACAGGTCTGCGTAGACATGCACATCCATGGGCTGACTGGGATCGAGAAACAGGGTCGTGGCCTGCTCCTCGGGCAGATAACTGCAAGAGTGAGGCTGAGTGGCATAGAACTTCAACCGCGCCAACTCGGTCATGATCAACCCTCGGGATAAGCTGGTGAATTAAGTGTAAGCCACGCGCGCGAAAGTCGCTCAGCAAACCCAGGTCGCGCGATTGGGTTGATCCAGGTGTCGGGCCAGATAGTCGGCGAATTCCTGGCGCGGAATCGCCCGGGCGCCGAGACTGTGCAGATGATCGGTTGGCATCTGGCAATCGATTAGCACGAATCCGGAGTCCTTCAAGTGCTGCACCAGCGTGGCAAAGCCATATTTCGAGGCGTTGTCGGCGCGACTGAACATGGATTCACCGAAAAACAACTGGCCCATCGCCAGGCCGTACAGGCCGCCGACCAGTTCGCCCTGATCGCGGACCTCGACCGAATGGGCAAAGCCGCGTCGGTGCAATTCAACGTAAGCGTCCTGCATGGCCTGGGTGATCCAGGTGCCGTCGGCGTAATCCCGTGGCGCGGCGCAGGCGCGGATCACGGCCTCGAAATCCTGATCGAAGGTCACCTGGTAACGCTGCTTGCGCAGCAATTTGCCGAGACTGCGCGAAACGTGCAGTTCGTCGGGAAACAGCACCGTACGCGGATTCGGCGACCACCACAAAATCGGCTGGCCTTCTGAGAACCACGGAAAGCAACCATGGCGATAAGCTTGTATCAGCCGATCGGCGGACAGGTCGCCACCCGCGGCGAGCAGGCCGTTGGGGTCGCGCATGGCTTTTTCCAGTGGCGGAAAAGTCAGTGAATTACGTTGTAACCAAGTCAGCATGGCATCCAGGCTTTGCAGAAGGGGAGGGCGGTCAGGGGCGTTTTGGGCCCGCGAACAAGTGTGCCGCGAATCGCCCGAGATGTCCTGCATGCAAGCCTGCCTGCACCTGCATCGTGGTGCAACTCGGGGTGTCGGCTGTGGTCGTAAGCGATCATCGGGTGTGTGCCGATTCAGCGTGGCAAGCAGGACGCGGTCGCAGGCTTCGCTACGTTCATCAAATACACCTCATAAGCCTTTGTCACAAAAGACAATGCATGATCAAATTGGACCGCAGTTTGTGTACGCTTGGCTATGCTCAACACTGGGCTGCAAGCATGGTAACGCTCGTACAAACCCGTACAATGCCGGGCTGTTACAGATATTTGCTGCGCGCCGCGCCTATCGCTGTGTTTATAAAAGCCGCCGCACAGTGTTAAAAGTAGTCTCGGTTGTGCCCGTTTACTTTTTACCTGCCTGGATTGGGCAGTTTTTTGTCATTCAATAGATGGACGCGCCTCGGGCGCAGGAAAAGAAGCGTTTTGAAGAAATCCACCGAAGCACCAAAAACAGTCGTTCCGCTCTGGCGTCAGCAACTGCACTACCGGCTCAAGGAAGGTGCATTGATCGCCATCGGCGCGTTGTGTCTGTTCCTGATGATGGCCTTGCTGACCTACGGCAAGGACGATCCAGGCTGGAGTCATAACAGCAAGATCGACGACGTACAGAATTTCGGCGGCCCGGCGGGTTCCTACAGTGCCGATATCCTGTTCATGGTGCTCGGTTACTTCGCCTACATCTTTCCGCTTTTGCTGGCGATCAAGGCCTATCAGATCTTCCGTCAGCGCCACGAGCCATGGCAGTGGAGCGGCTGGCTGTTCTCCTGGCGGCTGATCGGCCTGGTATTTCTGGTGCTGTCCGGGGCTGCGCTGGCCCACATCCATTTCCATGCCGCGACCGGTCTGCCCGCCGGCGCCGGTGGGGCGCTGGGCGAAAGCCTAGGCGACCTGGCGAAGAATGCGCTGAATATTCAGGGCAGCACGTTGCTGTTCATTGCGCTGTTCCTGTTCGGCCTGACGGTGTTCACCGATCTGTCATGGTTCAAGGTGATGGACATCACCGGCAAGATCACGCTCGACCTGTTCGAATTGTTCCAGAGCGCGCTCAACCGCTGGTGGACGGCGCGCACCGAGCGCAAACAATTGGTCGCGCAATTGCGTGAGGTCGATGACCGCGTGCACGATGTGGTCGCGCCGACCGTTACCGACAAGCGTGAGCAGGCCAAGGTCAAGGAACGCCTGATCGAGCGTGAGCAAGCCCTGAGCAAGCACATGTCCGATCGCGAGAAGCAGGTCCCGCCGGTCATTGCGCCGGCCCCGGCCAAAGCCCCCGAGCCAAGCAAGCGCGTGCAGAAAGAGAAGCAGGCGCCGTTGTTTGTCGACAGCGCCGTCGAAGGCACCTTGCCGCCGATCTCGATCCTTGATCCTGCGGAAAAGAAACAGCTCAACTATTCGCCGGAATCCCTGGCTGCGGTCGGCCATTTGCTCGAAATCAAGCTCAAGGAGTTTGGCGTCGAGGTCACCGTGGATTCGATCCACCCGGGCCCGGTGATTACCCGTTACGAAATTCAGCCTGCCGCCGGCGTCAAGGTCAGCCGTATCGCCAACCTGGCAAAAGACCTTGCGCGATCGCTGGCAGTGACCAGTGTGCGGGTCGTTGAAGTGATCCCGGGCAAGACCACCGTCGGTATTGAAATTCCCAACGAAGACCGGCAGATCGTGCGCTTCTCCGAAGTGCTGTCGACGCCGGAGTACGACAACTTCAAGTCGCCGGTCACCCTGGCGCTGGGCCACGACATTGGCGGCAAACCGGTGATTACCGACCTGGCGAAGATGCCGCACCTGCTGGTGGCGGGTACGACCGGTTCCGGTAAGTCGGTGGGCGTGAACGCGATGATCCTGTCGATCCTGTTCAAGTCCGGCCCGGAAGACGCCAAGCTGATCATGATCGACCCGAAGATGCTCGAACTGTCGATTTATGAAGGCATTCCGCACCTGCTGTGTCCGGTGGTGACCGACATGAAGGATGCCGCCAACGCCTTGCGCTGGAGCGTCGCCGAGATGGAACGGCGTTATAAATTGATGGCGAAGATGGGCGTGCGTAACCTGTCCGGCTTCAACGCCAAGGTCAAGGAAGCGCAGGATGCCGGCGAGCCATTGAGCGATCCGTTGTACAAGCGCGAAAGCATCCACGACGAAGCGCCACTGCTGCAGAAACTGCCGACCATTGTTGTGGTGGTCGATGAATTTGCCGACATGATGATGATCGTCGGTAAAAAGGTTGAAGAGCTGATCGCCCGTATTGCGCAGAAGGCCCGTGCGGCCGGGATTCACTTGATTCTAGCGACCCAGCGGCCGTCGGTGGACGTGATCACCGGTCTGATCAAGGCCAACATCCCGACCCGTATGGCGTTCCAGGTATCGAGCAAGATCGACTCGCGGACCATTATCGACCAGGGCGGCGCCGAGCAGTTGCTCGGTCACGGTGACATGCTCTACATGCCGCCGGGCACCAGCCTGCCGATCCGGGTTCACGGTGCGTTCGTTTCCGACGATGAAGTGCATCGTGTGGTTGAAGCCTGGAAACTGCGCGGCGCGCCGGAATACAACGACGACATCCTCAACGGTGTCGAAGAGGCAGGCAGCGGCTTTGAAGGCAGCAGCGGTGGCGGCGACGGCGATGATCCTGAAGCCGATGCGCTGTATGACGAGGCGGTGCAGTTCGTGCTGGAAAGCCGTCGCGCCTCGATTTCCGCTGTCCAGCGCAAGTTGAAGATCGGCTACAACCGCGCCGCACGGATGATCGAAGCCATGGAAATGGCCGGGGTCGTCACCTCGATGAACACCAATGGTTCGCGCGAAGTCCTGGCGCCAGGCCCGGTGCGCGACTGATTTGCCAAGCAAGCGGCGGGACAATGAGGTTCCGCCACTCTCCCACGAGTATTCAAGAGGACTCCCATGCGTCTTATCCGCATGCTGTTGCCAGTACTGGCGCTGACCGCGCTCACCGCTCACGCCGATGAAAAAGACGTAGCCCGTCTGACCCAATTGCTGGAAACATCCAAGACCCTGAGCGCGAACTTCTCGCAGCTGACCCTCGACGGCAGCGGCACGCAATTGCAGGAAACCACTGGCAACATGACCCTGCAGCGTCCGGGCCTGTTTTACTGGCACACCAACGCCCCGGCCGAGCAGACCATGGTCTCCGATGGCAAGAAAGTCACCCTGTGGGACCCGGACCTGGAACAGGCGACCATCAAGAAGCTCGACGAGCGCCTGACCCAGACCCCGGCATTGCTGCTCTCCGGCGACGTGTCGAAGATCAGCCAGAGCTTTGACATCAGCGCGAAAGAGGCGGGCGGCGTGATCGATTTCACCCTCAAGCCGAAGACCAAGGACACCTTGTTCGACAACCTGCGCCTGTCGTTTCGCAACGGTCTGCTCAATGACATGCAACTGATTGACAGCGTTGGCCAACGCACCAATATCCTGTTCACCGGGGTGAAAGCCAACGAAGCTGTACCGGCATCGAAGTTCAAGTTCGACATCCCCAAGGGTGCCGACGTCATCCAGGAATAAACCCCAGCCCCTTGTGTCAGGGCCTTTGTGGTGTGGGCCTGCTATTGAGGGGCTATTGTGGCGAGGGGATTTATCCCCGTTCGGCTGCGCAGCAGTCGTCGCTTTTGGGGCCGCTTCGCAGCCCAACGGGGATAAATCCCCTCGCCACAGAGTTTTGCACAGTATTCGAAAAATTCGAGGTTTCAACGCTACGTGATGGATCTGTTTCGCAGTGCACCGATAGCCCAGCCGCTGGCCGCGCGTTTGCGTGCGGCCAATCTGGATGAGTACGTCGGTCAGGAGCATGTACTCGCTCGCGGCAAGCCTCTGCGCGAGGCGCTGGAGCAGGGTGCCCTGCATTCGATGATCTTCTGGGGACCGCCGGGTGTGGGCAAGACTACACTTGCGCGGTTGCTCGCGGAAGTTTCCGACGCACACTTCGAAACGGTCTCGGCGGTGCTCGCCGGGGTCAAGGAAATCCGTCAGGCCGTTGAAATCGCCAAACAGCAGGCCGGCCAGTACGGCAAGCGCACGATTCTGTTCGTCGACGAGGTGCACCGCTTCAACAAGTCGCAGCAGGACGCGTTCCTGCCTTATGTTGAAGACGGCACGCTGATCTTCATCGGCGCCACCACCGAAAACCCTTCGTTCGAATTGAACAACGCGCTGCTGTCGCGCGCGCGTGTCTACGTGCTGAAAAGCCTCGACGAAGCGGCGTTGCGCAAACTGGTGCACCGCGCGCTCACTGAAGAGCGCGGCCTGGGCAAGCGCAACCTGACGCTCAACGACGAAGGCTTCCAGATGCTGCTGTCAGCCGCCGATGGCGATGGCCGGCGCCTGCTCAACCTGCTGGAAAACGCCTCGGACCTGGCCGAAGACAACAGCGAAATCGGCACCGAGCTGCTGCAAAGTCTGCTCGGCGACACCCGGCGGCGTTTCGACAAGGGCGGCGAAGCGTTCTATGACCAGATCTCGGCGCTGCACAAATCGGTACGTGGCTCCAATCCCGACGGTGCGTTGTACTGGTTTGCGCGGATGATCGACGGCGGTTGCGATCCGCTGTACCTGGCCCGGCGCGTGGTGCGCATGGCCAGCGAAGACATCGGCAACGCTGACCCGCGCGCACTGAGTCTGTGCCTGGCGGCGTGGGAAGTGCAGGAGCGTCTCGGCAGTCCGGAAGGTGAACTGGCCGTGGCGCAGGCCATCACCTATCTGGCCTGCGCGCCGAAAAGCAACGCGGTGTACATGGGCTTCAAAACCGCCCTGCGTGCCGCCGCCGAACACGGCTCGCTGGAGGTGCCGCTGCACTTGCGCAACGCGCCGACCAAACTGATGAAGCAATTGGGTTACGGTGACGAATACCGTTATGCCCACGACGAACCGGATGCCTACGCCGCCGGTGAAGATTATTTCCCGGAAGAACTCGAGCCGATCCCGTTCTACCAACCGGTGCCGCGTGGCCTGGAACTGAAAATCGGCGAGAAGCTCAACCACCTTGCCCAACTCGACCGTTTAAGCCCTCGACAGCGGAGAAAATAGTGCTTCCATTGATCGTTGCGGTGTCGGTCGGCGGCGTGGCCGGCACCTTGTTGCGCTTCGCCACTGGCAATTGGGTCAGCGCCAATTGGCCGCGGCACTTCTATACCGCGACGCTGGCCGTTAATATCGTGGGCTGTCTGCTGATTGGCGTGTTGTACGGCCTGTTTTTGATACGCCCGGAGGTGCCGATCGAGGTGCGTGCCGGGTTGATGGTCGGCTTCCTTGGGGGGCTGACAACTTTTTCATCCTTTTCACTGGATACGGTGCGCCTGCTCGAAAGCGGGCAGGTGTTGCTGGCCCTGGGCTACGCGGCACTCAGCGTATTCGGCGGGCTGCTCGCGACGTGGGCCGGCCTGTCCCTGACCAAACTTTGATAACGAGAAACCGACATGCTCGATTCCAAACTGTTACGTAGCAACCTTCAGGACGTAGCGGACCGCCTGGCTTCCCGTGGCTATGCCCTGGACACCGCGCGCATCGAAGCGCTGGAAGAACAGCGCAAGACCGTCCAGACCCGCACCGAAGCACTGCAGGCTGAGCGTAACGCGCGTTCCAAATCCATCGGTCAGGCCAAGCAGCGCGGCGAAGACATCGCGCCGTTGATGGCGGACGTCGAGCGCATGGCGGGCGAGCTGAGCGCCGGTAAAGTCGAGCTGGACGCGATCCAGACCGAACTGGATTCGATCCTGCTCGGTATTCCGAACTTGCCGCACGAGTCGGTGCCGGTCGGCAAAGACGAAGACGACAACGTCGAAGTGCGCCGCTGGGGCACCCCGACTCAATTCGATTTCGAAGTGAAAGACCACGTCGCCCTGGGCGAGAAGTTCGGCTGGCTGGACTTCGAGACTGCCGCCAAGCTGTCCGGCGCCCGCTTTGCTCTGCTGCGTGGCCCGATCGCCCGTCTGCACCGTGCACTGGCGCAGTTCATGATCAACCTGCACGTCAACGAACATGGCTATGAAGAGGCCTACACGCCTTATCTGGTGCAAGCCCCGGCACTGCAAGGCACTGGCCAGTTGCCGAAGTTCGAAGAAGACCTGTTCAAGATCGCTCGCGAAGGCGAAGCCGATCTGTACCTGATCCCGACTGCCGAAGTGTCGCTGACCAACATTGTCGCCGGCGAAATCGTCGATTCGAAACTGCTGCCGATCAAGTTCGTCGCCCACACCCCGTGCTTCCGCAGCGAAGCCGGTGCGTCGGGTCGCGACACTCGCGGCATGATCCGCCAGCACCAGTTCGACAAGGTTGAAATGGTCCAGATCGTCGAGCCGTCGCAATCGATGGAAGCGCTGGAAGGCCTGACCGCCAACGCCGAAAAAGTCCTGCAACTGCTCGGTCTGCCTTACCGCACCCTGGCCTTGTGCACGGGCGACATGGGCTTCAGCGCGGTCAAGACCTACGACCTGGAAGTGTGGATTCCGAGCCAGGACAAGTACCGCGAAATTTCCTCGTGCTCCAACTGCGGCGACTTCCAGGCCCGTCGCATGCAGGCGCGCTTCCGCAACCCGGAAACCGGCAAGCCGGAACTGGTGCACACCTTGAACGGGTCCGGCCTGGCGGTCGGCCGTACCCTGGTTGCCGTGCTGGAAAACTATCAGCAGGCCGACGGTTCGATCCGCGTCCCGGACGTGCTCAAGCCGTACATGGGCGGCCTTGAGGTCATCGGTTAAATGAAATATCTGCCGCTGTTTCACAACCTGCGCGGCAGTCGTGTGTTGGTTGTCGGCGGGGGGGAGATTGCCTTGCGCAAATCCCGCCTGCTGGCCGATGCCGGTGCGCTGCTGCGGGTGGTCGCACCTGAAATCGAAACGCAACTGCGCGAACTGGTCGTCGCCTCCGCTGGCGAGTGCCTGTTGCGCGGTTACGTGGAGGCGGATCTGGACGGTTGCGCGCTGATCATCGCCGCCACCGACGATGAAACGCTTAACGCACAGGTTTCCAGTGATGCGCATCGACGTTGCGTGCCGGTGAACGTGGTCGATGCGCCGCAGTTGTGCAGCGTGATCTTCCCGGCAATTGTCGACCGCTCGCCGTTGATCATTGCAGTGTCCAGCGGCGGCGATGCGCCGGTGCTGGCGCGTCTGATTCGCGCCAAGATCGAAACCTGGATTCCCTCGACCTACGGTCAACTGGCCGGACTTGCCGCGCGTTTTCGCAACCAGGTGAAAACCCTGTTTCCGGATGTGCAGCAGCGCCGTGGCTTCTGGGAGGATGTGTTTCAGGGGCCGATCGCCGATCGGCAACTGGCCGGGCAGGGCGCCGAGGCCGAACGCCTGTTGCAAGCCAAGGTGGATGGCGAACCCATGGTCACCACCGGCGAGGTTTATCTGGTCGGTGCCGGGCCGGGCGATCCGGATCTGTTGACCTTTCGTGCGCTGCGTTTGATGCAGCAAGCCGATGTAGTGCTGTACGACCGCCTGGTGGCGCCGGCGATTCTGGAGTTGTGCCGTCGTGACGCCGAGCGCGTGTACGTCGGCAAACGTCGTTCCGAACACGCCGTGCCGCAAGATCAGATCAACCAGCAATTGGTCGACCTGGCCAAGGCCGGCAAACGCGTGGTGCGGTTGAAGGGCGGTGATCCGTTCATCTTCGGTCGTGGCGGCGAAGAGATCGAAGAACTGGCGGCCCACGGCATTCCGTTCCAGGTGGTGCCGGGAATCACGGCGGCCAGCGGTTGCGCGGCGTATGCCGGGATTCCGTTGACCCATCGCGATCATGCGCAGTCCGTGCGGTTTGTCACCGGCCATTTGAAGGACGGCTCAACCGATCTGCCATGGGCCGACCTTGTGGCTCCGGCGCAGACGCTGGTGTTCTACATGGGCCTGGTGGGCTTGCCGATCATCTGCGAGCAGTTGATCAAGCATGGCCGTTCCGCGGATACCCCGGCGGCCCTGATTCAGCAAGGCACCACGGTCAATCAGCGAGTATTCACCGGCACGCTGGCCGACCTGCCGCGACTGGTGGCGGAGCATGAAGTGCATGCGCCGACGCTTGTGATCGTTGGGGAAGTGGTGCAGCTGCGCGAGAAACTGGCGTGGTTTGAAGGGGCTCAGGCGCAGGTCTGAGGACCGAGTCGCTGCCCTTCGCGAGCAGGCTCGCTCCTACAATTGGAATGCGTTCCCCTTGTAGGAGTGAGCTTGCTCGCGATGGGCCTTTGAAATTTACCCACGCCCCGGATCAACCCCGGTGCCAAACCCCTTGCCCAATCAACCGCGCCCGATCATGCGCCACGGTGAAATCCTGCTCCGGCCCCTTCGGCACCACCCCGGTCGGGTTGATGGTCTTGTGGCTACCGTAGTAGTGATGCTTGATGTGCTGGAAATCTACCGTCTCGGCAATCCCTGGCCACTGATACATTTCGCGCAGCCAGTTCGACAAGTTCGGATAGTCGGCAATGCGCCGCAGGTTGCACTTGAAGTGCCCGTGATACACGGCGTCAAAGCGAATCATGGTGGTGAACAAGCGCACATCGGCCTCAGTCAGGTATTCCCCGCTCAGGTAACGATTGGCGCCCAGCAGTTGCTCCAGATGATCCAGCTCGGCGAACACTTCATCGAAGGCTTGTTCATAGGCCTGCTGAGAGGTGGCGAAGCCGGCACGGTAAACACCGTTGTTAACCGCCGGATAGATCCTCTCGTTCAGCGCGTCTATCTCGTTGCGTAACGGCGCCGGGTAGAAATCCAGATCATTGCCCGTGAGACCATCGAACGCGCTGTTGAACATGCGGATGATCTCCGCCGATTCATTGCTGACGATGCGCTTGAGCTTTTTGTCCCACAGCACCGGCACCGTGACGCGGCCAGTGTAGTCAGGCGTGTCAGCGGTGTAACGCTCGTGCATGAAGTCGAAACCGTCGAGACGGTCGCCGCTCGAGCCCAGCGCCTTGTCGAAGGTCCAGCCGTTTTCCAGCATCAACCAACTGACCACGGATACGTCGATCAGGCTTTCCAGACCTTTGAGTTTGCGCAGGATCAGCGTGCGGTGCGCCCAAGGGCAGGCGAGGGACACGTAGAGGTGGTAGCGCCCCGCTTCGGCGGCGAAACCGCCTTCGCCGCTCGGCCCGGCCTGACCGTCAGCAGTCACCCAGTTGCGGCGTTGCGCCTGTTCGCGCTGGAACGCGCCGTCCTTGCTGCTTTCATACCACTTGTCCTGCCAGTGGCCATCGACGAGTAAACCCATGATCAAGACTCCGTAAACCGATAATCGTTGGAGCCGAGTCTATTCCGATGAGTTCGAACAAAAAGCGCAAAGATCGGGCGTTAATGATCGGTTAGATCGATGTGTTGCGTGCCGCCCAATACTGCTCGGCGGTTGCAAAGGCCAGTTCACGATCCTGACCGAGGCCGCGCAGGGCGAGGGCCATGGTCGCAATCAAGGCCATTTGCGGGTAGCTGTCGACGACATCGCCGCGCCACACGGCTTTCAACTGTTCGATGTCCAGCGATGCGGGTTTGACGTGGCGTTGCGCTGACAACTGTGGCCATTCTTCATCCCAGCTCTGACCGCCGCGGGTGCCGTAGAGATGGCTGGTAGCGTCCGGGTTGATTTCGATTTCGCCGCCATCACCCTTGACCACAATTGCCGTATCGCCGAGCAGACCGCTGGCATCACGATGCACCGCCTGGTAGCCGGGGTGGAAAATGCTTTGCAGCCCGCAGCGTGCACCCAGCGGATTAAGAATCCGCGCCAGCGAGTGGATCGGCGAGCGCAGGCCCAGGGTATTGCGCAGGTCGATCATTTTCTGCAACGGCGGTGCCCAATCCACCAGCGGCATAAAGGCCAGACCGCCGTTATCCAGCGCGGTACCGACCTGTTGCCAGTTGCGGCACAACGGGATGTTCAACGCGCCGAGCAATTGCTCGCTGTAAAGCCGTCCGGCCGTGTGCGCGCCGCCACCGTGCATGAAGATACGCACGCCGTTCTGCGCCAGGCACTTGGCCGCCAGTAGATACCACGGCAGATGGCGTTTCTTGCCGGCGTAGGTCGGCCAGTCGAGATCGACGTTCAGCGCCGGCGCCTGCAAGCGTTCGCGCAGGGCTTCGGTGAAACCGGCCATTTCCTCGGCACTTTCTTCCTTGTGCCGCAGCAGCATCAGAAAGGCGCCGAGCTGGGTGTCCTCGACCTTGTCGTCGAGCACCATGCCCATGGCTTCCCGCGCTTCGGCTCGGGTCAGGTCGCGGGCACCGCGCTTGCCCTTGCCAAGAATGCGCACGAACTGCGCGAACGGGTGTTCGGCGGGTGTGTCGAGGGTCAGCGCTGGATAGTCGGTCATAGGCAATTCGTCGGTTTGGGCAGGCCCGCCAGTTTCGCGGCGAGTTTGGCAGGGGTGCCTTTGAACAGTCGGTTAAGGTGCAGGCTGTTGCCTTTGTCCGGACCGAGCTTCAGCGCGGTGTACTTGATCAGCGGCCGCGTGGCCGGCGACAGCTGGAATTCTTCGTAGAAGCTGCGCAGCAGTTCGAGGACTTCCCAGTGTTCGGGCGTCAGCTCAAGGTCTTCGGCAGCGGCGAGGGCGCTGGCGACCTCGGCCGACCAGTCGCTCAGTTCGACAAGAAAGCCGTCCTTGTCGAGTTCGATGCTACGGCCGCCTACGGTCATGCGATTCATAGCCAACTGTTGACCTTGTCGTGATGGATCGACAGTGCGACGAAGGTCGCGTAGTCGATGGCTTCCGCCCAGTCGGGAATCTCGATGGCGCGAGCCTGGGCATCTTCGGCCAGGACGTAGCGTTTGCGCGCACAGGCTTGCAGCGCGGCGAATGGCGCCGTGCCCGGTTGCAACGCATAGGCTGCGTCACCGCATAGCAGCAATGCATCCGCGCTGCCGATGACACGCAGGCAACTGTTCAAGCGATCATCGCCGAACGGGGAATGGGACAACACATGCAAAGTCGACATCAGAGGGTGATCACCTGGTCGTAACGGTCAATAAGGGCGGTGATTTGCTCGGTGGTCAGCGGCTGTGCTTCGTCCAGCGACCGTTTTCCAAGTCCACGAGCATTGCCGCTTTCGGCGCAATAGAACAGCTCCTCGACACCAAACATCGGCAGCGCTTGCAGATTGGCGCTGAGGTCCTTCTGTTGCAGGGCCTTGGCGTTCTGACCGGCGGCCAGTTGCAGCACGCCATCATCGAGAAACAGCACGCCGATCGGCAGATCGAAGGCGCCGCCGGCCAGCACGATATCCAGCGCTTCGCGAGCGCCAGGGCCGGACCACGGCGACTGTCGGCTGATGATCAGCAGGGACTTGGCCATCTTATGCACCTCCAAAGCAGATCAGGCGATCAGCGTCTTGCACGGCGTCGTGCAGTTGGCCGAGGCCCGACAATTCCCACGGCGCGCTGAGTGAAATCGCCTCGCGCTGGTAACGCTTGGCTTCTTCTTCATTCAATACACCACGGCGCAAAGCGGCGGCGATGCACACCACACCGTCCAGCTTCTGCTCGCTGATAAAACTGCGCCACTGCTTGGGCAAGTCCAGCTCGTCCTGCGGCGTTACCACTGCATCGCAGGCGTTGAAGACGCCGTCCTGATAAAAGAACAGCCGGACAATCTCATGCCCCCCGGCCAGCGCGGCCTGGGCAAACAGCAGGGCACGGCGCGAGGAGGGCGCATGGGCGGCGGAAAACAGCGCAATGGCGAATTTCATGACGGACTCGATCAGCAAAACTGCGGGCATGATAAAGCTTTATCAGTCGCGCCGCGAAATCCAGGTTGCCTATGACCCATTAGCGTGGGGTGGGGCCTACGGGGTGATGCCGTACAAGTCGCAATATTCGAGCCAGTCCATCCCCGCCATCTCCGCCACTTCCCGGTGTACCTCAAGACGCTGCGCCTGATATTCCTCAGGCGAATCAGCCGTCAGTTGCAGCGTCAGCTCCCAGGCAAACAATCCCTGACTCTCCGCTTCGGCTTCAAACGCTTCATGCAGTCGTTCTTCGCGGTATTGCGCCTGGGTTTCTCCCTTGGCCTGGGCCAGCAGCGGATTGAGATGATCGAGGGTTTCGCGCAGTTCGGGGTGCGCGTCGAGAAACAGTTTCAGCGCGTGTTCATGTCGCTGGTCGCTAGGCGCCATGTATTTTCCTCGTGGGACCGGTGGCCGTATAAAAACAGTAAAGCAGAACGAATTCTCGCTTTGCAGTGCTACAGTCCGCTTTTTTCTGAATGAGCAAATGCAATGCGAATGCTGATGGTAGCGCTGGTGACGGTCCTGCTGGCCGGTTGCGCAGGTTCGGTGATGGACGATGCTCGCACCAAGAGCCCCTACAAGGTGTTGACCTCGGACAAGCCTGAGAAAGTCGTCGCCCAGTGCGTACAGTTCGGCTGGCAGGACGAAGCGGTATTTGGCGTCGATGCGGCGGCCTATCTGGAACCGCGCAAGCCGGGCGGCACGACGGTGTATACGCGTTCGGCAGAATCGTTTGTCGATGTGATCACCGAGGCATCCGGCACAACGTTGAACTACTACGCCCAGCAGGATGATTTCGTCGCCAAGCGGCGTTTGGCGGCTCTGGCAACCTGTCTCTGATCAGGTGCTGAAGCGGCTGGCGCTTTTCGCGAGCAGGCTCGCTCCCACATAGGTGAATGCCACAGAACCTGTGGAGCGAGCCTGCTCGCGAAGGCGGCGGAACATATCAATCGATAAGCCGCTTCTGGAAAAAATGCCGCTTGTGCCCCGGTGGGTAGTCAACGATCTCTCCGAACTGGCTGAAGCCCAACTTCTTGTAGAATTCCGGAGCCTGAAAGTCGAAGGTATCGAGCCAGATTCCGTAGCAATTCTTGTCTTTGGCCAATGCTTCTGCCTGTGCCATCAACTGGGAGCCAATCCCCTGTCCGCGACCTTGTTCCGGCACTGACAACAAATCGATGAACATCCAGCGCAAAGTCACTCGCCCGTACAAACCGCCCAGTATCGCGCCATACTCATCTTTGACCATCAAGGCGAACGGCTCGGTTTTCGATATTCCGGTCTTCGCATCGTTGTATTCAATCAATGGTTGGAGAATGGCTTGGCGCTGTTCTTCGGTAGGGCTCTGCGTCAACTCGATACGCAAATTCATGCATGACTTCCTTGTGTAATTGAAGGCCCAGCCTACCGTGTTCGGGCAGGTGGCTCCAAGCCCCTCGATAAACAAGCGGAACCGTCAATCAAGCGCCGCGGTCTAGCTTTTACCGCGTCTTTCCCTGAGCGCGATTGATGAGGAAACCCCCTTGAATATTTTTGAATCCCTGCGCGAAAGCCACGAGCGCCAGCGCAGTTACGCCAAGGCGCTGATCGCGACCAGCGGCGACAGCCCTGAACGGGTCGAAGCCTACAAACAGCTGAAAGCTGAACTGCAAGCGCACGAAACCGCAGAAGAGCGGCACTTCTACATTCCGTTGATGGAAATCGACGAAGGCGTTGATCTGAGCCGCCACGCCATTGCCGAGCATCATGAAATGGACGAGATGATGGAAGAACTCGACGAAACCGAGATGTCGAGCGCGGCATGGTTGGCCACGGCAAAAAAGCTGTCGGACAAGGTCCATCATCACCTTGAGGAGGAAGAGCATAAATTCTTCCAGATGGCCGGCAAGCTGCTCGACGAAAAACAGAAAGTGCAACTCGCCGGGCAGTACGAAAAGGAATATCAGGCAAAACTGGCTTGAATCAATCAGGCGCGATTTCATCAATTCAACGTGTACGCGATTAGCTACATAACGAGTGCGAAGTCGCCGAAGTAGCTGGTTATCCATCCAGTATTTTCGGCGATCTGCCTTTCCGGCCGATCAACCTGCGACAAAAGCGCCGATGGACAAAAAAACTGCCTCCGTTAGCTTGAAGGCCTCTCCTCGGGAAGGAGAGTTCTTAAATCAACGGAGTGAAAAACATGAATCAGGCAATTGCACAGACCCAACTGAAACACGGTCGCGTTATTTCGCCAGCGAGTCGCGGCGCAGTGGCCATTGACCTCGGCTTGCTCGGCGGTTGGCAAGTCAACGAAATGGAAGGTGGCAAGAACTTTCCGGCGTTGGCGGCCGGACCGTTCCCGCAGCCCTTCGACACAGACGCTGACAGCGTCGCGCCGCCAGCCGACGGCTACATTCTCAGCGGCGGCAAGACCGATGCACGCGATTGCGTGAACTACACCCATACCGAGATGAGCACCAAGCTCGCTCGCCCGTTCACCTGGCCGCTGCTTAACGTCGATCCGGGCCAGATCTTCAAGGTCAGCTGGGTCTACACCGCACCGCACACCACCCGCGGATATCGTTGGCTGATCACCAAGGATGGCTGGGATCCACAGCAACGCATTACCCGCGCGCAACTGGAAGCGGCACCCTTCTTCGAGGACTTCTATCCCCAAGTGCCGTATTACAGCCATGCGGACGAACTGAAGGCCAAAGTCGACCACGAAGTGAAACTGCCTGCGAACAAGAAGGGGCATCACGTCATTGTGCTGATGTGGATCGTCGCCAATACCGGGAATGCGTTTTATCAGGCGTTTGATGTGGATTTTAAATAGTGACGCTGCTTCCTAGCCTGACTGTTCCGAATCATTGGAGCATGTAGCGCTGGTTAGTTGCAGATACAAGCCCGGTAGCGCTGCCGGGCTTTTTTAAACCTTCAAACTGACATTGTGTCCGGGTTACAGCGGATTTTGCAGAGAGGTAAGCCATTTTTTGTAGTAATCTTGTTGTTCTTTCAAGTTTTTAGATAAATTTTCATCTTCATAGGCGAATATTTGCACGATGTCATCAAAAGTTGCAGGTTTGCCCCATTTTAATTCATAGGCAATAGCACCGCCGCTCATTTGAGAGCACATTCTTGATGGGGTTACATTAAGCTTGGCACCCTTGCATAAAAATACAATATCAGGATGGTCCTCGCGGATTTTTGCCAAGCATAGATATAGGTCGTTGGCCTCATATCGCTTTTTAAACCCATTAGTCATGAGAAGTTTTATGAGTCCATGGGCAGCGTCATATCTAAGGATGGCTTGCTCCTTGGCTCCATTGACTATTAGGGTGATTTGAGTTTGATCCATTGTTAATCTCTGTTTGGGTTAGGTATGGAGTAACCAACGTAGCTCCCATCCTTATTTAAGGGGGTCGCGCCTATTATGTCTCCTGTATGTATACTTCCCGGTATTGCGATCTCGGTTTCGTCTGCGAAAGGAGCTAAATTTCCAAGCTCTTTATTTACGTCAATGCCTAAAATTTTTCGAAGTGTGTAAAGGTAGCCTTTTCTTGTTTTGCCGTTGGTACCAAATCCAATAGCGGTCAGTTTTGATGGTGAAGTACTAATAAAGTAGCTCGGCGGATTATTACTGTCCATGGCGTGAAGTAATAAGTCGGTGCTTTCACCTTTTCGTTTGAAGCCATTCTCAAAGATTTCTTTAAAGTGCTTTTTATCTCCTCTATAAAGATAATCTTTTTCTTGCTTGAGAGACGGAACATTTGCTTCGCCCTCATCAACCTTGGCGCCAGTAACATCACCGGGCACCGCGCACCCAGGCTTATTCGGCGGCGGACAACTGGACGTCAACCCCAACGGATCCACCCACCCCGTCGGGTTCGGCACGTACTGGTACTGATTCAACCCACCGGCCAGCTTCACCGGATCCGGGGTCAGATACCTTCCCAACCTCGG
>NZ_JABWQS010000045.1:0-48404 GCF_014268545.1 Pseudomonas sp. SWRI81
CGCGAATGCGGTGGATCAGTCAATGAAGATATTGGCTGATCCACCGCATTCGCGAGCAAGCCCGCTCCCACATTGGTTTCGGTTTGCCAGTCAGGGCTGTGTCGGTTTCTTGAAGACGTAGAACAGATTCGGCTCGCTCACCAGGTACAACGTCCCGTCATCATCCATCGCAATCCCCTCGGCCTGCGGCACGGTTTTCTGCAAACCCTGGCGTCCCCCGCTGATCGACATGGTGCTCAACGGCCGCCCGTCGACATCCAGCTCGATTATCAACCGCGATTCATCTGACAGCGCCAGCAGATGCCCGCTGCGTTCGTCGTACTGCAAGCTCGACAGATCACGCACGAACATCCCGGCATCACGCTTGGGGTTGTTGATCACGTGCACGGCGTAGGTTTTGTCCGGTTTGAAATGCGGAAAGCCGTGGACTTCATAGATCAGCATCGGGTCGCGCTCTTTCGCCACGAACAGCCGCTTGCCCACTGAATCGTAAGCCAGCCCCTCAAAACCCTTGTTGCTGGCCATGTGCACGCCGAGCGTCATTTGCTCGGCATCCTCGGCATCGAGAAACGTCGTGTCGGCGTCGAGGTGGATCTTGATCAGTCGCTGCTGGCGCTCGTCGGTGATGACATACGTGTCAGCGCTGATGTACTCCACTGCTTCCGGATCGCCAAAGCCGACCAGAGCAATGCGTCGCAGGATCTTGCCTTCCAGCGACAATTCGATCAGTTCAGAGTTTTTGTTGGTGACGGTGAACAGGCTTTTGCGCACCGGATCGTAGGTCAGCGCCGAGACGTCATCGTCGAGCCCGTCGATCGGCCGCGCCTCGATCGTCACCCGATACTGACCCAGCCCGATCGCCTCGCTGCTCAACGGTTGCCACAACGTGTGCAGGTTGAACCAGGCGCGCTCGAACAGGCGCAGGTATTGGCCGATCACGATCAACGCGATCAGGGCAATTACCGACAAGAGGATGACCAGCGGTTTGGGACGGGCAAGTCGACGCATTCGGGCGGGCTCGGATTCAAAACAGGCCGATGAAATATCATGCCCGTCTGAACTGAAGCTTAATGGCCACTTGCCTGCCACGACAACCGCACAATTCCGCGATTGTCGTAGGAAAAGTTACCGGTGCTTTTCGAAACGGTAGAACAGGTTCGGCTCACTGACGATGTACAGGGTGCCGGCCTCGTCCATGGTCACGCCTTCGGCGCGGGGGATGGTGCCTTTCAAACCGTTGAAATTGCCGAGCAGGGTCATGAAGCTGACTTGCTCACCGGTCTCGTCCAGTTCCAGCAACAGGTGCGAGTCGGCCGACAACACCAGCCAATGGCCGGTGCGCGGATCGACGGCCAACGCCGAAAGATTGCGGATATCCAACTCATCGCTGGGCAGTTTCTGCTTGTCCCCCGTCAACGTCTGGCTGCCATCGCTTTTCCAGGTGAACAGCGCCGGCGGCCGCTCTTCACCCAGCACCAGTTGCTGATTGCGCGGATCCCAAGCGATGGCTTCGAAGGCTTTGTTCTGGTCTTTCGACGGGCCGAGGTCGTATTTGGGGAAGTCGGCGATGTTCAGCTCGCGAGTCGCGGCATCGACCTTGACGATCGACAGCGTGTGTTGACGCTCATCGACGATCGCCAGCAGACCGTTCTCCATCACTGTCAGGCCTTCCGGATTGCTCCAGCCCACCAGCGGCATTTTGCGCAGCACCTCGCCTTGCAGGCTGAGTTCGGCGAGAAACGGATTTTTGCCCATCACTGAAAACAGGGTTTTGGTCTGCGGGTTGTAGGCCAGGTCCGAAGCTTCGTCCTTCTCCATGCCCGGCAGCGGCTTGGCATCGATCACCACTTGGTAGTCCGGCAGCCAGACGCTCTCCTTCTGCTCGGCCTTGCTCTCGAAGCGTTCCAGCACCCAGAGCACGCCGCGATCGTCCCAGTGCATGGCGAACGCCAGCCCATAGACCGCAGCGATGATCAACAACAGCCAAGCGTACCAGCGCAGGGCGAAACGGGAGCGACGTGTGGGTTTCTGCTGAGTTTGAGAGGACATCAAGGGACGCGTTCCGAAAATTCAGGCTAAGGGTAATAGCACAAAGAGGCCGGCTCAGACGCCAGAATCGCGGAAATTATCCAGAGAGGATGTGAAAAAAACGGGAAATGGCGGGATTGGCGTGTGCGTTTGCCAGCCGCTACACATTATCGATATGGAATGGCCCTTGTGGCGAGGGGATTTATCCCCGTTGGGCTGCGCAGCGGCCCCTCTTCAAGATCAAGAGGGCCCGCTTCGCGCGCCAACGGGGATAAATCCCCTCGCCACAAAAGCTCATTCCATCAGGGAAGGGCGATTTAGCGCACGCTGCTGGTAAAGCGGCTCGCGCCGGGGAGTTCGAGGACGATCTCATCGCCGACGTTCAGCGGCCCGACACCCGCCGGCGTGCCGGTCAGGATCACGTCACCGGCCTGCAGCGAGAAACAGCCGGCCATGTGCTGGATCATCGGCACGATCGGGTTGAGCATCGCGCTGCTGTTACCGTCCTGGCGCACTTCGCCATTGATGGTCAGGCGAATGCCAATGTCGGTCAGGTCGGCAAAGGTGCTGCCCACCACAAACGGGGCGAGTACCGCTGCGCCGTCGAACGATTTGGCGATTTCCCACGGCAGGCCCTTGGCTTTCAGCTCGGCCTGCTTGTCGCGCAGGGTCAGGTCCAGCGCCGGGGCGAAACCGGAAATGGCGTCGAGGACTTCTTCGCGGCTCGGCTTGGTCGACAGCGGCTTGCCGATCAACACGGCGATCTCCGCCTCGTAGTGCACCGAGCCGCGCTCGGTCGGAATGCTGAACCCGCCTTCCAGCGGCACCACGCAACTGCCCGGCTTGATGAACAGCAGCGGCTCGGTCGGGACCGGGTTGTCCAGTTCCTTGGCGTGTTCGGCGTAATTGCGGCCAATGCACACGACTTTCCCGATCGGGAAGTGAATGCGCGTGCCGTCGACGTACTGGTGCTGATAGCTCATTTACCGACTCCTGCCTTCATTGATTCAACAGAGATTACCGATCAAACCGCAAAGATCTTGCCCGGGTTCATGATGCCGTTCGGGTCGAACACTGCCTTGACCGCTTTCATGTATTCGATTTCGACCGGCGAGCGGCTGTAGGTCAAGTAATCGCGCTTGGTCATGCCGACGCCATGCTCGGCGGAAATCGAACCGTTGTACTTCTCCACGGTTTCGAACACCCACTTGTTGACGGTCGCGCACTTGGCGAAGAACTCGTCCTTGCTGAGGTTTTCCGGCTTGAGAATGTTCAGGTGCAGGTTGCCATCGCCGATGTGGCCGAACCAGACGATTTCGAAATCCGGGTAGTGCTCGCCGACAATCGCATCGATTTCCCGCAGGAAGGCTGGCACTTTCGAGACCGTGACCGAGATGTCGTTTTTGTAGGGAGTCCAGTGCGAAATGGTCTCGGAGATGTATTCGCGCAGTTTCCAGAGGTTCTGCAACTGGGTTTCGCTCTGGCTCATCACGCCGTCCAGCACCCAGCCCTGCTCGACGCAATGTTCGAAGGTTTCCAGCGCGCTGTTGGCCACTTCTTCAGTGGTCGCTTCAAATTCCAGCAGGGCGTAGAACGGGCACTCGGTGCCGAACGGTGCCGGTACGTCGCCACGGCCGAGCACTTTGGCCAGGGCCTTGTCGGAGAAAAATTCGAACGCAGTCAGATCAAGCTTGCCCTGAAAGGCGTGCAGCACCGGCATGATCGAATCGAAATCGGCGGTGCCCAGGACCATGGCGGTGAGGTTTTTCGGCGCGCGGTCCAGGCGCATGGTCGCTTCGACGACGAAACCCAAGGTGCCTTCGGCGCCGATGAACAGCTGTCGCAGGTCGTAACCGGTGGCGTTCTTGATCAGGTCCTTGTTCAGTTCGAGCACGTCGCCCTTGCCAGTGACGACTTTCATGCCGGCCACCCAGTTACGGGTCATGCCGTAGCGAATCACCTTGATTCCGCCGGCATTGGTGCCGATGTTGCCGCCAATCTGACTGGAACCCGCCGACGCGAAGTCGACCGGGTAGTACAAGCCATTTTCTTCGGCGACATTCTGCAGATGTTCAGTGACTACGCCCGGCTGGCACACGGCGGTGCGGTCGGTGAGGTTCACGTCGAGGATCTGGTTCATGTAATCGAACGAGACAACCACTTCGCCGTTGGCCGCCACCGCAGCGGCAGACAGCCCGGTGCGTCCGCCCGACGGCACCAGCGCGACCTTGCGCGCGTTGGCCCAGCGGACCACGGCCTGGACTTGTTCGATGGTCTTGGGAAACACAATGGCGCTCGGCGCCGGAGCAAAATGCTTGGTCCAATCTTTGCCGTATGCGTTCAGGGAGTCGGCGTCGGTCAAGACCTTGCCAGCTTCGACCAGGGACTTCAGTTCATCAATCAGCGCAGGATTGGTCATCGACAGAACTCTCGAACAATTCATGGTCATCCTGAGAACGCTTCACGTCGCAGGAATGAGTGTTTAGCGGGGTGGCTATGCTAGCATACCGACCCCGCAGGACAGTGCCCAAGGCCTGATCCGCGGTGACGGCATTCTTGTCGTCCGGGTCAGCGTCTGCTGGCTATCTCCTGCCATTTTTCTCCGGGATACAGGTTTACGCAGATGAGCAAGACTTCTCTCGATAAGAGCAAGATCAAGTTCCTTCTTCTCGAAGGCGTCCACCAATCGGCTGTCGACGTCCTCAAGGCGGCGGGCTACACCAGCATCGAGTACCACACCAGTTCTCTGCCGGACGCCCAGCTCAAGGAAAAGATCGCGGACGCTCACTTCATCGGCATTCGCTCGCGCACGCAACTGACCGAAGAGATCTTCGATCACGCGAAGAAGCTGGTCGCGGTCGGCTGTTTCTGCATCGGCACCAACCAGGTTGACCTCGGTGCGGCCCGCGAGCGCGGTATCGCCGTGTTCAACGCGCCGTACTCCAACACCCGCTCCGTGGCCGAGCTGGTGCTGGCCGAAGCGATCCTGCTGTTGCGCGGCATCCCTGAGAAAAACGCGTCCTGCCACCGTGGCGGCTGGATCAAATCCGCAGCCAACTCCTTCGAGATCCGTGGCAAGAAGCTGGGCATCGTCGGCTACGGCTCGATCGGCACGCAGCTGTCGGTTCTGGCTGAAGGCCTGGGCATGCAGGTGTTCTTCTACGACACCGTGACCAAGCTGCCGCTGGGCAACGCCACGCAGGTCAACAACCTGCACGAGCTGCTGGGCATGTCCGACATCGTCACCCTTCACGTTCCTGAAACTGCGGCGACCCAGTGGATGATCGGTGAGAAGGAAATCCGCGCCATCAAGAAGGGCGGCATTCTGATCAACGCCGCACGCGGCACCGTGGTCGAGCTGGATGCGCTGGCGGACGCGATCAAGGACAAGCACCTGATCGGCGCGGCCATCGACGTGTTCCCGGTGGAGCCACGCTCCAACGACGAAGAGTTCGAAAGCCCGCTGCGTGGCCTCGACAACGTGATCCTGACCCCGCACATCGGTGGCTCGACCGCCGAAGCGCAAGCCAACATCGGCCTGGAAGTGGCGGAAAAACTGGTCAAGTACAGCGACAACGGTACCTCCGTCTCGTCGGTGAACTTCCCGGAAGTGGCCCTGCCGGCTCACCCTGGCAAGCACCGCCTGCTGCACATCCACGAGAACATTCCGGGTGTGATGAGCGAGATCAACAAGGTCTTCGCCGAAAACGGCATCAACATCTCCGGTCAGTTCCTGCAGACCAACGAGAAGGTCGGCTACGTGGTGATCGACGTCGACGCCGAATACTCGGAGCTGGCGCAAGAGAAGCTGCAACACGTCAACGGTACTATCCGTAGTCGCGTACTGTTCTAACAGCAGCTTGTAGCTTGTAGCTTGTAGCTTGTAGCTTGTAGCTTGTAGCTTGTAGCTAGCAACTTAAGCTGAATAAAAGAAGGGAGCCCCGAAGGGCTCCCTTTTTTATTTCACGTTTACGGTGATTTTTTCCGAAACGATCGACGGGTCGAACGGCATGTGGCCGCTGTCGCCGAGAATCAGCTGCAAGGTGTGCTTGCCCGGGGCCAGTTTGATCGTGGCTTCGGTCTGCGCCTTGCCGAAATGCATGTGGTGGGCGTCAGTCGGGATCGGCGCGCCTTCGGCCGGCAGGTCGTCGACGTCGATCAGCAGGTGATGGTGGCCGGTGTTTTTGGTGACGTCACCCGCCGGGGCCAGCGCGATGTTCTTGACGCCGAACTTGACCTTGAATTCCTGCGAGACGGTGGCCCCGTCCTCGGGAGAAACGATGAACACTTCAGCATCCTTGGGCGCCGGCGTTGCCGCACTGGCCAGCACCGAAACACCCATCAGCACACCGGCCAACGCTGCACGTGACATAAAGCTTTTCATTTTCTTCTCCAGTTTTTCCGTAAAATCCGCACGGTCATGACAACTTCATGACCATTCGTTGTCGAAGGCACTCGACAACCATAGCAAAGCGAGCCTGAATCAGAGCGTCGCGATAATGATTTCAAAGGAGTGACCATGCGTTTTCTGCCTGGCCTGATCTGCCTGCTTCCCCTTCTGAGCCCCTTGGCTCACGCCGAACTGATTGATGACGTCAACGACCGTGGCGAGTTGCGCATAGCCCTTGAGGCTAATACACCGCCGTTCAATTACAAGGAAGGCGACACACTCACGGGGTTCGAGGTCGAGCTTGGGCAACTCCTGGCCCGTGAGCTGGATGTGCGCGCCGACTTCATCGTCACCGACGAGGCCGATCTGCTCCAGGGCGTTGAAAGTGGCAAGTACGACGTCGCGCTCAATCACATAGCACTGACACCCGAACTCAAGGAACGTTTCGACGTCAGCACACCGTACGGCGAGGTCGACGGGCAGCTACTGGCGAAGAAAGACGAGACACCCCGGCCGATGGTGCTGGTGCAGGCGTTGACCGAAGAAAAGCCGAAAGCGCCGCAGTCGGTGGAACTGGCGATTCCGTTTCAGAAGGGCAACCCGGCGTTTCAGGCCAGCCTTGAGAGTGCGATGCAGCGGATCAAGGCCGATGGGCGGCTCGATGCGCTGACCGAGAAGTGGTTCACCGCCCCCCGGTAAACACAGGACCTGTGGGAGCGGGCTTGCTCGCGAATGCGGTATGTCATTCGATAACCATTGACTGACACACCGCTATCGCGAGCAGGCTCACTCCTACACGGGATTTCGGCGATCCTTTAGATAAGGGCTGCCAGGGCCTGCGCGGCCTGCGACAGCTCAAGCTCACTGAAGACCTGAACCCCATGACGCTTGAGCAGCGCAGCCGTTACGCCTTCGCCGGAGACTTTCACTCCGCTGAATGTGCCATCGTAAGTCAGCAAATTCCCGCAAGAGGGACTGCCGGCCTTCAGCACCGCCACGCGAATACCGTGTCGCTGCACCAACTCCAGCGCCTGTCGCGCACCGTCGAGAAACTGCGCGCTGACATCCTCGCCATCGGTGGTGATCACTGCGGCCACGCCGTCGAGCACCTCTGCGCCCTGCCCGCCCGGAATCTCCGCCGCCGCCCTCGGCGTCGGCAAACCACCCGCGACCTCAGGACACAGCGGCACTACGCGTCCTTCGGCAATCCATTGTTCAAGTTGATCGAACGGCCCACTGGCGCCACCGTCATAACGCACGCGATGGCCCAACAGGCAACGACTGACCAGAATCTTGTCCATGCTCAGAACGGCTCGTTGCCACGGCGACGGAACCATCCGGTCAGCGACAGCCGCTCGCGGTTGGCCGGCAGCACTTCGTGGGGCACTTCGCCGGAAAGAAACACCACCAGACAGCCGCCGGTCGGCTGCACGTCGTGCACGCGTCCGTCCTTGAGGTACATGCGCAACTGACCGCCATCCTCCGGCAGCCACGCCTCGTTGAGGTAAATCACCGCCGAGACCATGCGCCGGTCGTCATCGCGAAAGCGATCGACGTGCTTGCGATAAAACGCGCCGGGCGGGTACAGGGCGAAATGGCATTCGAAGTCTTCAAGGCCCAGGAACAGGCCGCGATTGAGCGCTTCGCGCAGGCTGTCCATCAGGCTCAGATAACGGTCAGTGGCCTCGGCCTGGCCCGGGTCGATCCACTGAATGTGGTCGCCACGAATGCCCTCGCGGATCTCTGAAAACGGGCCGCGGCCGACCGCCGCCGGCGCCAGTTCACCCTCGGCTTCACGTTGACGGCACTCGGCCGCCAGCTCGCCGGTCAAACCGGCAGGCAGGAAAATGTTCTGCTGCGACCAGCCGTGCTCGGCCAGGTCGTCGACAATGCGTAACAGCAGCGGGTGTTCAGAGGATATCGGCATGGCGCGCATAGTATGCCGGCGGCAACAAATCCGACAGAGCCACGCGGCGCCTTGATACGAATTCTCGACAAGTACCGGCACCGCACGGAGAATAGTCGGCTGCTGACAGGAGTCCCTATGCGCCGTTTGCTTTTTTCACTGTTGATGTTCTGCGTTTTGCCTGCCTGGGCGGACGGCCACGATCAGCTCTACAAGGTCGCCGGCTGGCCAGAACAACGCGCGCATTTTAACGACGCCCTGAGCGCCGCCCAGCAGCGTTATCAGAACAGCCTGCCGCCGGCGGTGTTTCAGGCGCTGGTGAACAACAGCAATCAGCGCTTCGCGCCCCAGGCCATGGATCAACGTGCCGAAGCGCAACTGCGGCAGAAACTCGCCGACCCGAAGCCGGCGCTGGCGTTCTTTCAGTCACCGCTGGGCAAGAAAATCGTCGCCGCCGAACTGCTCGCGACCCGCCGTGATCAATTGGCGAAAAACGCCAAGGGCCTGCCGAAGATGCAGGCCAGTGACACGCGTCTGCTGATTATCGGCCACCTCGCCCAGGCGCTGCCCGCGCGCGAGGCTGGCGCCGAGGTCAGCCTGGCGATTGCCGGCGTCGCGGCGGACAGTTTGAGTTCGATGATTCCGGGGTTGCTCGGCGGCGGTCAGGCCCAAGGCATGTTAAATGGTCAGCGTCAGCGCCTGATGGATCAGATTGGCGCTGATTTGAACAACACCCTGCTCTATGTCTACCGCGACTTGTCGGATGAAGAGCTGGAAGAGTTTGCGACGTTTGCCGAATCGACCGAGGGCAAGGCTTACTATCAGGCGGCGCTGGCGGCGATTCGGGCGGGGCTGGCGGTCGGGCAGTGATCCTCGTCGCCTCTTAGACCGCTAGTGCGAGCAGGCTCACTCCTACAGGGGTACGCATTCCAAATGTAGGAGTGAGCCTGCTCGCGATGGGGCCATCGCTAATGCTAGAGATTCCGGCCCCTGATCCGCTTGCTCAAGAACTCGAAATACTCCTCGCGCATCTCCGCCGTCTCATTGGCCAGATGATGGCGCGCCTCAGCCAGCAGCAAAATCTGCGGCCGGTCGAACTTCCATTTCAATACCTGCAGATTGTGCTGCCAGTCCACGGTCATGTCCGCCTGCCCCTGAATGATCAGCGGCCGTCGCGGACTTTTTCTGGCGTGCTCGACGCGAATGATCCAGCGCGACAGCGCGCCTACCCATTGCGTCGGCAGGCGTCGAGGCTGTAACGGATCGGCCTGCAAAAATGGCAAGAAGTCCGGATCGTTGGAGTTCTCGCTGAAGCGCCGCGCGACGCCTCGGACAAAAGGCCGCAGCAGGTAATAGCTCAGCTGCGACCAGCCCCACGCTCTTGGCCGCACCAGCGGCGCCAGCAAAATCACCTGGCCCTGCGCCGGACTGTGCTCGCCATGGTTGAGCAGGTGATCGACGACAATCGCGCCACCCGTGCTCTGCCCGCACAAATGCCACGGCTGTGGCAGCGCAATCGAATTGGCTTCGGCGAACAGCGCTTGCAGCATGTGCTGATATTCCGCGAAATCACGAATGCTCGCCCGTGGCCCGCTCGACAGACCATGCCCCGGCAAGTCGCAGGCGATCACGGCAAAATCCTGATCCAGCGCCCACTCGATCACATGCCGGTACAGCCCGGTGTGATCGTAATAGCCGTGCAGCAGAAACAGCGTGCCCTTGACCTTCTCCGGCCACCAGCAATGGCTGACCAGCTCGTAGCCATCGACCTCGAAACGGCCCATGCCGCGCCAGACATCGCGCTCGGCAAAGTCGGTTTTGTAGAAGCGCTGATAAGCCTTGGCCTCGTCCGATAACGGCTGCCACTCGGCCAAGGGCTTGAGGCTCGCGCGTAAATGATCGGGGTCGAAAGTATCAGGCATGCGGTCATTCCAAAGCGGTAAACGGACTTTATCGGCCTGCGATATTCATCTGTCGCGGCAAGCATGGCAAGCTAGCCCGCCTCTGAGGACTCAAATCCATGCGTTCGCCCTACCGCACCGCACTGTTCGCCAGCCTGCTCGCGCTGATCTGCGCCGGGGTATTGTGGGCGGCGTATGACTGGTTTCAAGGGCGTTATCTGCGTGCGTTCAGCGAACACACCGCCGTATTTTCCGGCGATCCGCTGCGTCTGCCGGACAACCTCGCCGGGCCGGGCAATATTCGTCTGGTGCACTTCTGGGACCCGGCGTGCCCGTGCAATGTCGGCAATCAGCAGCACCTGAGCGAGATGGTCGAACAGTTCGGCGCCCGCGGCGTGGAGTTTTTCGCCGTGCAAAGGCCCGGCAGCCATGGGCAGTTGCCCGCCACCCTCACCAGCCTGAAAACCATCATCGTCCTGCCCGGTTCCGAACAGATCCCCGCCAGCCCCGCCGTGGCGATTTGGGACCGCAGCGGCAAACTGGCCTACTTCGGCCCCTACAGCGAAGGCCTGACCTGCAACTCCAGCAACAGCTTTATCGAACCGATCCTGCATGCCCTGACCGAGGATCGCCCGGTCGATGCCACGCATACACTGGCGGTGGGGTGTTATTGCCCGTGGCCGGTTGAGACGAAGTAAGGCATTCCGGACTTTTCAAGGACAGCGCTGCACCGCACAGATGCTCTGTGCTAAATGTTTGCAGCCCGACGGGCGGCCCACTCGCCTGCACAAGGAGTCACCATGAAGCGTGCGTTGATCGTTGTTGCCTTGCTCATCGTTGTCCTGCTCTGCGCCGCCGGCGGGTACGTCTACAGCAAACAACCGACACGTCAGGGCCAGGTCGAACTGCGCAACCTGCAAGGCTCGGTGACTGTGCGTTACGACGAGCGCGGTGTGCCGCATATTCGCGCCGAGAACGAAACCGACCTGTATCGCGCCCTCGGTTATGTGCACGCTCAGGATCGGTTGTTCCAGATGGAAGCCATGCGCCGTCTCGCCCGGGGTGAGCTGGCCGAAGTGCTGGGACCGAAACTGCTCGACACCGATAAGCTGTTCCGCAGCCTGCGCATCCGTGAACGTGCGGCCAGTTACGTCGCCGGTCTCGACAAGCAGTCGCCGGCGTGGAAGGGCCTGCAAGCGTATCTGGATGGCATCAACCAATATCAGGACACCCACGCGGCGCCGATCGAGTTCGACGTGCTGGGCATCGCCAAGCGGCCGTTCACTGCCGAGGACAGCATCAGCGTCGCGGGGTACATGGCCTACAGTTTTGCCGCCGCGTTTCGCACCGAGCCGCTGCTGACCTACGTGCGCGATCAGCTCGGCGCCGACTACCTGAATGTCTTCGATCTCGACTGGCAAGCCAAAGGCGTTCTGGCCCCCGATCACGCCAGGCACAAACCAGCTCTCGCCGCTGGCGACTGGCAAGACCTCAACACCCTCGCCCGCCTCAGCGAGCAGGCACTGATCGACAACGGCCTGCCGCAGTTCGAAGGCAGCAACGCCTGGGTCATCGCCGGCAGCCGTAGCCAGAGTGGCAAGCCGCTGTTGGCCGGCGATCCGCACATTCGTTTCTCGGTGCCGTCGGTGTGGTACGAGGCGCAGTTGTCGGCGCCGGGCTTCGAACTGTACGGCCATCATCAGGCACTGGTGCCGTTTGCGTTTCTGGGACACAACCTGGATTTTGGCTGGAGCCTGACCATGTTCCAGAACGATGACCTGGATCTGATTGCCGAGAAGGTCAACCCGGACGACCCCAATCAGGTCTGGTATCGCGGCCAGTGGACCGACATGGTCGTCACCGAGCAGCAGATCAATGTGAAAGGCCAGGCGCCCGTGACCATCACCTTGCGCCAGTCGCCGCATGGACCGATCGTCAACGATGCCCTCGGCAGCGCTGCCGGGAAAACACCGATTGCGATGTGGTGGGCCTTCCTCGAAACGCCGAACCCGATTCTTGAAGGCTTCTATCAGCTCAACCGCGCCGACACCCTGGCCAAGGCACGCACTGCGGCGGCCAAGGTGCAGGCGCCGGGTCTGAATCTGGTTTACGCCAACGCCAAGGGCGACATCGCCTGGTGGGCCTCGGCCTTGCTGCCCAAGCGTCCGGCCGGGGTAAAACCGGGTTTCATTCTTGACGGCAGCACGCCTGAGGCGGACAAGGACGGCTACTACCCGTTCAGCGCCAATCCGCAGGAAGAAAATCCGGCGCGCGGCTATATCGTTTCGGCCAACTTCCAGCCCGTCTCGCCGACGGGGATGGAAATTCCCGGTTACTACAACCTCGCCGATCGCGGCCAGCAGCTCGATCTCCAGCTCAGCGACAACCGCGTGAAGTGGAGCAACGAGGCCAATCAGAAGTTGCAGTTGGGCACGGCGACCGCCTACGGGCCGCGTCTGTTGAAACCGCTGTTGCCGGTGTTGCGTGAGGTGGTGAGTGATCCGGCTCAACTGAAGCTGGTCGAGCAACTGGCGCAGTGGCCTGGCGACTACCCGCTGGACTCGGTCACGGCGACGGTGTTCAACCAGTTCCTCTACGACCTCGCCGACGCGGCCATGCGCGATGAGTTGGGCAATGCCTTTTTCGAGACGCTGTTGTCGACGCGGGCGGTCGATTCCGCACTGCCGCGACTGGCGGCTAATGTCGATTCAGCGTGGTGGGACAATCGCAGCACGCCGGCCAAAGAGAGCCGCGCCGACGCTGTGCGCACGGCATGGGCGGCGAGCATGGCGCATCTCAAGCTGACGCTTGGCGACGATGTGGCAGGCTGGCAGTGGGGCGCGGCGCACACCCTGACGCATGGCCATCCGCTGGGGCAGCAGAAGCCGCTGGATCGCCTGTTCAATGTCGGCCCGTTCGCGGCGCCGGGCAGCCATGAAGTACCCAACAACCTCTCGGCGAAAATCGGCCCGGCACCGTGGCCGGTAACTTACGGGCCGTCGACACGGCGGCTGGTGGATTTTGCCGATCCGGCGCATGGCTTGACCATCAACCCGGTCGGCCAGAGTGGTGTGCCGTTTGACCGGCACTATGACGACCAGGCTGAAGCGTATATCGAGGGGATTTATGTACAGGCGCACTTCAGTGAAGAAGAGGTGCTGGCGAATACGCGCAGTACGTTGAGGCTGTTACCGGCGCGCGCTGGGCAATAGAGTTCTGCCGTCTGCACCGGCCCCTTCGCGAGCAGGCTCACTCCTACAGTTGATCGCATTCCTTCAGGAAAAACGCGGTCAATTGTAGGAGTGAGCCTGCTCGCGATGAGGCCCATCCAGTCAGTACATGTCTTAGAGGATTACGGCAAAATTCAACCGAAACTGCTGCGGCGTCACGCCCAGCCGTCGGTTGAACACGCTGCGCATATGTTGCGCATCGCGAAACCCGCACTGGTACGCCACGGTTTTCAGCGGTGCCGCTGTGCTTTCGAGCATCACCCGCGCCGCATCCACGCGCGCCCGTTCGACAAACTCCGCAGGCGTTACCTTGGCCTCTCGCGTGAACACCCGGGAAAAATTCCGCGCACTCATGTTGGCCGCACTGGCCAGATCGGCAATCGTCAGATCCCCGGTGAGATTGGCCAATACGTACAGCTGCACCATCGCCACCGCCGACGTCGGTTCGGCATGTGGCGTGAGGAAAGGACTGAACTGCGATTGCCCGCCCGAGCGCTGGGTGAACACCACCAGACGTTTCGCCACATTCAGCGCGACCTCGGTGCCATGGTCGCGCGCCAGCAGGTAGAGAGACAGATCGATGCCCGCCGTGACCCCCGCCGAGGTGTAGAGGGTGTCGTCTTCGACATACAGACGATCCGCTTCAACCCGCGTCGTCGGACATAGCCGCGCCAAGGCCTCGGCATCGTTCCAATGGGTGGTGACTGTGCGCCGCTCCAGCAAACCGGCACGCGCCAGCATGAACCCGCCGTTGCAGATTGAGCCGAAGCGCCGGGCACGGCCACAGGCGTCGCGCAGCCAGGCGTCGAAGGTCGCGCCGAGATCCATGAACGGCAATTGCGGGCCACCGGCGACCAGCAGCAGGTCATAGGCGTCGAGCACTTCGCTGAAATGGCGATGAGCATGGAGGGTAAGGCCGTTGGAGCAGGCCATCGGCCCACGCTCCAGGCCGATCACCTCCAACCGATAGTGATCCTGCGCTGCGAGGAAACGGTTGGCCTCGGCGAACACATCCATGGGGCCGCTGTCGTCCAGCGATTGCACGCCGGGGAATACGACGATGGCGACGGATTTGTTCATGGCTCAAACGCCCTCATTGCTTGTGGCAAACACAATCCCTGTGGGAGCGGGCTTGCTCGCGAAGAGGCCATTACCTGCAACATCTCCGTTGAATGGCACACCGCCTTCGCGAGCAAGCCCGCTCCCACATGGGCCATGTCTGGCTTGTTGATCGAGCCAACCCTAGCCAAATCCCACCCGGCAAGCGAGCTTGGCACGATTTGCAAGTGCAATGGCAAGGATCGCAGCCATGCCTCGATTGTTCGCTCGGAGCGTCGAGAACAGACTTTCCCCATCAACGCCACAACGGCGTTTTCGCTGAGGAAAACCAAAATGTCCAGCACCATCGCCGGCATCAAAATCCCCGACAGCGCCCTCGCCCGGGCTACCACCGAATACATCCGTGACATCGAATCCGACCTGCTCTATCACCACTCGCGCCGGGTATTTCTGTTCGGAGCCTTGAGCGGCGAGCGCCAACAACTGGCCTACAACCCGGAGCTGTTATACGCCGGCGCGATGTTTCATGACCTGGGTCTGGTCGAAGGCCATCGCAGCGACGATGAGCGTTTTGAAGTGGACGGTGCGAATGCCGCGGCAGCCTTTCTCAAGCCGTACGGGCTGAGCGATGACGACATCGAGCAAGTGTGGCTGTCGATCGCCTTGCACACCACGCCGGGCGTGCCCAGGCATCTGCGCCCGACCGTGGCGCTGGTTACTGCCGGTGTGGAGATGGATGTGCTGGGTATGGACTATGCGACGTTCAGCAACGTGCAGCGCGAAGCCGTGGTGCATGCGCATCCACGCGGAGAGGGTTTCAAGGAATGCATCATCTGCGCGTTTGCCGACGGCTTGCGCCATCGTCCGCAGACCACGTTTGGCAACGTGAAGACTGATGTGCTGGTGGATCAGGAGCCGGGGTTCAGGCCGATGAACTTTGTCGAGGTCATCCGCAATTCTCCCTGGACTGCATAAATCCCCTGTAGGAGTGAGCCTGCTCGCGGTGGCGTCGTGTCAGCTGAATAATGCTTGGCTGACACACCGCTATCGCGAGCAGGCTCACTCCTACAGTTTGGATTTGGGTTGACCTCGGGAATGAGGCCAACCCGACCGGCTCACACGGTTTGCGGCGCTGGCGCGCGGCGGGCGTCCGGTTGCTTCCACGAATCGGCCGCGCTTTCTTCGATGGCTTGCTGGATGGCTTTTTTGCGTGCTTCTTCGGCGCGGCGGCTGAAGAACCACACCAGGAAGGTCACCAGCGACACCGCCAGCAAAATCAGGCTGGCCACGGCGTTGATCTCAGGCTTCACGCCCAGACGCACCGCCGAGAACACTTCCATCGGCAAGGTCGTCGACCCCGGGCCGGACACGAAGCTCGCCAGCACCAGGTCATCCAGCGACAGGGCGAACGACATCATCCCGCCCGCCGCCAGCGACGGCGCGATCATCGGGATGGTGATCAGGAAGAACACCTTCCACGGCCGCGCCCCCAGGTCCATTGCCGCTTCTTCGATCGACAGGTCCAACTCACGCAAACGCGCCGACACCACCACCGCAACATACGCCGCACAGAACGTGGTGTGGGCGATCCAGATGGTGACGATGCCGCGCTCCTGCGGCCAGCCGATCATCTGCGCCATGGCCACGAACAGCAGCAACAGCGACAGACCGGTGATCACTTCGGGCATCACCAACGGCGCGGTCACCAGACCGCCGAACAGCGTGCGGCCCTTGAAGTGGGTGATGCGCGTCAGCACGAATGCCGCCAGTGTGCCGAGAGCGACCGCGGCGACCGCCGTGTAGCAGGCGATTTCCAGCGAGCGCAGCACCGAGCCCATCAGTTGCGAGTTATCGAGCAGGCCGACGTACCACTTGATCGACCAGCCGCCCCACACCGTCACCAGTTTCGAGGCGTTGAACGAATAGATCACCAGGATCAGCATTGGCAGGTAGATGAATATCAGGCCCAACACCAACATCAGGCTGGAGAAACGGAAGCGCTTCATTCTTTACCCTCCATTTCCTTGGCCTGACTGCGGTTGAACAGAATGATCGGCACAATCAGGATCGCCAGCATCACCACCGCCAGCGCGGACGCCACCGGCCAGTCGCGGTTGTTGAAGAACTCTTGCCAGAGCACCTTGCCGATCATCAGGGTTTCCGGACCGCCGAGCAGTTCCGGGATCACGAATTCGCCGACCACCGGGATGAACACCAGCATGCAGCCGGCAATGATCCCGTTCTTGGACAGCGGAATGGTGATTTTCCAGAAGCTGTTGAAGGTACTCGACCCCAGGTCAGAAGCGGCTTCCAGCAAGCTGTTGTCGTGCTTCACCAGGTTGGCATACAGCGGCAGGATCATGAACGGCAGGTACGAATAGACCACGCCGATATACACCGCCAGGTTGGTGTTGAGGATCTGCAGCGGTTCGTCGATCAGGCCCATGCTCATGAGGAAACCGTTGAGCAGGCCGTTGTTGCTGAGAATGCCCATCCACGCATAAACGCGGATCAGGATCGCGGTCCAGGTCGGCATCATGATCAGCAGCACCAGCACCGTTTGCAGCTCTTTGCGCGCACTGGCGATGGCGTAGGCCATCGGATAGCCGATCAGCAGGCAGAGTACGGTGCTGATAAAGGCCATTTTCAGCGAGCCGAGGTACGCGGCGATGTACAGTTCGTCATCGCCAAGCAACGCGTAGTTGCCCAGGTTCAGCAGCAGTTGCAGCTTCTGCTCGGCGTACGTGTAGATCTCGGTGTACGGCGGGATCGCCACATCGGCTTCGGCGAAGCTGATCTTCAGGACGATGAAGAACGGCAGCATGAAGAACAGAAACAGCCAGATGAACGGCACCCCGATGACCATCTGCCGGCCATTGGGGATGATTCGGTTGATACGCCGTTTGAATTTGCGCATGTTCATGAGCGAAGCACCACGCCGCTGTCATCTTCCCACCACACGTAAACCTGATCGCCCCAGGTCGGACGCGCGCCGCGGCGTTCGGCGTTGGCGACAAACGACTGCACCAGTTTGCCGCTCGGCAATTCGACGTAGAACACCGAGTGGCCGCCGAGGTAGGCGATGTCATGCACCTTGCCGCTCGACCAGTTGTATTCGCAAGTCGGCTGCTCTGCTGTCACCAGCAGTTTTTCCGGACGAATTGCGTAGGTGACCGACTTGTCCTGCACCGAAGTACTGATGCCGTGGCCGACGTAGATCTGCCGGTCGAGGTCCTTGCAGGTGATGGTCGCGTGGCCTTCGGCGTCGTCGATCACTTCACCTTCGAAGATATTCACGTTACCGATGAATTCGCAGACCAGACGGCTGGTCGGGGTTTCGTAAATGTCGATCGGGCTGCCGATCTGCGCGATCCAGCCCAAGTGCATGATCGCGATGCGCTCGGCCATGGTCATGGCCTCTTCCTGGTCGTGGGTCACCATCACGCAGGTCACGCCGACGCGCTCAATGATTTCCACCAGTTCCAGTTGCATCTGCGAACGCAGTTTTTTGTCCAGCGCGCCCATCGGTTCGTCGAGCAGCAGCAGCTTCGGCCGCTTCGCCAGGGAACGCGCCAGCGCCACCCGCTGACGTTGACCGCCGGACAATTGATGCGGCTTGCGCTTGGCGTACTGGCTCATCTGAACCAGCTTGAGCATCTCGGCCACGCGGGCGTCGATTTCAGCCTTGGGAATCTTGTCCTGCTGCAGGCCGAAGGCGATGTTCTGCGCCACGGTCATGTGCGGGAACAAGGCGTAGGACTGAAACATCATGTTGATCGGACGTTCGTACGGCGGCATGTCGGTGATATCGACGCCGTCGAGGAAGATGCGCCCCTCCGTGGGCCGTTCGAAGCCTGCGAGCATGCGCAGCAGGGTCGACTTACCCGAACCCGAACCGCCGAGCAGGGCGAAGATCTCGCCCTTCTTGATTTCCAGGGACACGTCGTCCACGGCAATCGTCTCGTCGAACTTCTTGGTGACCCGGTCGATTTTGACCAGCACCTGTTTGGGTGTCTGGTCGCCCTCGAGGGCTTTCTTGTAGGCGCCGGAGGCAACTGCCATTTACGAAACTCCCAACAGAAGCAGTGGTTCGCCACGCAAGACGAACCCTGGATAGTTTGTGCGTTATTTGCCCGACTTGACCTTGGTCCAGCTGCGGGTCATCAAACGCTGAATATTGGCTGGCAACTCGGTCGACACGTAGGTCTTGTCGAGGACTGCTTGCGGTGGGTAAACCGCTTCATCGGTGCGAATGGATTGCTCCATCAGCGAGTCCGAACCCGGGTTGGGGTTGGCGTAACCGACGTAATCACTGACCTGGGCGATCACCTCAGGTTTCAGCAAGTAGTTGATGAACGCGTGGGCTTCTTTGACGTTGGACGAATCCTTGGGGATCGCCAGCATGTCGAACCACAGCGCGCCGCCCTCTTTCGGGATCGAGTAGGCGATGTTGACGCCCTTCTTGGCTTCCTCGGCACGGTTCTTCGCCTGGAAGATGTCGCCGGAGAAACCGATGGCCACGCAGATGTCGCCGTTGGCCAGATCACCGATGTATTTCGAGGAGTGGAAATAGGTCACATAAGGACGCACCGCGAGCAGCTTGGCGGTGGCTTTTTCGTAGTCCTTGGTGTTGGTGCTGTTGGCGTTCAGGCCCAGGTAATTGAGCATGGTCGGCATCATCTCATCCGCCGAATCGAGGAACGCAACGCCGCAGCTGTGCAGCTTCTTGATGTTTTCCGGCTCGAACAGCACGGCCCAGGAATCGATCTTGTCGATGCCGAGCACGGCTTTGACCTTGTCGACGTTATAGCCGATGCCGTTGGTGCCCCACAGATACGGCACGGCGTAAAGGTTGCCGGGATCGTTCTGTTGCAGGCGCTTGAGCAGCACCGGGTCGAGATTGGAATAATTAGGCAACTGCGCCTTGTCGAGTTTCTGGAATGCGCCCGCCTTGATCTGCTTGCCAAGGAAATGGTTGGACGGCACGACCACGTCGTAACCGGTGCGCCCGGCGAGCAGCTTGCCTTCCAGGGTTTCATTGGAATCGAAGACGTCGTAGACCGGTTTGATCCCGGTCTCTTTCTCGAAGTCGGCCAAGGTCGATTCGCCGATGTAATCGGACCAGTTATAAATATGCACCGTCCCGGCGGCCTGGGCACCGACCATGAACGTCAGGCCGGCAGCGGCCAGCAGGGCATTGCGCAACGAAGAAAAAATAGGCAAGTGGAGGTCCTCTAAATTAGTTGGGCCCAAGTTGCCCCGCGCTGCATGACAGCCATGGCTGCCCGACAACAAAACCGGCGCGCAACTTACCCTCGAAAAACCGATCCAGCAAAACTTTCCGTCATTTAATTATTCCGCTGGCCGCCGTCGCGGCGACGACGGCCAGTGGTTGTGGCATCAAACCGGCTTATTTGCCCGATTTGATCTTGGTCCAGCTGCGGGTGATCAGACGCAGCGTCGCGGCGTCCAGATCGCTGATCGCATAGAGCTGCTTCTTCACTTCAGCCGACGGATAGATGCTTGGGTCGCTGGTGATGTCCTTGTCCACCAAAGGCGTGGCGGCCTTGTTGCCATTCGGGAAACGCACGGCATTGGTGATGCCGGCCATCACTTGCGGCTCGAGCAGGTAGTTCATGAACTTGTAGGCCGCCTCGACGTTTTCGGCATCCTTCGGAATGGCGACCATGTCGTAGAAAGTACCGGCGCCTTCTTTTGGAATGGTGTAGGCCAGTTTGACCTTGTCACCGGCTTCCTGGGCGCGGGTCTTGGATTGCTCCAGGTCACCCGAGTAACCGACGGCGACGCAGATGTTGCCGTTGGCCAGGTCGGAGATGTACTTGGACGAGTGGAAGTAGGCGACCGAAGGACGGATCTTGAGGAACAGGTCTTCAGCGGCTTTCAGGTCAGCCTTGTCTTTGCTGTTGGTCGGTTTGCCCAGATAGTGCAATGCCGCCGGGATCATTTCGGTCGGGGCATCGAGGAAGCTCACGCCGCAGCTTTTGAGTTTCTCGATGTTTTCCGGCTTGAACACCACGTCCCACGAATCGATCTTGTCGATGCCCAATGCAGCCTTGACCTTGGCCGGGTTGTAGCCAATGCCGATCGAGCCCCACATGTACGGGAAGGCGTGTTTGTTGCCCTGGTCGCTGGCGTCGCCAACAGCCTTGAGCAGGTCTTCGTCGAGGTTTTTCCAGTTTGGCAGTTTGGACTTGTCCAGTTCCTGGTAAACGCCGGCCTTGATCTGCTTGGCGAGGAAGTTGTTGGAAGGCACCACGATGTCGTAACCGGACTTGCCGGCCAGCAGCTTGGCTTCCAGGGTTTCGTTACTGTCGAAGACGTCGTAGACGACTTTGATCCCGGTGGCTTTTTCGAAGTTGGCCACGGTGTCCGGCGCGATGTAGTCGGACCAGTTGTAGACGTGCAATACCTTGTCGTCCGCCTGAACCGCACCCGCCATCATGCCCGCCATGGACAGCGCGAGCAGAGTCTTGCCAGCTAGCTTTTTACCTAATGCCTTCATGCGTCATGCTCCAAATTTTTTCTTTTTTGAACCACTGTGTTCAGCGGCCGAACCCGGACAACTGGAACCGCGGCTAGTCTGGCAAGATCCGAGGCGCTCTTTCAAGGAAAGACCAGCCTTTCTGACAGCTTTGAGCGAGTGTGCCGCAGCTCCCCCGCTCAAAGCCTAGCACCTAGGCCTGCAGCGCACCGAGGGTCAGGTCCAGACACTTGCGTGCCTTTGTAACCAGCTCATCGATCTCCGCTTTGCTGATCACCAGCGGCGGCGCGATGATCATGGTGTCACCCACGGCGCGCATGATCAGGCCGTTGTCGAAGCAGAACTGCCGGCAGATCATGCCGACGCCCTTGCCTTCGTAACGCTTGCGTGTGGCCTTGTCCTGCACCAGCTCGATCGCCCCCAACAGACCGACGCCGCGAACTTCACCCACCAATGGGTGATCGTTCAGCTCGCGCAGACGTTTCTGCAAATACGGTGCCGTTTCGTTGTGGGCGTTCTCGATAATTTTCTCATCGCGCAGGATGCGGATGTTTTCCAGACCCACCGCCGCTGCCACCGGATGCCCGGAGTAGGTAAAGCCGTGGTTGAAGTCGCCGCCCTCATTGAGCACCGCTACCACCGAATCACGCACGATCAGGCCACCCATCGGGATGTAGCCGGAGGTCAGGCCCTTGGCGATGGTCATCATGTCGGGCTTAAGGTCGTAGAAATCGCTACCGAACCACTCACCGGTACGGCCGAAACCGCAGATCACTTCATCGGCAACAAAGAGGATGTCGTACCTGGCGAGGATCTCCTTGATGCGCGGCCAGTAGGTGTCGGGCGGAATGATCACGCCACCGGCACCCTGGATCGGCTCGGCTATAAAGGCACCGACGTTGTCGACGCCGACTTCGAGAATCTTCTCTTCCAGTTGATTGGCCGCCCAGACGCCGAACTCTTCCGGGGACATGTCGCCGCCTTCGGCGAACCAGTACGGTTGGGCAATGTGGACGATGCCCGGAATCGGCAAATCGCCCTGCTCGTGCATGTAGGTCATGCCACCCAGGCTGGCGCCGGCCACGGTCGAACCGTGATAACCGTTCTTGCGGCTGATGATGACTTTCTTGTTCGGCTGGCCTTTGATCGCCCAGTAGTGGCGAACCATGCGCAGCATGGTGTCGTTGCCTTCGGAACCGGAGCCAGTGAAGAACACGTGGTTCATGCCTTCTGGCGCGACGTCAGCGATCGACTTGGCCAGCTCCAACGCCGGCGGGTGGGCAGTCTGGAAGAACAGGTTGTAGTACGGCAGCTCGCGCATCTGTTTGGCGGCAGCATCGGCCAGTTCATCGCGGCCGTAACCGATGGCCACGCACCAGAGGCCGGCCATGCCGTCGAGGATCTTGTTGCCTTCGCTGTCCCACAGGTAAACGCCCTTGGCGTTGGTGATGATCCGCGGGCCCTTCTCTTTCAGTTGCTTGAAGTCACTGAACGGGGCCAGGTGGTGATCGCTGCTCAGCGCTTGCCACTCACGGGTTTGCGGGTTGTTGCTGGTCATGCCAATTCTCCTTGTTATCGGTGAAGGCGCGACGGCTGGCCGCCGCGCCCGGCGTATCAGACGGCGAAGAGCAGGTACTCACGCTCCCAGGAACTGATCACGCGCTTGAAGTTTTCATGCTCGGCCCGCTTGACCGCGACGTAGCCCGTGATGAAATTCTTGCCGAGGTACTTCTCGACAGTCTTGCTGTTTTCCATGCGCTCCAGCGCATCTTCGATGGTCAGCGGCAGACGCAGGTTACGGCGCTCGTAACCACGACCGACAACCGGTGCGCTCGGATTAAGGCCTTCAACCATGCCGATGTAACCGCAGAGCAGGCTCGCGGCGATCGCCAGATAAGGGTTGGCGTCGGCGCCCGGCAAGCGGTTTTCCACACGACGGTTCTGCGGGCCGGCGTCCGGTACGCGCAGGCCGACGGTACGGTTCTCCTCGCCCCACTCGACGTTCACCGGCGCCGAGGTGTCCGGCAGGAACCGGCGGAACGAATTGACGTTCGGCGCGAACAGCGGCAACAGCTCGGGGATCAGTTTCTGCAGGCCACCGATGTGGTGCAGGAACAACTGACTCATGGTCCCGTCTTCGTTAGAGAAGACGTTCTTGCCGGTCTGAATGTCGATGATGCTCTGGTGCAGGTGCATGGCGCTGCCCGGCTCGCCGGTCATCGGCTTGGCCATGAACGTCGCGGCCACGTCGTGCTTGAGTGCGGCTTCGCGCATGGTGCGCTTGAACACCAGAATCTGGTCGGCCAGCGACAGGGCATCGCCGTGACGGAAGTTGATTTCCATCTGCGCCGTGCCGTCTTCGTGGATCAGCGTATCAAGGTCCAGCTCCTGCAGTTCGCACCAGTCGTAGACGTCTTCGAACAGCGGGTCGAATTCGTTCGCCGCTTCGATGGAGAACGACTGGCGACCGATTTCCGGACGGCCCGAGCGGCCAATCGGCGGCTGCAACGGATAGTCGGGGTCGTCGCTGCGCTTGGTCAGGTAGAACTCCATTTCCGGCGCCACGATCGGCTGCCAGCCCTTGTCGGCATACAGCTTCAAGACTTTCTTGAGCACGTTGCGCGGCGACAGCTCGATCGGGTTGCCTTGCTTGTCGTAGGTGTCGTGAATCACCTGCGCGGTTGGCTCGATGGCCCACGGCACCAGGTACACGGCGTTCTGGTCGGGACGGCAGATCATGTCGATGTCGGCCGGGTCGAGCAGTTCGTAATAGATGTCGTCTTCGACGTAGTCGCCGGTCACGGTCTGCAACAGCACGCTTTCGGGCAGACGCATGCCTTTCTCGGCGATGAACTTGTTGGTCGGCGAAATCTTGCCCCGGGTGATGCCGGTCAAGTCGGCGATCATGCATTCGACTTCTGTGATCTTGTGGTCTTTCAACCAATCGGTGAGCTGGTCGAGGTTGTTACTCATAAATGCCTCTGGGCTGAGTCTCCTGACGCAAGGTCAGGCAAAGTTTGACGCCTGGAGCGTCGCGTTAAAGGGGGCTTGCTCGCGCAGTGCCGGCTTACGCCTGGCACCGCGCATAAACAATGAAAGAAGAGCTTACCTGCCCTTTACGCTGGCGTTGCATTTCCCGTGCACTTTCGAAACGTGCAGCCACCCGTGCAGAATCACGAGCACGGCGCTGCGCGCGGCACGGGCTTTGAGCATGAAAGAGTTCTATAGTGAGAGGAGACGCCATAAAGCGGATGCTATGCCCGACGTCCAGAATATCGGACGCTGCCGTTTTGCCGGTTGTTGACGACGATGTCGTCGACAGGTTGCGCGCCTTGCTGGCTGCGCTACGGACGGATTGATCGCCACTGATGTGATGAGCATGCAGACCGGACTGTTGCGAGCAGTCGGTGATGCCGATTAACGGCAGGCGAGACATGAAGCACCCCGGTATTATTGCTGTTATGGGTTTGACCGGAGCTTAGCCTTGTTCATTTTTTTACACAACACCCCCGTAAAAAATACAACACGGCCTGCTCAAGCCCGCGGTTGGTGAGCATCTGCAAGGGCAAAAACAGCCCCAAAATGCCCCATAAATGCCCTCACAGCGCTTTTTTAGGGCAAAAAAGGCCTCGCTTGACTTCGGCAGGCCGTTCGGGTTGACTGAAACCAGAAAAGATCAATGATTGATATTTTTAACAACAAAGGTGTTGCATCATGTCGGTACCCCCGCGTGCCGTTCAGCTTAACGAAGCGAACGCGTTCCTTAAGGAACATCCTGAGGTTCTGTACGTTGACCTTCTGATTGCGGATATGAATGGTGTGGTGCGCGGCAAGCGCATCGAACGCACCAGCCTCCACAAGGTTTACGAGAAAGGCATCAACCTGCCGGCCTCTCTATTTGCTCTGGATATCAACGGCTCCACGGTGGAAAGCACCGGTCTGGGCCTGGACATCGGCGACGCCGATCGTATCTGCTATCCAATCCCCGATACCCTGTGCAACGAGCCATGGCAGAAGCGCCCTACCGCGCAGCTGTTGATGACCATGCACGAACTCGAAGGCGACCCGTTCTTCGCCGATCCGCGTGAAGTACTGCGCCAGGTAGTGGCCAAGTTCGATGAACTGGGGCTGACCATCTGCGCCGCCTTCGAACTCGAGTTTTACCTGATCGACCAGGAAAACGTGAACGGCCGTCCACAGCCGCCACGCTCGCCGATCTCGGGCAAACGTCCGCACTCGACGCAGGTTTACCTGATCGACGACCTCGACGAATACGTCGACTGCCTCCAGGACATTCTCGAAGGCGCGAAAGAACAAGGCATCCCGGCCGATGCAATCGTCAAGGAAAGTGCCCCGGCGCAGTTCGAAGTCAACCTGCACCACGTTGCCGACCCGATCAAGGCGTGCGACTACGCGGTCCTGCTCAAGCGTCTGATCAAGAACATCGCCTACGACCATGAAATGGACACCACCTTCATGGCCAAGCCGTATCCGGGCCAGGCGGGTAATGGTCTGCACGTGCACATTTCGATTCTGGACAAAGCCGGCAAAAACATTTTTGCCAGCGAGGATCCCGAGCAGAACGCCGCGCTGCGTCACGCGATCGGCGGTGTGCTCGAGACCCTGCCCGCGCAGATGGCTTTCCTCTGCCCGAACGTCAACTCCTACCGTCGCTTCGGCGCACAGTTCTACGTACCGAACTCGCCGTGCTGGGGCCTGGACAACCGCACCGTGGCGATTCGCGTGCCGACCGGCTCCTCCGATGCCGTGCGTATCGAACACCGCGTTGCCGGCGCCGACGCCAACCCGTACCTGCTGATGGCTTCGGTATTGGCCGGCGTGCACCACGGTCTGGTCAACCAGATCGAACCGGGCGCGCCTGTCGAAGGCAACAGCTACGAGCAGAACGAACAGAGCCTGCCGAACAACTTGCGTGATGCCCTGCGCGAGCTGGACGACAGCGAGGTGATGGCCAAGTACATCGATCCGAAGTACATCGATATCTTCGTCGCCTGCAAGGAAAGCGAGCTGGAGGAGTTCGAACACTCCATCTCCGACCTTGAGTACAACTGGTACCTGCATACTGTTTAAGTGGTTTGCAGCTTCAGGAAAACGCCGTTGGCTATTCAGCCAGCGGCGTTTTTTTATGGCCGAACACAAAACCTGTGGCGAGGGGATTTAGCGAACCGTCGCACCGCCCCGTTGGGTTGCGAAGCAGCCCCAAATCCATACCGCTCGGTGTGTCAGGAATACCCGGCTCTCAGGGTTTACGACTGCTGCGCAGCCGGACGGGGATAAATCCCCTCGCCACAGGGTACCGGCAGACAACACCGAAACCGCCTCGTACAATGCCCGCTGCCCCGCAGGAGACTTCCATGACGCGTCCCGCCCCCGTCCGCAAACCCCGTGCCCGCAGTCAGGCGCGGATCGATTCGATACTCGATGCCGCGCGCACGCTGCTGGCCGCCGAGGGTGTGGCGAGCCTGTCGATCTACAGCGTCGCTGAGCGTGCGCAGATTCCGCCCTCTTCCGTGTATCACTTTTTCGCCAGCGTCCCGGCACTGCTCGAAGCGCTGACAGCGGATGTCCACGCGGCGTTTCGCGCGTGCCTGCAAGCGCCGATCGACCATGACGCGCTACGTGACTGGCGCGATCTGTCGCGGCTGGTGGAGCAGCGGATGTTGGAGATCTACGGCGAAGATGCGGCTGCGCGGCAACTGATCCTTGCGCAGCACGGACTGACCGAAGTGACCCAGGCTGACCGTCAGCACGACCTGGAACTGGGCGACCTGATGCACAAGCTGTTCGACCATCATTTCGAGCTGCCGAGGCTGCCGGACGATGTCGATGTGTTTGCCCTGGCGATGGAACTGGGCGACCGGGTTTATGCACGTTCGGTGCAGCAGCATGGGCAGATCACCCCGCGCATGGCCGAGGAAGGGATGCGGGTGTTTGATGCCTATATCAGCCTCTATCTTCCGCCCTATCTACCCAAAAGATCTTTAGTGATCTGACTGGCCTCATCGCTGGCAAGCCAGCTCCCACAAGGGATTTATGACCGACAAATAACTCTGTGGGAGCTGGCTTGCCAGCGATGGCCGCGCCGCCGATTTCAAGCCAGGCACAAAAAACCCCGAAGGGCTCACACCCCCCGGGGTTGTTTTTTGCTCACCGGCTTACAACTTGGCGATCGACACCTCGGTGGATTTCACAAAGGCGATCACTTCGCTGCCCACGACCAGTTCCAGTTCTTTCACTGAACGTGTGGTAATCACCGATGTGACGATGCCCGAAGCGGTCTGCACGTCGATTTCCGACAGCACGTCGCCGAGGACGATTTCCTTGATCGAGCCTTTGAACTGGTTGCGCACGTTGATGGCTTTGATAGTCATGGCGTTGATTCCTGTCGTTGTGGATAAGTGAGTCATTGCGCCCAACGCAATTGCGTAGGCAGGGGTGAAACGGGTTCCGGCGCCGGCGGTTCGCCGGGCAGGGACAGAACACGATTAAGCACTTCGGTTTCCAGCGCGGCGAGGCGATGCGAGCCACGGACCCGAGGGCGTGGCAGTTCGACGTGCAGATCGAGGCCGACCTCGCCGTCCTCGATCAGGATCACCCGATCGGCGATTGCCACCGCTTCGCTGACGTCGTGGGTCACCAGCAGCACGGTAAAACCGTGTTTCTGCCAGAGCCGTTCGATCAGCTGCTGCATCTCGATGCGGGTCAGTGCATCCAGCGCGCCGAGTGGTTCGTCGAGCAGCAGAAGACGCGGCTGATGGATCAGCGCACGAGCCAGCGCGACCCGCTGTTTCTGTCCGCCGGACAAGGCTGCCGGCCACTCATCGGCGCGATCCGCCAGACCCACCGCTTCCAGTGCATCCAGCGCTTGCTGACGCCAGTTGCCCTTGAGGCCGAGGCCGACGTTGTCGATGATCTTTTTCCACGGCAGCAGGCGCGCTTCCTGAAACATCAATCGCGTATCGTCCCGCGCCTGACTGAGCGGCGCGGAACCGGCGAGCAGGTCGCCGCCAGTCGGTTGATCGAGGCCGGCGAGCAAACGCAGAAACGTACTCTTGCCACAACCGCTGCGCCCGACCACGGCGACGAATTGCCCCGCCGGAATGTGCAGGTCGATGTCGCGTAGCACTTGGCGTGAGCCAAAGGTTTTCTGCAGGTTGCGCACGGCCAGCGGAATCCCGCGCAGCAGGCGCGGAGGTTGTTGAGCGGTCATGCTGCACCTCCCTTGGCAACCTGATAGGCCGGATGCCAGCGCAGCCACACGCGTTCAAGTCCACGGGCTGCAAGGTCGGCGAGCTTGCCGAGCACGGCGTAAAGCAGGATCGCCAGTACCACCACGTCGGTCTGCAAGAACTCGCGGGCGTTCATCGCCAGATAGCCGATGCCCGAGCTGGCCGAGATGGTTTCGGCGACGATCAGCGTCAGCCACATAAAGCCCAGGGCGAAGCGCACGCCGATCAGAATCGATGGCAGCGCGCCCGGCAGAATCACCTGCCAGAACAGGCTGAAACCGCTCAGGCCATAACTGCGCGCCATCTCCACCAGCGCCGGATCGACGTTGCGGATGCCGTGGTAAGTGTTGAGGTAAATCGGGAACAACGTACCCAGCGCCACCAGAAAAATCTTCGCCGACTCGTCGATGCCGAACCACAGAATCACCAGCGGAATCAGCGCCAGATGCGGCACGTTGCGGATCATCTGCACCGAGCTGTCGAGCAGGCGTTCACCCCACTTCGACAGACCCGTGATAAAACCCAGCACCAGGCCGATGCTGCCGCCGATGGTGAAACCCAGTGCCGCGCGCCAGCCGCTGATCGCCAGATGCGTCCAGATTTCGCCGCTGCGCACCAGACTGACACCGGCCTCGATCACCGCCACCGGCGCCGGCAGAATCCGTGTCGACAGCCAGCCCGCCGACACCGACAACTGCCACACCGCCAGCAGCAACACCGGCAACGCCCAAGGCGCGAGGCTGTGGATAAATTTCTTCATGGCCGCGCCTCAGCTCTGCGATGCGGCTTTGGGCAGGATGTCGTTGGCGACCATCTCGCCGAACGGGCTGACATAACCGGCGCTTTTCGGCAGGTCCGGGCGCTCGACGTCGAGGTGCGGAAACAGCAGTTCTGCCACACGATACGATTCTTCAAGGTGTGGATAACCGGAGAAGATGAAGGTGTCGATGCCCAGATCGGCGTATTCCTTGACCCGCGCCGCCACGGTCGGGCCATCGCCGACCAGTGCCGTGCCGGCGCCGCCGCGCACCAGACCGACACCGGCCCAGAGGTTGGGGCTGACTTCGAGATTATCGCGACTGCCGCCGTGCAGCGCGGCCATGCGTTGCTGGCCGACCGAATCGAAACGCGCCAGCGATGCCTGGGCACGCTTGATGGTGTCGTCGTCCAGATGGGAGATCAGCCGATCCGCCGCTTGCCAGGCTTCAGCGTTGGTTTCACGCACGATCACATGCAGACGAATGCCGAAACGCACGGTGCGCCCAAGCTTGGCGGCTTTGGCCCGCACTTGTGCGATCTTCTCGGCCACTGCGGCCGGCGGCTCCCCCCAGGTCAGGACCATTTCCACCTGCTCGGCCGCAAGATCCTGCGCCGCTTCCGATGAACCACCGAAGTACAGCGGCGGACGCGGTTGCTGAATCGGTGGATAAAGCAGCTTGGCACCTTTGACGCTGATGTGTTCGCCGTCGTAATCGACGGTTTCGCCTTCCAGCACGCGGCGCCAGATGCGGGTGAATTCCACCGAGGCCTGATAGCGCTCTTCATGGTTGAGGAACAGGCCGTCACCGGCCAGTTCTTCCGGATCGCCACCAGTGACCAGATTGAACAGCGCACGCCCGCCAGACAAACGATCGAGCGTCGCTGCCTGCCGTGCCGCGACCGTCGGGGAAATGATTCCCGGGCGCAGGGCGACAAGGAATTTCAAACGCTGGGTCACCGGAATCAGTGAGGCCGCGACCAGCCACGAGTCTTCGCAAGAACGCCCGGTGGGAATCAGCACACCGCCGAAGCCGAGACGATCCGCCGCTTGCGCGACCTGTTGCAAATAGCCGTGATCAACCGCGCGGGCGCCTTCGGCGGTACCGAGATAGTGGCCGTCGCCGTGGGTAGGCAGGAACCAGAAGATATTGAGGCTCATGGAGTGGTCTCCTTGGGGATTCGAATTACTGCGCACTAGCCACAGCGGCCGGTGGGGTCCAGATCACGTCCTTGATGCTCAACGGCTTGGGAATCAGCTTGAGCTGGAAGAACGTGTCAGCGATTTTCTGTTGCGCGGCGACCACTTCCGGGGTCAGGAACAGCGCACCGTAACCCTGGCGTTTCACCGAGGTCAGGGTGATGTCCGCCGGCAGGCCGAGCAGTGGCGCGACCTGTTGGGTCACGTCCTCAGGATTGGCTTTCGACCACTCGCCCACGGCGCGCACTTCTTCGACAAGGGTCTTGATCACCTCGGGATTTTTCTGCGCGTAAGGTTTGGTCGCGAGATAGAACTGGTGGTTGTCGACGATGCCTTTGCCGTCGCGCAGGGTGTGCGCTTGCAGTTGCTTCTCGGCGGCAGCCTGGTACGGATCCCAGATGACCCAGGCGTCGACACTACCGCGCTCGAACGCAGCGCGGGCGTCGGCCGGCGGCAGGAACACAGTCTGGATATCGGTGTATTTGAGGCCGGCGTCTTCCAGCGCGCGCACCAGCAAATAGTGGACGTTGGAGCCTTTGTTCAGGGCGACTTTCTTGCCCTTGAGATCGGCCACCGATTTGATCGGCGAGCCTTTCGGCACGAGGATCGCTTCGCTGTTCGGCGCCGGCGGTTCATAGGCGACGTAGAGCAGATCGGCACCGGCCGCTTGGGCGAACACGGGCGGCGTCTCGCCGGTCACGCCGAAGTCGATCGAGCCGACGTTGAGGCCTTCCAGCAATTGCGGGCCGCCGGGGAATTCAGTCCACTGCACGTCGACGCCTTGCGCGGCGAGGCGTTTTTCCAGGGTGCCTTTGGCTTTGAGCAGCACCAGGGTGCCGTACTTCTGATAACCGATCCGAAGCGTCTCGGCCTGGGCTTGAGTGATGGCGCCGAAGGACACAGCCGCAGCAAACAGAGCGACCAGACCACGACGCAAAAATACAGTGCGCATTGCGCTCTCCTTTTTGCTGTTGGGTTTTGGCTGCACCTGCTTGCCCGTTGGCGGGCGAGTAAGGCCAGTACTTCAAATTTCGGGTGGCTTAAATGCTCCAGCGAGCACTCAACAAACGTTCGTTCAGCAGGCCCGGCTCCAGCGGTTTCGGCCGGCGCGCCATGGCGCCGATGAACTGGTCCAGCGCCTCGTGCAACCGTTGCTCCAGTGCCGGCGCCAATTGCGCGGCGGCACTGCCTTCGCCGTAAGCGATCTGGCTGTCCTCGGCGAAAATGCCCTGAAGCATTTCCTGGGCCTTCAGCGCCGACAGCACAGGCTTGAGGGCGTAATCGACGACCAGCATGTGGGCGATGCTGCCACCGGTGGCCATCGGCAAGACAATCTTGTGGTTCAAGGCACGCTCGGGCAGCAGATCCAGCAGGGTTTTCAGCGCCCCGGAAAACGAGGCCTTGTACACCGGGGTAGCGATGAGCAGGCCGTCGGCGTTTTCGATCTGTTGCAGCAGGTCGAAGACCTTCGGGCTGTCGAAGCGGGCGTGGAGCAAGTCCTCGGCCGGGAAGTCCCGCACCTGATAACTCACCACTTCCACCCCTTGCTGTTGCAACCAGCGTTGCGAACGCTCCAGCAGCACCCCGGAGCGGGAGCGCAGGCTGGGGCTGCCACCGAGTGAGACGACCAGCATTGCAGATTCCTTTAAGCGTTACCGGCGATTCGCGGGCTGCGATCTCGCTTCATTGGGAGTGACCTTACCAGTTGATTTATATATCCATAAATCATATTTATTCATTTGATTATGCATTTAAGAGATATGCCGTTGAGCCGAATTCAGGCGAAAAAAAAGGCCGTCGAAACGGCCGAAATTCCCCTGCGTTGTGATTCTGGAATATCGGTTGCCTGGGCTGGCGCCTTCGCGAGCAGGCTCGCTCCCACATTGGAATGCGATCACCTGTGGGAGCGAGCCTGCTCGCGAAAGCGGCGGTGACTACACCGCAATCTTATTTGTTCGGTTGCGGCGTCAGGCGCAGGTACGGCTTCACCGCACGATAGCCTTTCGGGAAGCGCTGCCTGATTTCTTCCTCATCCTTGAGCGACGGCACGATCACCACCTCTTCACCGTCCTGCCAATTGGCTGGCGTGGCCACTTTGTAGTTGTCGGTGAGTTGCAACGAGTCGATCACCCGCAGGATCTCGTGGAAATTGCGCCCGGTGCTCGCCGGGTAGGTGATGGTCAGGCGGATCTTCTTGTTCGGGTCGATGACAAACAGCGAACGCACGGTCAGGGTGTCATTGGCGTTCGGGTGGATCAGGTCGTACAGATCAGAAACCTTGCGATCGGCATCGGCCAGGATCGGAAAGTTGACGACGGTGTTCTGGGTTTCGTTGATGTCTTCGATCCACTTGTGGTGCGAGTCCACCGGGTCCACCGACAGCGCAATGGCCTTTACGCCACGCTTGTTGAACTCATCCTTGAGCTTGGCAGTGAAGCCCAGCTCGGTGGTGCACACCGGGGTGAAATCCGCCGGGTGGGAAAACAGCACGCCCCAGCTATCGCCCAGCCATTCGTGGAAACGAATCTTGCCGGCGCTGGAGTCTTGTTCGAAATCGGGGGCGATGTCGCCGAGTCTGAGGCTCATGATGCTGCTCCTGATGAGGGTTGGGAGACAACAACTGTAGCTCGGGATCAATCAGCGTGAAAAAGAATAAATAACTAGATATCTAGATCATTACAGAATATTAAACATCTGTTCATTGGACACCGGCCAGCATCGCGACGAACATCGGTCGCAAGGTTCGAGAAGGCCTTGAGTTGCAGCAAAGAGGGAATCGAGAAGGGCTTACGGGGGTGAGCCTGACTCGAAACACAAAAGCCCCGTCCGGCGCGATGCCGGACGGGGCTTTTTTTTGCTTCAGTGACTTGAGCGCGCTATTACAGCAGCGGGATCGAGTAGCTGACGATCAGGCGGTTTTCGTCCTGGTCGCGTTGACCCGGAATGTCGTTGCGCCAAGTAGCGTTTTTCCACATTACGCCGACGTTTTTCAGCGGGCCTTCAGGCACGACGTAAGCAACGGTCAGGTCACGTTCCCACTCGGAACGGCCATTGCCACTTTCACGACCGTTGGACCCGACGGTATCGATATTGTCGCCTCGCAGGTAAACCATACCGGCAGTCAGGCCTGGCACGCCGACTTTTGCGAAGTCATACGAGTAGCGAGCTTGCCATGTACGCTCACCGGCGCGGTTGAACTTCTGGATCTGCATATCGGTAATGGTGTAGTTCGACGAACCGTCACCCTGGTTCAGCCAAGGGAAGTCGCTGCTGCCATTGGAAACCTGATAACCACCACCGAAGGTGTGACCCGCAACGGTGTACAGGAAGAGGCCGCTGTACAGGTTGTTGTCGACCTTGCCACGGCCACTGGCGGAGCCCGTGTAATTCCCGCTGCTGTAGTAAGCAGGTGTATTGCTGTTGGCGCCGTCATCAGAGCTGTTGAAGTAACGGAAGTCAGACTTCAGCACGCCCGGACCGATGGCCCAGTTATGAACCAAGCCCAGGAAGTGTTGCTTATAGAAGTCTTCCAGATTGCCGTAGTAATACTGCGCGGTCAGGTCTTTGGTGATTTTGTAATCGCCACCTGCATAGATGAACTTGTTGCTATCCCGACCCGAGATGGTTGGACTATTGGCACCGCCGATAGACAGTTGTTCCTGGTTGCTCGAATTCCGACCTTTGACGGATTCAATCTGGCCACCGACCAGAGTCAGGTCCTTGATGTCACCCGAAGTAATCTGACCGCCCTGCCAGGTTTGCGGCACCAGACGACCGTCGTTGGTTACGATGACTGGGTTCTTCGGCTGCAGGGTACCCAGCTTCAGTTCAGTCTGAGAGATCTTGGCTTTGGCAGTCAGGCCCAGGCTGGAGAAGTTATCAACTGCTTCGCCGTTGGACTTGCTTGGAAAAACAGTGCCCCCATACGAGGTGGCCGTTGCGCCGTTGGTGCCGCCACCCGAATCCAGCTTGATGCCCAACAGACCAATGGCGTCGATACCGAAACCAACGGTGCCTTGGGTGTAACCGGATATGAAGCGCAGGTCGAATGCCTGACCCCACTCTTCGTTTTTGCTCTGCACGCCGGCCGCAGTTTTGGCTGCACTGTCACGGTTATCGTTGTTGATGTAGAAGTTGCGCAGACCCAGAGTAGCCTTGCTGTCTTCGATGAAACCGGCGGCGCCTGCCTGCTGCGCCATAACCCCAACGGCCACGGCCAGGGCCAAGGTGGACTTGTTCATGTATCGCTCCTCTCGTTTCTAATTCTTGTGTTCCTGGTTCGGGGTCGATTTGCCCTGAATCCTAAGATGCGCGATTAGCGCCAGACCGTGACTGACAAGTCAATCGTAACCTTGTGTGTCTACGACCATCGTCTAATCGCAAGTGATTTGGTCCCTGCAGAGTAATGACGTCCTGATAAACCGAAAAAGAATTTATTCATTCCTTTTCATACCATTCGGATATATGGCCCATTAATGGCCATCTGCACCGGGAGACAGCGTATCGGCGCCTAAGCTCATTCCTAAATGGTATTTGTTGACCTTTTTTTAGATCGATTAGCTTTGGCGTTCTCCCAACACGTCAAATCCCATCGAAAAGGCGACGCATCATGGCGAAACGCGCACTATCAAGTCAATTTGTTACAGTTTGTGTATCGGTGCTGATTTCTTTTTCAACACAAGCCGCCGGTCTGACGGTGGGTTATCAGACCGGTATCGATCCGAGCAAGGTGCCACAGGCTGACGGCGTCTATGAAAAAACCATTGGCGAGAACATCGACTGGCGCCGTTTCAACAGCGGCCCGGAAGTTGTGACAGCCATTGCTTCCGGCGATGTGCAGATTGGCAATCTCGGCTCCAGCCCCTTGGCTGCGGCGGCCTCGCGCAATCTGCCGATCGTGGCGTTCATCGTCTCGGCGCAGATCAATGCCGCTGAGGCTTTGGTGGTGCGCAACGGCAGCGGCATCGACAAGCCGCAGGACCTGATCGGCAAGACCATCGCCACGCCGTTCGTGTCCACATCCCACTACAGTCTGCTCGGCGCACTGAAGCACTGGGGCCTGAACACGTCGCAAGTCAAAGTGGTAAACCTGCAACCCGCTGAGATCGCTGCGGCATGGAAGCGTGGCGATATTGACGGGGCGTTTGTCTGGTCACCAGCGCTGGGTGAGATCCGCAAGACCGGCAAGACCCTGACCGATGCCGCACAAGTCGGCCAGTGGGGCGCGCCGACTTTCGAGATGTGGGTCGCGCGCAAGGATTTTGCCGAGCAGCATCCCGACGTGGTGGCAAAATTCGCCAAGGTCACGCTGGATTCGTTCGCTGATTACGCGGCGCATAAAGACAGCTGGACGGCCGACTCGGTGCCGGTACAGAAAATCGCCAAACTGACCGGTGCCAATGCCGCCGATGTGCCGGAATTGCTCGCCGGCTCTACCTTCCCCGACGCCAAGGCGCAGCAAACCACGGCGCTGCTGGAGGGTGGTACGGCGAAGGCGATTGCTGAAACGGCGAAATTCCTGAAGGAACAGGGCAAGGTCGAGACGGTGCTGCCGGATTACTCGCCGTACGTCAGCGCGAAATTCATCACTGACTGAAATGCAAAACACTGTGGCGAGGGGATTTATCCCCGCTGGGTCGCGTAGCGGCCCCCTATGTTTTCACTTGGAAACGCAAGGGGACTGCTGCGCAGGCCAGCGGGGATAAATCCCCTCGCCACAGGAGACCTCGCTGTTTTCAGAGGGTCTTTTCGAAGATTTTCGAGTTGCGCTGGTAGTTGTACAGCGAAGCCCGCGCCGCTGGCAGGCGTTCGACGCTGCTCGGCTCGAAGCCGCGCTCGCGGAACCAGTGCGCCGTGCGTGTAGTAAGCACGAACAACGTCTTCAAGCCCTGCGCCCGCGCCCGTGTCTCGATACGTTCGAGCAATTCATCGCCGCGACCACCGTGGCGGTATTCCGGGTTCACCGCCAGACACGCCAGTTCGCCGGCGTCGGAATCGGCAATCTGATACAGCGCCGCACAGGCGATGATCATCCCTTCGCGCTCAACCACACTGAACTGTTCGATCTCGCGCTCCAGCACTTCACGCGAGCGGCGCACCAGAATCCCCTGCTCTTCCAGCGGGCTGATCAGGTCGAGCAAACCACCGACGTCCTCAATCGCCGCCTCGCGCACCAATTCGAACTGCTCTTGCGCCACCAGCGTGCCGCCACCGTCACGGGTGAACAGCTCGGTCAGCAGCGCGCCGTCTTCGGCGTAACTGACGATATGACTGCGCGCAACGCCACCACGGCAGGCTTCAGCGGCGGCATCGAGCAACTCCGCCTGATAATTGCTCATGCCCAGACGCTGCAAATGCGCCGGCACCTGTTGCGGACGCAGCTCGCGCACCAGTTTGCCGTTTTCGTCGATCAGGCCGAGTTCGGCACCGAACAGCAGCAGTTTATCGGCGCCCAGATCAATGGCTGCACGCGTGGCGACGTCTTCGCAGGCCAGGTTGAAGATCTCCCCGGTCGGCGAATAGCCCAGCGGCGACAGCAACACGATCGAACGCTCATCAAGCAGGCGGTTGATACCCTTGCGATCGACCCGACGCACTTCGCCGGTGTGGTGATAGTCGACACCTTCCAGCACGCCGATCGGCCGCGCCGTGACGAGGTTGCCGCTGGCCACGCGCAGTCGCGAGCCCTGCATTGGCGACGAAGCCATGTCCATCGACAGGCGGGCTTCGATGGCGATGCGCAACTGGCCGACCGCATCGATCACGCATTCCAGGGTGGCGGCATCGGTGATGCGCATGCCGTGATGGTAATGCGGGGTCAGGCCGCGTGCGGCGAGGCGCGTTTCAATCTGCGGGCGCGAACCGTGCACCAGCACCAGGCGCACGCCAAGGCTGTGCAGCAAGACCAGGTCGTGGACGATGTTGCCGAAATTCGGATGCTCGACGCCGTCGCCGGGCAGCATGACGACGAAGGTGCAATCGCGGTGGGCATTGATATAAGGAGACGCGTGGCGAAGCCAATTGACGTATTCGGGCATGAACCTGGGCCTGTAAATAAGTAGCAGCCGAAAAAAGGGGCGAAACGAAAAACGCACAGCGGGCTGATGGTTATCGTCGGAACAGGCTTGGCGACACGCGCGCTCTCCTCATGAATACGGGTTGGGGTGCAGGCAATTTACCGGGTTCGGTCAGACAAAACACAACTCCCCTGTAGGAGTGAGCCTGCTCGCGATAGCGGAATTTCAGTCAATATCTTCGGTGACTGACTCACCGCTATCGCGAGCAGGCTCACTCCTACAGGTACAGCATTCATTCACACAAGTTTGTCCGGGCTCAGGCAGTAATGTTCAATCAACTGCCGAATCAGATGCACGGTAGGCTGCAAACGTGACATTTCAAGGTATTCGCCGGGCTGATGCGCACAAGCGATATCGCCCGGGCCGAGCACGATGGTTTCGCAACCAAGGCGCTGAAGATAAGGCGCTTCGGTGCCGAACGCCACTGCTTCGGCACGATGACCGGTAAGCTTTTCGGCAACGCGCACCAGTTCGGCGTCTTGCGCCTGCTCGAACGGCGGCACTTCCGGGAACAACGGCTTGTAGTCGATCTTCACTTTATGCCGTTCGGCCACTGGATTGAGCTTGCGCAGGATTTCCGCGCGCAGCACGCTCGGGTCCATGCCCGGCAGCGGGCGCAAGTCGAACTCCAGCGAGCACTGGCCGCAGATGCGGTTGGGGTTATCGCCGCCATGGATGCAGCCGAAGTTCATCGTCGGTTGCGGCACGCTGAATTGCGCGTTGTTGAACTCACGCTGCCACAACAGGCGCAAACCGCGCAGTTCGCCGATCGCATCGTGCATGGCTTCGAGCGCACTGTGGCCCAGACGCGGGTCCGAGGAATGGCCGCTCTGCCCAAGGATGTCGATGCGCTCCATCATGATGCCTTTGTGCATGCGGATCGGTTTGAGCCCGGTGGGCTCGCCGATCACCGCCGCGCGGCCCAGCGGTTGCCCGGCTTCGGCCAGTGCGCGGGCACCGGACATCGAGCTTTCTTCGTCGCAAGTGGCGAGGATCAGCAGCGGTTGCTTGAACGGTTGATCGATCAGCGGTTGCACGGCTTCGATGACCAGCGCAAAGAAGCCCTTCATGTCGCAACTGCCCAGACCGACCCAGCGACCGTCGACTTCAGTGAGCTTCAGCGGGTCGGTCTGCCATAAAGCATCGTCATACGGCACCGTGTCGCTGTGTCCGGCCAGCACCAGCCCGCCGGGACCGCTGCCGAAACTGGCGAGCAGATTGAATTTGCCGGGGCTGACCTGGCGGATATCGCAGTTGAAACCCAGCTCGCCCAGCCACCCGGCGAGCAGATCGATCACCGCCCGATTGGACTGGTCGAGGCTCGGTTGGGTACAGCTGACCGATGGCGTGGCAATCAGCGCCGCGAACTGGTCTTGCATGGACGGCAAAGGCATCGCTGACTCCAACTCCCGATTTGAGGTCCATCATAGAACCATCCGGCGCTCGGAATAAACCGCCGCAGGGCGTAGGAAGTTTGAGTCCTGTACACTGCACGGCCTTGGCAGCCACACATTCCCCCGGCTGCGCTCCCGATCCTGGATTTTCCGGCCATGCAAAAAGAAACCGAAATCAAACTCCGCGTCAGCCGCGAAACCCTCGCCGCCCTGCGCGAGCACCCGCTCCTGAAAAAACGCAACAAAAGTGGCTGGGAACGCCGTGAGTTGATGAACCAGTACTTCGACACTCCCGAGCGCGACCTGGCCCAGGCCAAAGTTGCCCTGCGCCTGCGCAAAGACGGTGACGAAGTGATTCAGACCCTCAAGACCCGTGGCCACAGCGTCGCCGGTTTGTCCGAGCGAAACGAGTACGACTGGAAACTTGCCAAAGCCAAACTCGACGTGAAGAAACTCGACGGCGAATGCTGGCCCGAGTCGCTGGCCGAGCTGGACAAGAAAACCCTCAAGCCGATCTTCACCACCGATTTCGTCCGCGAGCGCGCCGAAATCGCCTGGGGCCGTGGCAAGACCAAAGTGGTCATCGAAGCCGCGCTGGATCTGGGTCACGTCGTGGTCGGCAAGCAGAAAGAAGAAATCTGCGAGCTGGAACTGGAACTGCGCGAAGGCGAGCCGGCCGCGCTGCTGGAGCTGGCCGCTGAACTGGCCGAAACCCTGGCGTTGATGCCGTGTGACATCAGCAAGGCCGAGCGCGGTTATCGTCTGCACGACGCCAACAGCTATTCGCTGAGCCTGCCGGCGCCAGAGCTGACGCCGGAAACCCAACTGGACGACGCCTTCGCCGCGCTGAGCTGGCACTTGCTCGGCAGCAGCCAGCGCCTGGCCGAACAGTATCGCTTCAACGGCCACTGGCGCCTGCTGCTGGACTGGGTCGAGAACCTTGCCGAAATGCGCGCCCTGCTGAGCAGCCTCGGCCAGGCGGCGCCGCGTCAGTCGACCCACGATCTGCGCGTGGCCCTTGATGCCTTGCTGGAAGACTGGCGCCCGCTGGTGCAGGTCGGCATCGAAGACGAAGACGTGCGCAAAGCCGCGCCGGAGCAGTTCCTCGAAGAACTCGAAGGCCCGCGCTGGGGGCAGTTCTCACTGAACGCTTCGCGCTGGTTGCTGGCCCGCACCTGGACCGTCGACCGTAACGTGCGCGGCAACCGCCAGGGTGGCGCGCAGTTGCACAGCTGGTTGCCGCGCCTGCTGGGCGAAGAAGCCACGGCCCTGCAGTTGCAGCGTTATCAGCAGCAGCCGGAAGATCTGGCTGAGCAACTGCCGCGTATCGAGCGCATTCAGGTCTGGCTGCACCATGCGCGCAATGTGCTGGACATCCCGGAAATGGATCGGCTGTACGGCGAACTGAACAAGCTGGCGCAATTGGCCAACGAGCCGACCATCACCGACGAACTGCTCGATGCGCGCAAGCAGCAGGCGATTGCGGTGTACCAGAACCGCGCGTGGAAAATGCTCCTGCGCATGTGACCCCCCTGTGGCGAGGGGATTCATCCCCGCTGGGTCGCGAAGCGGCCCCGCTCTTAAAAAAGCGGGGACTGCTGCGCAGCCCAGCGGGGATGAATCCCCTCGCCACACAGGCCATCCGCGCTACACGGGCAGGCTGGTGGTGGACTTGATCTCCGACAGCGCCACAATCGAGTTCACTTCCTGGATCCCCGGCACCAGCGACAGTTTTTCGAAGAAGAAGCGCTCGTACGCCTCGATGTCCGCCGCGACAATGCGCAACAGAAAATCCACCGCGCCCATCAGCACATAACACTCCAGCACTTCCGGAAAGCCGCGAATCGCCTCGGTGAATTCAGTGAAATTCGAGCGGCCATGGGCGTTGAGTTTGATCTCGGCGAAAATCTGCGTATTCAGGCCGATCTTCTTGCGATCAAGCAACGTCACCTGACCGCGAATGATGCCCTCCTCTTTCATACGCTGAATCCGCCGCCAGCACGGCGACTGCGACAGGCCCACCTGCTCGGCGATCTGCGCGCTCGACAGCGAAGCGTCTTCCTGTAACAAGGCGAGGATCTTGCGGTCGTAAGCATCCAGATCGCTGTGCATAAAAAAACCTCGAAAGTCAGCTACTGCGAATTATCCAGTTCGATATATCGCCAATAGCGTCGATCATAGCCAAGAAATACCCCGCACCGAATGTAAAAATTCCTCCAGTGATTTTGGAGACTCGCCATGCCGCACCTTGAAGCCGTGAACAGCACACCGACTCGCGCCGATGTCTGGAATATCAATAACGCACACTGCCTGGCGCAGTACCGGATTCTCGCCGAGGCCGAGCCGGATCTGCTGGTGCGGGTGCTGAATCTGTTTGCGCTGCAATGCCTGACGCCGGAGCAGGTGAGCGTGCAGCGGCGCGACGATCTGCTGTCGATCGACCTGATCATGAGCGGCCTGAGCTGGCATCGCGCGCAAGTGATCGCGGAAAAACTTCGTAACCTGATCAGCGTCTGCTCGGTGAATCTGCACAACACCGACGCGGCGTGGGATGCGCCAGCGCAGGCCGCCGGCTGACAAATCCGGCAACGGCTTCGTCGGGTAGTGGCCCAACGGTCAGCAGGGCCACGACTATCCTTTTGTGCATGACGCTCAAAAAGGAAAGCCGCATGTCCGTTCAATTTGTCACTCAGGACCGCTGGCTGGACCTCAACGAGGTATTACGTGAACTGGTCGCCCAAGGCTTCATTTGCCAGGACTCGGCGGAACAGGCGCTCAATGCCCGCCGTCGCCACGCTGCGCACGGCCAGATGCATCCACTGGAATTCATCGCCAGTCAGCAGCTCGACGACCTCAGCCGCCCGGGCAAACACCTTGACCTGGAGAGCCTGACCCTGTGGCTGGCACAACAGGCCGGCCAGCCGTACTTGCGCATCGACCCGCTGAAAATCAACGTCGCGGCGATCACGCCGCTGATGTCGTATGCCTTCGCCCAGCGCCACCGGATTCTCGCCGTCGCCGTAGATCGCGATTCGGTGACCGTGGCCAGCGCCCAGCCTTATGTCAACGGTTGGGAGGCCGATCTGACCCACGTGCTGAAGCTGCCGATCAAACGGGTCGTGGCCAACCCGGTGGATATCCAGCGTTTCAGTGTCGAATTCTTTCGTCTGGCCAAATCGGTCAGCGGCGCCAGCAATGCCGATGCTCAGGGCAGCAACCTCGGCAACTTCGAACAGTTGCTCAACCTCGGCGCCAGTGATCAGGAGCCGGACGCCAACGACGCGCACATCGTCAACATCGTCGACTGGCTGTTCCAGTACGCCTTCCAGCAGCGCGCCAGCGATATCCACATCGAACCGCGCCGCGAGCATGGCACCGTGCGCTTTCGCATCGACGGCGTGCTGCACAACGTTTACCAATTTCCGCCGCAGGTGACCATGGCGATCGTCAGCCGCCTGAAGAGCCTCGGCCGCATGAATGTCGCGGAAAAGCGCAAACCCCAGGACGGCCGGGTCAAGACCAAGACCCCGGATGGCGGCGAAGTCGAGCTGCGTCTATCAACGTTGCCAACGGCATTCGGCGAAAAAATGGTCATGCGGATTTTCGACCCCGAAGTGCTACTGAAGAATTTTGACCAACTGGGCTTCAGCGCCGATGACCTGCGCCGCTGGCAGGACATGACCCGCCAGCCCAACGGCATCATTCTGGTCACCGGGCCAACCGGCTCGGGCAAGACCACCACGCTGTACACCACGCTGAAAAAACTGGCGACGCCGGAGGTCAACCTTTGCACCATCGAAGACCCGATCGAGATGGTCGAGCCGGCCTTCAACCAGATGCAGGTGCAACACAACATCGACCTGAGCTTCGCCGCGGGGGTGCGTGCGCTGATGCGACAGGACCCGGACATCATCATGATCGGCGAGATCCGCGACCTGGAAACCGCTGAAATGGCGATTCAGGCCGCGTTGACCGGGCACCTGGTGTTGTCGACCCTGCACACCAACGATGCACCCAGCGCCATCAGCCGCCTCCTCGAACTCGGCGTGCCGCATTACCTGATCAAGGCCACCGTGCTTGGGGTCATGGCCCAACGGCTGGTGCGTACCCTGTGCCCGCACTGCAAGGCGCCGCTGACGCTTGAGGATGAAGACTGGCAAACGCTGACGCGGCCCTGGCAGGCGCCGCTGCCGAGCAATGCGCAGCGGGCGATCGGTTGCCTGGAGTGCCGCGATACCGGTTATCGCGGACGCGCCGGGGTCTACGAAATCATGCAATTGAGCGACAGCCTCAAGGCCTTTATCACCCCGGACACCGACCTCACGGCAATCCGCCGCCAGGCCTTCAAGGAAGGCATGCGCAGTCTGCGCCTGTCCGGCGCGCAGAAAGTCGCGGCGGGACTGACCACGGTAGAAGAAGTGCTGCGGGTGACGCCGCAAAGTGAGTTGAAATAAGTCGGCACGGAACTGGATCGGGGGTTGGCAATCCAACGCCGTAGTTAATCCCCAGGAGTCATCTCATCATGCGTCTCAAAGTTGCTGTCGCCACCCTGGCCCTGCTCTCGCTTCCCGTTGGTTCGGCCATGGCTGACAGCTTTTGGCGTAACGTCATTTCTTCCGGTGCCACAACCGGCTCGACTTACCTGACCTTCAAGGATCACAAACTGATCGTCGCCGCTCAGGATGATGCCGGCAGCTTCGTTGCCAGTGACGGCGGCATTCGCGGCCCGTATCTGGAAGCGGCGATGCAGAAAGTCCGCGCCGACAACCCGGGCCTGCAGGCATCGGACATGGAATTGGCGAACGCGATTCTGGCGAAGAACGCGGTGGCGTCCGAATAAGCTTCGCGCACATGCAAATGCCGCTCGATCGAGCGGCATTTTTTGCGCGGATTTCAAATTCAACACAAAACCCTTGTAGGAGTGAGCCTGCTCGCGATAGCGGTTAATCTGTCGCCTAAAATATAACTGCCAGACCGCTATCGCGAGCAGGCTCACTCCTGCATTGGATTTGCGTCACCCACAAAAAAGCCCCGACGAGTCGGGGCCTTGGGCATTGCCAGCGAATTACTCGCCGATGGCAGCCTTGTAGGCGCCGGCATCCAGCAGCTTGTCCAGTTCGGCCTTGTCGCTTGGCTTGAGCTTGAAGATCCACGCGCCGTACGGATCGGAGTTCAACAGCTCCGGCGAGCCGCCCAGCTCTTCGTTGATCGCGATGACTTCACCGCTGACCGGGGCATAGATGTCAGACGCGGCCTTCACCGACTCGACCACGCCGGATTGGTCGCCAGCAGCAAACACCTTGCCCACTTCGGTCAGTTCGACGAACACCACATCGCCCAGCGCTTCTTGCGCGTGATCGCTGATGCCCACGGTGACGGTGCCGTCGGTTTCCAGGCGTGCCCATTCATGACTTTCGGCGAAACGCAGTTCGGCAGGGATATCGCTCATCTTTGGTGTCCTCAGCAATCAGGTCAGCGGTCAGGCCCGCCGGGAAAGGTTAGATCAAGGTTTTGCCATGGCGCACGAAGGTCGGTTTGACCACTCGCACCGGGTACCACTTGCCACGAATTTCCACTTCGGCGCGGTCGGCAGTTGCCATCGGAACACGCGCCAGGGCAATCGATTTGCTTAGCGTAGGAGAGAAACTACCACTGGTGATCTCCCCTTCGCCAACATCCGCGATGCGAACAACTTGATGAGCGCGCAAAACGCCGCGTTCTTCCAGCACCAGACCGACCAGTTTGTGCGCCACGCCAGCGGCTTTTTCCGCCTCCAGGGCGGTGCGGCCAATGAACTGGCGCGAGGCCGGTTCCCAGGCGATGCTCCAGGCCATGTTCGAGGCCAGTGGCGAGACGTCCTGATGAATGTCCTGACCGTAGAGGTTCATTCCGGCTTCAACCCGCAGGGTGTCGCGGGCACCGAGGCCGATCGGGGAAATACCGGCACCGACCAGATCGTTGAAGAAGCCCGGCGCCTGGTCCGCCGGCAGCGCGATTTCCAGGCCGTCCTCACCGGTGTAACCGGTGCGGGCGATAAACCAGTCACCGTCGGTGTGGCCTTCAAAAGGTTTGAGTTGCTGGATCAGCGCGGCACGCGACTGGCTCACCAGTTCGGCGATCTTGTGCCGGGCTTGCGGGCCCTGAATGGCGAGCATGGCCAGTTCGGTGCGCTCATGCAGTTGCACGTCGTACTCGCCGAGCTGCGCGTTCATCCACGCCAGATCCTGATCGCGGGTCGAGGCGTTGAACACCAGCCGGTACGCCTCATCGAGACGGTAGACGATCATGTCGTCGACGATGCCGCCGCGCTCGTTGAGCATGGTGCTGTACAACGCCCGGCCGGGACTGTGCAGGCGCTCGACATCATTGGCCAGCAAATGCTGGAGCCAGGCCTTGGCCTGGTGGCCGCAAACATCGATCACAGTCATGTGGGATACATCGAACACCCCGCAATCACGGCGCACCTCGTGGTGTTCCTCGACCTGCGAGCCGTAATGCAGTGGCATGTCCCAACCGCCAAAATCGACCATCTTCGCACCAAGCGCGAGGTGCAGGTCATACAGAGGCGTACGCTGTCCCATGGGTTTCTCCTTCCGGGCGTGGCGAAGGTGCGGACTGCCGCTGCACGGGCGAAAGCCTTGAATTACAGGCTTTGAGCCGATCCCAGCGAACAGGTCCGTCAGACGAACCGCACCGAATGCCGCGCATTGTAGCCGCATGATTCAGGACTGACGACTAAGTGTTTCGGTGCGCCGAGCGGCGGATCAAACCGATGACCGGCAACAGGCCGACCAGAACCAGGGTCAGCGCTGGCAGCGACGCCCGGGCCCACTCCCCTTCACTGGTCATTTCAAAGATACGCACGGCCAGTGTGTCCCAGCCAAACGGGCGCATCAGCAGGGTCGCTGGCATTTCCTTGAGCACATCGACAAACACCAGCAATGCAGCGCTCAGCGTGCCGGGCAGCAACAACGGCAGATACACTTTGAAAAACAGTCGCGGCCCACTGACACCCAGACTGCGTGCCGCTTCGGGCAAAGACGGCCGTATGCGTGCCAGACTGCTTTCCAGCGGCCCGTACGCCACAGCAACGAAACGCACCAGATAGGCCATCAACAACGCCGCCAGACTGCCCAGCAGCAACGGTTTGCCCGCGCCGCCCAGCCAGGCGGAAAGCGGAATCACCAGCTCGCGGTCCAGATAACTGAACGCCAGCATGATCGACACCGCCAGCACCGAACCCGGCAAGGCGTAGCCAAGGTTGGCCAGGCCGACCCCGGAACCGATCGCACGGGTCGGTGCCAGCCGCCGCGCAAAGGCCAGCAGCAACGCCACGCTAACAGTAATCAACGCGGCCATCGCGCCCAGGTACAGGGTGTGCAGGATCAGTCCGGCATAGCGCTCGTCCAGATCGAAACGCCCGCGCTGCCAGAACCAGACGATCAGTTGCAGCACCGGGATGACGAAGGCACAGGCGAACACCAGACCGCACCAGCTCGTGGCCGCCAATGCCTTGACCCCGCGCAAGTGATACAGCGCCTTGACCCGGGGCCGCTCGTTACTCGCCCGGTTCGCCCCACGCGCCCGGCGTTCGCCGTACAGCACCAGCATCACCACCAACAGCAACAGACTGGCCAGTTGCGCGGCGCTGGGCAGGCTGAAGAAGCCGTACCAGGTTTTGTAGATCGCAGTGGTGAAAGTGTCGAAGTTGAATACCGACACCGCACCGAAATCGGCGAGGGTCTCCATCAGCGCCAGCGCCACACCGGCGCCAATCGCCGGGCGCGCCATCGGCAACGCCACGCGCCAGAACGCCTGCCAGGGCGATTGCCCAAGCACCCGCGCCGCTTCCATCAGGCCTTTGCCCTGGGCGAGGAATGCGGTGCGTGCCAGCAGGTAAACATAGGGATAAAAGACCAGCACCAGCACCACAATCACCCCGCCGGTCGAGCGTACCCGTGGCAGGCGCAGGCCCGCGCCGAACCCTTCGCGCAGCAGGGTCTGCACGGGGCCGGCGAAATCGAGCAGGCCGACAAAGACGAACGCCAATACATAAGCCGGAATGGCGAAAGGCAGCATCAGCGCCCAGTCCAGCCAGCGCCGACCGGGGAATTCGCAGAGGCTGGTGAGCCAGGCAAGGCTGACCCCAAGCAGGGTCACACCGACACCGACACCGACAATCAGCGTCAGGGTATTGCCGAGCAGACGCGGCATCTGGGTTTGCCACAGGTGCGACCAGATCTGCTGATCGATGGTCTGCCACGACAGCAGCAGGACACTCAGGGGCAACAGCACCAGCGCGGCGATGGTGAAGACTATGGGGTACCAGCGGCGTTGGGCGGGGTGGGCCAAAGAAACGATCTCGTTCAAATGATTGTGCCCACGCTCTGCGTGGGCACACATCCTGTGACGCTCCGCGTCACGCTTTCAGCGGCACGACGCAGAGCGTCGATGGATGCATTCCCACGCAGAGCGTGGGAACGATCAGTGTCGCGTGGCGCAGTATAAACGCTGGGTCAGTTCCAACCCGCCCGATCCATCATCCGGATCGCTTCAGCCTGACGCTTGCCCGCCACTTCCACCGGCAAGGTATCAGCGATGAACTTGCCCCACGCCGCCACTTCTTCGGAAGGTGCCACCGCCGGGTTGGCCGGGAATTCCTGGTTTACGTCAGCGAAGATTTTCTGCGCCTCGGGTGTGGTCATCCACTCGACCAGCGCCTTGGCCGCTTCCGGGTGCGGCGCATGCCTGGTCAGGCCGATGCCCGACAGGTTGACGTGCACGCCACGATCCGCCTGGTTCGGCCAGAACAGTTTCACCGGCAGGTCCGGCTTCTGCTTGTGCAGGCGACCGTAGTAGTAGGTGTTGACGATGCCGACATCACACTGCCCGGCGTTGATCGCCTCAAGCACCGCGACGTCGTCGGAGAACACGTCGGTGGATAGGTTATTGACCCAGCCCTTGAGAATCTTCTCGGTCTTCTCGGCGCCATGCACTTCGATCATGGTCGCGGTCAGCGACTGGTTGTAGACCTTCTTCGCGGTGCGCAGGCACAAGCGGCCTTCCCAGTTCTTGTCAGCCAGCGCTTCGTAAGTGGTCAGCTCGCCCGGCTTCACCCGTTGGGTCGAATAGGCGATGGTCCGCGCGCGCAGGCTCAGACCGGTCCAGGCGTGGCTGGAGGCGCGATATTGCAACGGGATATTGGCGTCGATGGTTTTCGAGGTGAACGGCTGCAGAATGCCCATTTGCTCGGCCTGCCAGAGGTTGCCGGCATCGACGGTGAGCAGCAGGTCGGCGGTAGCGTTCTCGCCTTCGGCCTTGATGCGCTGCATCAGCGGCGCTTCCTTGTCGGTGATGAACTTGATTTTCACCCCGGTCTTGGCGGTGTAGGCGTCGAAGACCGGTTTGATCAGTTCGTCGATACGCGAGGAATAAACCACCACCTCGTCGGCGGCCTGGGCCGTGGTGCTGCCGATCAGGGTCAAGGCCAGTGCAGTCAGAAGACGCTTGGGTGCCAACATGGGAGTGGTCTCTCGGTCGGGAATTGTGAGGCAAATGATAAGGACTCACATTTACCACCACAATCGAACACTTTTTGAAGGCGTTACCAGATGTTGCACAGGCTGAAATGTGCTGTGACTGGACTGGCGCCATCGCGAGCAGGCTCACTCCTACAGGGGAACGCATTCCAATTGTAGGAGTGAGCCTGCT